>NZ_JBFANV010000001.1:0-482736 GCF_040674955.1 Nonomuraea sp. NPDC049695 | reverse complement strand
CGTTTTTTGGTCGCGGGGGTTGGCGGACAAGCCCCGCTCCCCCCCGCGGGGGGAGCTGGCCGCACCCCCCCCGCGCCCGGCCCCCCCCCCCCGCCGGGCGCGGTTCGGGGCGCAGTGGCGACGTCGAGACAGATGAACGCAGGCGGCGCCGGGTCGGCGGCGGGGTGGCGCGAGTGTGGGGAGAGGCCGTGAGAGGGGTGGGTGTTCAGGCGGCGGGCGGGGTGATGACGGTGCCGCCGAGGACCGTGCCGAGCCAGGGTGGCTGGGCCAGGAGAGCCGAGTACGGGTAACGGCCGCGGGCGTCGAAGACGGCGAAGTCGGCCCGGGTGCCGGGCGCCAGTGACCCGATCCGCCCCTCGCCCCGGTCCATCCCCAGCGCGCGAGCCCCGCCCGACGTGGCCGCCGCCACCAGCTTGCCGTCCAGCCCTCGGGTACGCAGCCCGAGCTCACGGGCGTTCCGCTTGATCGCCCCCGCAACCCCGAGCACGCCGCCGGGACCGGGATGGGGACCGGTGGCGAGGGCGAACGGGTTGCCCTCGTCGAGGAGCGCCGGAACGTCGGCCCCAGGCGAAAGGCCGGCCGGGCGGACGGCCACCACGGTCCGGCGCAGCCGCAGCAGCTTGCGCTCCCCGGGGTCCAGGGGCCGGGCGCAGACGACGTGGCAGAGCCGCCCCAGCACCCCCGCCTCGTCCAGGGCCGCGGGCGAGTGCCGGTCCAGATCCGCCAGCAGCCGCAGCCCGAACGTCCTGGCCAGCACCGCCACGTCCTCCAGCACCTGAGGATCCGGCGTGTGCGCCGCGATCCCCACCGCGCACGGCCGTTCGACCTCGCGAATGGCCGTGATCAGGGCGTTCCGCCCGTGCGCCTCCCACTCCTCCTCGCTCCCGCTGGTCACCTCGACGTACGAGATGCCGGGGACCCCGACGGGATCGGCCAGGTCGGACACCACGCCGGCCCGAGCGGTCACGCCGGCGGCGGGGGCGACGCCGCAGGCGTCCACCAGCCCGGCCACGATCATCCCCGTCCACCGCACTTCGGCGGCGCGGCGGAAGGACGAGAGCACCGAGGTCCGCGTACCGACCTTGACCACCCGGTCACCCCTGACCGCCACCGCACCGTCACGGATCGGATCGGTGCAGACAGGAAGGACGAGCGGGGCGGAATGGATCACGACGGGCGCGGGCGCGCGCCTGCCCAGAGCCGGGCCGGCGCGCATCGCAGACGGCATGAGATCTCCCGTCGGACTTTCCCTTCAGGGCATTAAACGTGAGCCAGGACAAGTGCGCAATCGGGACGAACCAGGCAATTTCCCGGTACGGATAAATCGCGACAGGGCGCTCATTTCGCGGCACCTGATCGTTGATCTCCTGCAATAACGTCTATACCGTCAATCCGTGATTGCCCCGAAGAAGCTGTTACAGGGTGTGCTGGCGGCCATCGTGCTGATCCCGGTGAGCCTGATCGCGACCCCTGCTTCCGCAGCACCCCCCACAGACCCCGAGTACCCGTGGCGGCAGAACCACTGGCCGCAAACGCAGCCCTGGCAGCTCGACGCACCCGCCGACGCCCAGGCCCTGCGCACCCGCCCGCCCGGCGGCATCAAGCCCATCGACCCGCAGAACTGGGCGAACCCCGACAGCATGACGTGGGCGGACTACAAGCAGCCGCCTGGCACCAAGTGGAACGACCCTGCCGTCAAGGGGTCGAAGCGCACGTTCAAGGGCGCGCTCGTGCTGCTCGACTACCCGAACCAGCCGTTCGTGGTCACGCAGCCCAAGGGCTCGACCATCTACGCGAACCCGAGCGCCGAGGCCCACGACATCCCGCGCGACCAGGTGGCCAGGTTCTACCAGGACTTCCTCAACACCCCGAACGCCCTCAACAAGGGGCACACCATCCACGAGTACTGGATGGAGGACTCGGGCGGCAGGTACGGGGTGGAGCTGACCGGGTTCGGGCCCTACACGCTGTCGGGCAAGGACCACGAGTACGCGATGGAGTTCCAGGCGGGCACCGGCTGCCCGTCGGGCGACAGCTGCACCAAGAACCTGCGTACCGAGGGCAACGCCGCCTGGATCTCCGCCGTCGGCGAGGAGGTGGCCAAGCAGTTCGACTTCGTCTTCTACCTGAGCGCCGGCCAGGACGAGTCGTCCACCTGGCAGGAGTTCGGGATGATGAAGTTCCCGACCAAGGAGGACGTGCCGGACGAGTGGGGCCCGCCGGACCCGGCGCTGCCCAACTGGGTGGCCACCCGCTACGTCGACTGGACCTCGTGGCAGGCCGGCTCCAACTTCTGGCCGAACGCCCGCTTCGGCATCGACTCGGTGCAGGCCGAGAGCTCCGGCATGGCCGTCTACGCCCACGAGCTGAGCCACATCATGGGCATCGCCGACAACTACAACAATCCCTACGCCGTACCGCCCAAACGGGCGTACACCGGCGTCTGGGAGATGCTGAGCCGCGGCAGCTTCAACGGTCCGGGCGGCCCGCACTCCCGCTGGTTGATCCCGCCGACGGCCGGCGCGTCCATGGGCGCCCAGCACATGCTCCGCAACAAGATCAAGCTGGAGATGGTGGACGAGCAGAACGTCCTACGCCTGTCGCGCGCGGCGCTCGACGAGTCGGGCCTGGTCACCGCCAGGGTCCTGGCCCGCGTGGCACAGCCGGGCAAGAACGGGCTGGCCGGCGTCAACATCTCTTTCGACGCCGACGGCGACAAGAGCTCGTGCGACAAGGCCGACCCGCTCTGCGACGGCGGCGGCTACGACAACTACACGGTCGAGGTGGTCGACCGCATGGGCACCGACTCGTTCACCCCTGACTCCGGCGTCCTGCTGGCCAAGACCAAGAACCAGGACAAGGCCCCGTTCGAGTGGGTGATCGACGCGAACCCGCAGGACATCAACATGACCGACTACGTCATGCCCGACGGGACCAGGGTGCCGATCACGATCGGCGACTACCGCCAGCTCGCCGACGCCCTCTTCCACGCCGGCACCGACTCCGGCAGCGAGTACGAGTACGTCGACCAGGCCAACCGCCTGCACTTCTACATCACCGACGTCAAGCGCGACCGCGACGGCCTCCTCTCCTACACCGTCGCCATCCGCTCGCTCGGCGGCGCGGGCCCGCAGAAGCGCGGCGTCAAGGTGCTCCCTGCGGCCGGCCTGCCGACCGGCAAGGGCGTCTCCAGCTGCAAGTTCCCGCTGTTCAACACCGGTAAGTCCGCGCCGGCGCAGGGACAGCACCCGGAGGACGTCAGCGCCTACCTCAACTCCGACGTCTACCGACTCAAGGCCGAGGTCCAGGGCAAGGGCTGGACCGCCCAGCTCCCGAACGCGCTGGCCTCCGTCGCGTTCGGCAAGGAGGATCTGGTCACCGTGAACGCCGTGCGCGCGTCCGGCGGCGACCGGCTGGCCAGGGTCAAGCTCACCGCCACCTCGGAGAGCGACCCCACCAAGACGGCGACGGCCACCTGTCACGTGATCGGCTAGTGAATGAACGATGGGGTACGGCTGGCGCAAGCCGTACCCCATCGGTTTGAATCACCCGCAAGGGGGTGTTCGTTGACAGGCGAGCTGCCGGACAGACCGAAACCACGACGGAGAAGGGTACGTTGGGCCGCGCCGGTCTCGGCGGGACTGGCGGCCGCCGCGGCGAGCGTGCTGACGGCGTCCATGGAGTGGGAGATCCCGGCGGCGGCCAAGATCGCCGTCACCGGGGCGGCGGCCGTCCTCGTAGGACTGACCACCTGGGCCACCACCGAGCCACGCGAGCCCAAGCGCCCGGCCCTGCCAGGCCCCGCCTCGCTCTCGCCCGACCAGTGGCCGCCCGTCCCCGAGCACTTCACCGGGCGCGCGGAGTCGCTCGCCGAGTTACGCGAGGTCTTCACCGAGCGCAGGAAGTCCTCGGACCTCTCGCCGCCCCTCGTGGTCTCGGTGTACGGCCGGGGCGGCGTCGGCAAGTCGGCGCTGATGACCAGGTTCGGGCAGGAGGTGGCCGGCTGGTTCCCCGACGGCAGGCTCTACGCCGACCTGCGCGGCGGCGTGGACGCCCCGGTCCGCCCGGACGAGGTGCTGATGGGGTTTCTGCGCGCGCTCGACGTGCGCCTGACCACCGACCCCGGCGGCCTCGACGAGTTACGCAAGCTCTGGCTGACCTGGACCAAGGGCCGCAGGATCCTCGTCGGCCTGGACAACGCCCACGACGCCGACCAGGTCAAACCGCTGATCCCCGCCGAGCCCGGGTGCGCGGTGCTGGTCACGTCCCGTGCGCCGCTGTTCCTGAACGGCACCCATGACACGCGGCTCGGCGTGTTCAGCGAGGCGCACGGCGTGGAGCTGCTGGCCCGGCTGGCCGGCGGCGCCAGGGTCGTCGAGGACCTCGACGCCGCCAAGGAGATCGTGCGGATGTGCGACTACCTGCCGCTGGCGATCAACATCTGCGGCGCCCGGCTGGCCACCCGTGAGCAGTGGACCATGCGCGAGATGGCGGGCCGCCTGGCCGACACCCGCCGCCGCCTCGACCAGCTCGAAGTGGCCCCGACGGTCGACAAGAGCGTGCGCGCCTCCGTACAGCTGAGCTACGACGACTGCACGGGGATGCAGCGCCGCCTGCTGCGCCTGCTCAGCGCGCTCACCGCGCCGGACGTGCCCGGATGGGTGGCCGGCGAGCTCCTCGACATCTCCGGGCTCGACGGCGCCGACCAGCTCGAGGCCCTCATCGACGCCCAGCTCGCCGAGTGCTCGGGCACCGACCAGACCGGCGCGATGCGTTACCGCCTGCACGACCTGGTCAGGGTGTTCGCCGCGGAACTGGCCGAGCAGGACGAGGCAGGACGGCGCAGGGCCGCCGTCGAACGCGTCCTCTACGGCTACCGCCGCCGCGCCGAGGAGGCCGCGCAGGACCGCTGGCCGCAGGACTGGAGCCGCGGCGGCCGCCGCTCCGCCCCCGATGGGGAAGTACGGGCCGCCGACTGGCTCAACGCCGAGCGGCTGTCGCTGATCGCCATGATCCACCTGGCCCGCCAGCTCGAGCTGTGGGAGCTGACCTGGGGGCTGACCCGGGCGTTCTGTTCGCTGTGCCACTCGCTGCGCGCGTACTGGCCCGACTGGGTGGCCGTGGCGGAGATCGGCTGCGAGGCCGCCGCGCAGAGCGGCGACCGGCGCGCGCTGGCCATCGCGCTGCTCGACAGCGCCTCCGTGCACGGGGGCCTGGGCCTGCGCGAACGGGCGCTGAAGGAGGCGGAACAGGCGCTGGAGGCGTTCGCCGACCTGGGGGAGTCGTGGTGGGCGGCCAGGGCCATGCGCACGATCGGAATGACGCTGTTCAGCGACGGCCACCTGGACCGGGCGCAGGACTACCTCATCGGCGCCATCACCGCGTTCAAGGGTGAGGACGACCTGTGGTGGATGGCCCGCACCCAGCGCAACCTGGCCGAGATGCGCATGACGGAACGCCGTCCGGACGAGGCCAGGGAGCTGCTGGAGGACGCCCTGGAGATCTTCAAACGGGAGGGCAACCGCTACTCGGAGGCCCAGACGCTGCGCGTCTACGGCGAGGTGCTGGCCGCGCAGGCGCGCGCCGAGCACGGGGACGGCGACCACCGGCTGGCCGTCAACCTGTTCACCAGGGCCGGGTTCAGCCTCGACCGGGCCGCCGAGATGTTCAAGCAGCGCGGTGAGCTGTGGGAGGAGGCACGCTGCCTGCGGGCCGCCGGAGAGGTGGGCGACCCGGACAACGGGCTGCGCGAGCTCGAGTACGTCCGGCGGGCCGAGCAGATCCTCGCGGCGCTGGGCGACTCGTGGGGGGTGGCCAGGACCGCCGTGTCGGCCGGCCGGGCGCTGGCGAGGCTGGGACGGATCCAGGAGTCGGAACGGGAGCTGCGGCGGGCCGTGCAGGGGTTCGAGGAGCTCGAGGACCGGTGGTGGATGGCCAGGAGCCTGCGTTACCTCGGCGAGGCGCACCTGGACGCGGGCGGCCGCGGGGCCGCGGTGGAGCCGCTGGAGCAGGCCAGGGAGATCTACCGCAGCCTCGGCAACGAGGCCGGCATGCGCCGTACCCTGGAACTCCTAAGGCGCGCCGCACCCTGACCCTCAGGTGAGCGGGCTCCTGATCAGCTCGCCTGCCGCCTGCCTCGCCTGGAGGATGCTCTCCTCGAACAGCTTGCGCACGTGCGCCGCCTGATCGGCCAGCTCCCTGATGCGCTGGTGGGCCAGGTCGTCCCGCACGGTGTCGGCGATCAGCTGCTGGTACTCGGGGGTCTTGGCGGCCAGCGCCTCGAGCCGCCGGTGCGCGTGGTAGACCCGGTCCGCCTTGATCACCTGCTTGGCGTACTTCTCCAGGTGGCGTACGCGCCGCGACAGCGACGTCCAGGCGGCGTCCAGCGCGCTGGAGTAGGGCTTGAACGCGTCCTCCAGGCCCGGCGGCAGCTCGCGGGGGACGAGCTTGCCGTGCTCGGAGTGCATGGACGACAGCCGCCGCAGCCGCTGGGCGATCTGCCAGAGCTCCTCGGGCAGCGACACCTGGTTCTCGATGCTGTCGATCAGGCCGTCCTTGTGGACGCGGGAGGCCATGATGGCGTCGACCGCGTTCTGGGCCCTGCGCAGCAGCATCTGGCAGGGGTGGTCCAGGTCCTCCGGGATGACGTAGTAGTTGGCATGGACCTGGGCCAGGCTGAGTTTCCGCCTGGTCGAGCGATAGGTGCTGTCCATCGCCATCCAGCGGATCAGGACGATCAGGCCGACTCCCATGCCCGCGATCAGTAGACCCTCCATTCCGGTCATCAGGCCGAGCATCGCCAGGAAGCCGGGGAGGATGAAGAGGACGGCGGGGTTCTTCGTGGTGTCCATGCGTGCACCCGATCGGGCCTTGCGGAGAATGTGCGGGCTCGACCGCAGCTCGACCGAGATCTCCGGGGGCAGCGATGGATCGATCACCAGCCGTGGAGGCAGAGCTCGTGGATCCATACGTTCATGCTGCGGTATGAACCTCGAATCCGCTCATATTTGGTGGACATATAGGGTCGCAATAATGGATGAGATGACGAGGTGGATAGACCTGGAAGGCGCGGTCAACGCGCGTGACCTGGGCGGACTGCCCACTCGCGACGGCGGCCGCACCCGTCGCGGGCGGATCTTCCGTGCCGACAATCTGCAGGGCCTCACGCCCGCCGACGTGACGCTGCTGGTCAACGAGCTGAACCTGCGGCACGTCGTGGACCTCCGCTCGAATGCCGAGGTCTCGTTGGAGGGCCCCGGGCCGCTCACCCATGTGCCCGAGGTGCGGCACCACCATCTGACGTTGTTCGCGGAGGGCGGCACGCACACCGACGTCGAGGCCGACACCATCGACGGCGACCGGGTGCTGCCCTGGGCCGAGCGCGTCCTGGACGAGGAACTGCGGGTGACCGGCTTCTACTTCGGTTACCTGCGCGACCGTCCGGACGCCGTGGTCGCGGCGCTGCGCGCGATGTCGATGGACGACGGGGCGGCGCTGGTGCACTGCGCCGCCGGCAAGGACCGCACCGGCGTGCTGGTGGCGCTGGCCCTGGAGGTCGCCGGGGCGACCCGGGAGGCGATCGTCGAGGACTACGAGGCCACGGGGGAGCGGCTGGAGCTGATCCTCAAGCGGCTGCGGGGGAGCGAGACGTACCGGGGCGACCTGGACTCGCGCCCGGCCGACGACCACATGCCCCGGGCGCGGTACATCGAGCAGTTCCTCGGGGTGCTCGACGACCGGTTCGGCGGGCCGATGGGGTGGCTGACGCGCCACGGCTGGACCGACGCCGACACGGCGGCGTTGCGCGCCCGTCTGCGTGACTGACGCCTGCGGGAGCGTCAGGTCAGGTGGGCGACGATGCGCTGGGTGGCTGAGAGGCGGGCGGCCTCGATGACGGTCAGCGTGTCGATCACGCTCTCCGGGTCCACGGGCGGTGGCGCGCCCTCGCGCAGCGCCGCCGCCACACCCCGGTAGAAGTCCAGGTACGCCCCCGGCTCGGTCTGCACGGCGCGGTAGGCGTCCTCCGTGCCGAGCAGGCCCCAGCTCCCCTCGTCGTCCTCCCCGAACTCGGGCGAGTCGGGCGCCATCCCCGCCCGCAGCCGCTCCTCCTGCAGGTCCATCCCGTGCTTCACGTACGCCGCCGAAGACCCCAGCACCCGGAACCGCGGCCCGCGAAAGGCGGACACCGAGCTCATCCACAGGTGTGACCGGGCACCGCCCGCGTGCGTCAGCGCGATGAACGTGTCGTCGTCGGAGGCCACGCCCGCACGCCGCACGTCACTCTCGCAGTAGACCTCACGGACGGGCCCGAGCAGCTGCAGGGCCTGGTCGACGAGGTGGCTGCCCAGGTCGTAGAGCAGCCCGCCGATCTCCTCCGCGCCCCCGGTCTCCCGCCAGCCGCCCTTGGGCACCGGCCGCCACCGCTCGAACCTCGACTCGAACCGCAGCACCTCGCCCAGCCGCCCCTCCTCGACCAGCCTCCGCACGGTCCGGAAGTCGCCGTCCCACCGGCGGTTCTGGTAGACGGTCAGCATGAGGCCGCGCTCCTTGGCCAGCCGGACCAGCTCGCGCCCCTCCTCGGCGGTCCTGGCCAGGGGCTTGTCCACGACGACGGGCAGGCCGTGGGTGAGCGCGGCCGTGGCCGTGGTCACGTGGGTCCTGTTGGGCGAGGCGACCACGACGAGGTCACACCGGTCCCACAGCTCCTCCACGTCGGGCACCGGGGTCGCGCCGTACTTCTCGGCCGCCTCGGCCTGCCGGGCGGCGTTCCTGGTCACGACGGCGGCCAGGCAGAGCCCTGGGGTGGCGTGGATGAGAGGGGCGTGGAAGTACGCCCCCGCGGTGCCATAGCCGACCAGCCCGACCCGGAGTTCGCTCATTTGCCCAGGCTATCCCTGGGCTGGGTTCAGTCCTCGTCCCGCTCGGCGAGGAAGGCCTCGAACTGGGCGGCGAGCTCGTCACCCGTCGGCATCGGCGTGGTCTCGGCCATGAGGTTCTCGCGTTCGGAGCCTGCGGCGAAGGCGTCGTACTGCTGCTCCAGCCCCGTGATCGCCGTGGACAGCTCGGTGGAGGCGCTGATCTGCTCCTCGATCTCCGTCGTCGTACGGCGCGCCGCGTCGCGCAGCGACTCCATCGGGAACACCAGCCCCGTACCCCTCGTCACGGCCTCCAGGCCGGTCACGGCGGCGGTCGGGTATTCGGCCTGCGACAGGTAGTGCGGCACGTGGATCGCGTACCCCAGCGCGTCGCGGCCCTGCGCCCCCAGCCGCAGCTCCAGCAGCGCCGCCACGCTCCCCGGCACCTGGACGCGCCCGAACGCGCTCGTCTGGGCGTTGATCAGCTCGGGCCGGCTGGCATGCATCGTGATGCCGAGCGGCCGGGTGTGCGGAACCGCCATCGGGATGCCGTGCAGCGTCACCAGCTTGCTCACGCCCAGCCGCGCCACCAGGTCCGACACGGCCCTGGTGAACAGCTCCCACTCCCGGTCGGGCTCGGGCCCGCTCATCACCAGGAATTCCGTCCCTGTCGCGTCTTTGGCGACGTGAACGGCCAACTCCGGGCTCTCGCACTCGACCCAGCGATCGGTGTCGAAGGTCATGATGGGCCGGCGAGAGCGGTAGTCGAGCAGCCGGTCCACGTCGAACGTGGCCACGACCCGGTGCTCAAGCTCGGCCAGCACGTGGCCCAGCGCGAGGTGTCCGGCGCTCCCCGCGTCGACAAAACCGTCGAAGTGGTACAACAACACCGGATCGGGTAGCTCGGGCACGTCATCGGCGAGCTCGTAGAGATCCGTCGGGTCGAACACGGTTGGACAGCCTTTCCCTAGGTACTCATCTCCAGAACCTACGGCGCGTCGGAACGATTCCGCGTAGAGACGGACGGAACGGTTCCGTGCACGGCACCCTATCGAGGCACAATGGGACGCATGGACCGGGACCCGGAACTCGATGAGTCGGTGACCAGGATGTTCGACCTGGCCAGGGCGGGCGACACGGAGGCGCTGCGCGCGTGTGTGGAGGCCGGGGGGCCGGTCGACCTGACCAACGGCAAAGGTGACACTTTGCTGATGCTGGCGGCTTACTACGGTCACGCCGAGACTGTACGGATGCTTGTCACGTGCGGCGCCGACCCCAACGGGATCAACGGCCGCGGGCAGACGCCGCTCGCGGGCGCGGTCTTCAAGAAGGAGTCAGCGGTGGTCAGAGCGCTGCTGGACGCGGGCGCCGATCTGAACGCGGGCGCGCCGTCGGCTTTGGACACGGCGCGAATGTTCGCAAATGACCGGTTTATCCAATGGTTTACAGATCGTGATTCATAATATGAAATAAGCTTTTATGGTATTGAAGTTGTCGAGTGTGGCCTTTCGATAGGTCCCTCGTCATGCTGGATGGCGTGGCTACTTCTGCGCACTCTTTCAGTAGGCGACCGCTCCACATCCCTCCGCTGCCGTGTCCGTTCCCGAACGAGATCAACGTGCATGCCTCGGAGGTCGACGCGGAGAGCCACGCATGGCTGGCCGCCTCAAACATGCTCAACGGCGCCGAGGCGATCGAGCACTTCCGGCGCTCCAAGATCGGCCTGCTCGCGGCCCGGACCAACCCGACCGTGCCGCGCGATGCCCTCCGACTGATCAACGACTGGTACAACTGGCTTTTCGCGTTCGACGACGCGTTCTGCGAGGGCGAGCTGATGGGGCGCCGGGCCTCCGCGCTGGCCCGCGCCCTCCCGCCGCTCCTGGAGATCCTCGACGGACGCAGGGAGCCGTCCGCCGACGACCCGTTCGGCCTCGCGCTCATGGAGCTGCTGCACCGCATCTCCGCGTCCGCCACCCCCGCACAGGTGGACCGGTGGCGCATCACGGTGAAGGAGTACCTGTTCGCCCAGATCTGGGAGGCGGCCAACCGCGAGGTCGACCTGATCCCCACTCCTGAGGACTACGTGCTGATGCGCCGCATCACGGGGGCCACCTACACCTGCTTCGCCCTCATCGACGCGGGCGGCGGCTACCGGCTCGAGGCGGAGGAGTGGCACCACCCGGACGTCCGCACGCTCTCCGACCTGGCGTGCGATCTCATCGGCTGGGACAACGACCTGCTCTCGTACGCCAAGGAGCGCGGGAAGGACAAGGCCAGGCACAACCTCGTCACCGTGCTGGCCACACACAAGACCCTCTCGATCCAGGACGCGCTGCGTCAGGTCTCGCAGATGCACAACGACGCCGTCGCCGCGTTCGTCGACCGCCGCGCGGCGCTGGAGCACTGGGCCCCGCTGCCGGTCCGTAAATATGTCAGAGGTCTCGAGCACTGGGTGCGGGGGCACATCGAGTTCTCGCTGGGCAGCGCGCGCTACATGCACGCGTGGCCGGACGGCACCCGCTGGCCGCAGGCAGTATGAGGTCAGCCCTCCGCGGAGGCGTCCAGTTCGCCGTTGAGCGCGAGCTCGGACGCCTCGTCCAGGTCGAGCCTGGCGCCGTCCTCGGACGCGTTCTTGTAGGCCAGCTCGCCCAGCCGCCGCACGCACTCGCGCACGCAGGCGTTGTGATCGTCGGTCAGGAACGGTGAACCCATCTGCGGCAGGCCGGCCGACTTCCAGTTCTGCTGGAGCGCGCCGAGCAGCTTGGCGGCCAGCTGCAGATCGCCGCGGGCGACGAAGATGCGTGCCACCGTCTCCAGCACCAGCAGGCTGCCGAGCGTGTCGTGGAAGTGCCGCTTGATCCGCAGCCCCTCCCTGGCGCTCTTCAGCGCCTCCTCGACCTGGTTCGTCGCGAGCCTGGTCAGTGACAGGGCCCACTGCGCGTACGAGCTGACCCAGAGCTCGCCGCGCTCCCTGCACACCTGCAGGCAGTCCTGCAGCAGCGACTCCGCCTCGTAGAACTCGCCCTGCGCCGACAGCACCAGCGACAGCTCGACGATGGCGGGCAGCAGGCCGGGGTTCAGCTCCTTGTTGTCGGTGTTGAACTCGATCGCCACGCCCAGCAGCGCGCTCGCCTTCTGCAGGTCGCCCTGGAGCAGCGCGGCCGTGCCCTGCATCTTGGAGGCCAGGATCACGGCCCTGGAGTCACCGACCCTGACGGCCTCCGTGCCGCACTCCTCGGCCGCCTTCAAAGCGCCCGCGCTGTCGCCCTGAGCACTGCGCACGTACGAGAGCACCCACAGCGCCTTGCAGCGCTCCTTGCTCATGGTGGGATTGGCCTGGAGCGCCCTCTCCAGGTAGAGCCGCCCCTCGCGGGTGAATCCGCAGCACACCCACATGAACCACAGCGACGACAGCAGGGTCAGCGCCAGGTGCGCCCTGCTCGGCGACTTGAGCGCGTAGTCGAACGCCAGCCGTACGTTGTCGTGCTCCTGCCGCATTCGGATGAACCAGTAGATCTGCCGCGGCCCCGACCAGGCGTTCTCGCTGCGCTGGGCCAGGCTCAGGTAGTACTCCAGATGCCGCTGCTGGATCTGCTCCCGTTCGCCGAGCTTGTCCAGCCACTCCTCGCCGTACTCCGCGAGGGTGTCGATCAGCTTGTAGCGGACGCCGGCGTGGTTGCTGCGGATCATCAGGATGGACTTCTCGACCAGCCCGGTGACCAGGTGGGTGATGTCATCGGAGGCCAGCCGCGGGTCGGAGCAGACGAACCTGGCCGCGTCCAGCTCGAAGTCCTTCGAGAACACCGACAGGCGCGCCCACAGCAGCCGCTCCGCGGGCTCGCACAGCTCGTGACTCCACCCGATGGCCGCCCGCAGCGTCTGGTGCCTCGGCAGCGCCGTCCGGCTCGCGCCCGCCAGCAGGCTGAACCGGTCGGCCAGCAGCCCGAGAATCTGCTCCACGGACAGCGCCCGCATCCGCACGGCCGCCAGCTCGATCGCGAGCGGGATCCCGTCGAGCCTGCGGCACAGCTCGGCCACGGGGCCGATGTTGTTCTCGTCGAGGACGAAGTCCGGCACGCTGGCCCCGGCCCGCGCCGCGAACAGCTGCACGGACTCGTTCGTGAACAGGCTCTCGCCCGGGTCGTCGCCCGGCACCTGCAGCGGCGGCACCGGCATGACGTGCTCGTACGGCAGGTTCAGCGACTGCCGGCTGGTGGCCAGCACCTTCAGGTTGGGCGCAGCCTCCAGCAGCTCGTGGACCAGCTCGGCGCACCCGGACACCAGGTGCTCGCAGGTGTCGATGATGAGCAGCATGTCGCGCTCGCCCACCCACTCGGCCAGCGACTCCGACTCCGCGCGCGAGGACTGGTCGGCGATGCCGAGCGCGGAGGCGATGGTCTGCTTGACCATGCCCGCGTCCTGCAGCCGCCCGAGATCGGCGAACCACACGCCGTCGGGATAGTGCGAGCGCACCTGATGCGCCAGCCGCAGCACCGTGCGGGACTTGCCGACACCCCCGATGCCCGTCACGGTCACCAGGCGAGACTCGTTGAGGTGCCGTTTGAGGGTGGCGAGGAGACGCGTCCGGCCCACGAAGCTGGTGAGCTCCGCCGGCAGATTGCCTTCTCGCCGCCAGCCTGTCGGGGTGGACATGGGCAGCCTCACGGGGGGTAGGCGACACCTGCCTTCGCATCGTACCGCCGCAGCAATCGCCTGTCTTTGGACCTGTGAACACGCTCGGTGCAGGTTTGTGCGTCTGGGTAGCATGTTGGGCGTGAGCGAATTTCTACCGGAGCAGACGGCGGACGACACGGACGAGGGCTGGGGCGACTGGCGCGAGGCCGACCCGGACGCCTTCTACCTGGACAACAAGCCCCCGCACTGGGCATAGATCCCCAGGGTGACCATGACGCGACCCCCCGCACTGCGCGCCGCGACGCCCGCGGACTACGACGCCATAGCCGCCGTCGTCGACGACTGGTGGGGCCGCCCGGTCCTGCCGTCCCTGCCCAGGCTCTTCCTCGACCACTTCCACCGGACGAGCCTGATCGCGGAGGGCCCGGCGGGCATGGCGGGGTTCCTGATCGGGTTCCTCTCCCCGTCCGAGCCGGACGAGGCGTACATCCACTTCGTCGGCGTCTCGCCCGAGGCCAGGCACGGCGGCGTCGCCCGCACCATGTACGAGCGCTTCTTCGAGCTGGCCCGCCGGCACGACCGGCGCGTCGTGAAAGCCATCACCGCGCCCGTCAACCAGGCGTCCATCGCGTTCCACCGCCGCATGGGGTTCGAGGCCGGCGACCCGGTGCCCGGCTACAACGGCCCCGGAACGAGCCTGGTGACCTTCGTACGTCACTTTGCGTGACGTATAGCGCACGACCGGTATGCGTTCCCGGAAACGGGGAATGGCAGACCACGATCACGTGCGCAAGGAGGATCGGGTGGCCGAACGTCCCCAGCAGCTGCGGCTGGCCGGTGAGCTGGTCGCCGAGTTCGCCGGGACCATGGTGCTCATCCTGTTCGGCGTCGGCGTGGTCGCGCAGGTGGTCGCCGCCAAGCTCGGCGACCACGACAGCATCGCCTGGGCCTGGGGGATCGGGGTCGCGCTCGGCGTCTACGTGGCGGGCCGGACCACGGGCGCGCACCTCAACCCGGCCGTCACGCTGGGGTTCGCGGTCTTCCGCGGGTTCGACTGGGGCAAGGTCGTCCCGTTCGCGCTGGCGCAGACGGCCGGGGCCTTCGCCGGGGCGCTCATCGTGCGGTGGAACTACACCGAGGCGCTGGCCATGGTGGACCCCGGGCACACGATCAAGACCCAGGGCGTCTTCTCCACCCTGCCGGGCAACGGCACGCTGCCGGTGACCCAGCTGGGCGCGCTCCGCGACCAGATCATCGGCACCGCCATCCTCCTCTTCGTCGTCTTCGCCCTGTCCGACACCGCCAACATGGCCCCCAGCGCGAACCTCGGCCCCGTCGTCATCGGCCTACTCATCGTCGGCATCGGCATGGCCTTCGGCGCCGACGCCGGTTACGCGATCAACCCGGCGCGCGACTTCGGCCCGCGCCTGGCGAGCTTCATCACCGGGTACGGCACCGCGTGGCGAGATCAGCACGGCGGCCTGTACTTCTGGGTGCCGATCGTGGGCCCGCTGATCGGCGGGGTCATCGGGGCCGGCCTGTATCAGGTGTGCATCGCCCGGTTCCTCCCGCCGGGCATGGACCGCGACACCGTGAAGCCGTCGGACGCGTGAGAGGGCGATGCCCTAGCTCACCACGTCCTTGCGCCGGAACCGCCGGAAGGCGACCGCGACGAGGATGGCCGCGTACGTGATCGACACCGAGGCGCCCTTGGCCATGCCGCTCCAGTCCAGCTCCGGCGCCAGCGCGTCGAGCCAGGCGTTGTTCCAGAACGTGGGCAGGAACTCGCGCACCCCCCCGAGCGCCTCCACGGCCTGCAGGATGTTGGAGACGATCCAGAGGCCGACCGCGCCGCCCACCGCGCCCAGCGGCGAGTCGGTCATGGTGGAGACCAGGAAGGCCAGGGCGGCCACCACGAGCTGGCTGACCAGGGCGTACCCGATGACGATGCCGAAGCGCGGCAGCACGTCCAGCGCCGGGATCGTCTCACCCGTGCCGGGCACCTGGATGTCGTTCCAGCCGAAGGCCAGCGTGCCCGCGAGCAGCGCCATCAGCGGCAGGCAGATCACCGCCGCGGCCGAGTAGCCCAGCGCCACGATCAGCTTCTGCCGCAGCAGCCGGTCGCGGGGGACCGGCGCGGCCAGAAGGTAACGCAGTGACGACCAGTTGGCCTCGCTCGCCACGGTGTCGCCGCAGAACAGCGCGACCGCCACCACCAGCAGGAAGCTGGCCGACACCGACAGGGCGAAGGCCGCGAAGTTGAGGCCGCTCGCCGTCGCGAGGTCGGAGATGCGCAGCGACGACTGACCCTGCCCGCTGGACTGCGGCCCGAACTGGAACGCGATCACGAGGATCCACGGCAGCGCCAGCAGCAGCCCGAACATGACCATCGTCCGCCGCCGCTTGAACTGCCTGACGATCTCCACGCGCAGCGGGAGCGTGTGGTGGGCCGCGTAGCCCGTGGCGGCGGTCATGACTTGTCTCCGATGAGGTCGAGGAACACGTCTTCCAGGCGCGGCCCGTGCCCGTTGCCGTTCCCGGCGACGGTGGCCGACGTGAGCAGCTGCGACACCGGGCCGGTGGAGACCAGCCGTCCCCGGTGCATGACCACGACGTGGCTGCAGGTCTGCTCCACCTCGGCCAGCATGTGGCTGGAGACGATCACGGTACGGCCGTCGCGCGCGTAGCGCTTGAGCACCTCGCGCATCTCCCGGATCTGGGGCGGGTCGAGCCCGTTCGTGGGCTCGTCGAGCACCAGCAGGTCCGGCAGCCCCAGCATGGCCTGGGCGATGGCGAGCCGCTGGCGCATGCCCTGCGAGTACGTGCGGACGGCCCGGTCCAGGGCCTTGCCGAGGCCGGCGATCTCCAGCGCCTCGTCGAAGTGCGCGTCGGCGGCCGGTCGCCCGGTGGCGGCCCAGTACAGGTCGATGTTGTCCCGCCCGGACAGGTGCGGCAGGAACCCGGGCCCCTCGACGAACGACCCCAATCTGGACAGCACGGGCGCCCCGGGCGTGACGAGGTCGCCGAAGATGCGGATCTCGCCGCCGTCCGGCTGGATGAGGCCCATCATCATGCGCATCGTGGTCGTCTTGCCCGCGCCGTTCGGCCCCAGGAGGCCGAGGACCTGGCCCTGCTCGACGCGGAACGACAGCCCGTCGACGGCCAGCTCCCCGTTCCTGTACGCCTTGGTCAGCCCGGTGATCTCCAGCGGGACGTCCTTGTCGCCGGTCGCCCCGCCCGGCTGCGGCTGCCCGCCGGCCACCGGAGCAAGGGGTCGCCGGGTGCGGCGGCCGGTGACCAGCAGGACGGCGGCGACGACCACGGCGGCCAGCGGCATGGCCCACACCCACCACGCCACCCCGGTCGGGGGAGCGGCGAGCGTGCGCACCGTCGGCACGGCCAGCTCGGGAGAGGCGAGTGAGACCTGGTACGTGGCCGGTGCGGCGGGGGTCGCGTAGCCCATGTCCGTCGTGGTCACCACCAGCCGGAGCCGGTGGCCCGCGGCGAAGCGGTAGTCGACGGCGGGCAGGGTCACCGTGGCCTCCACGCTGCCAGCGCCGTCGGGGATCGTCACCCTGATCGGCGCCACCAGCCCGGCGGGCAGGATCGGCAGCTGGGTGCCGTCGGCCACGTCGTACAGCTTGGCGAACAGCGTCGCCTCGCCCTTGCCCGACACCTTGATCCGGACCGTGGAGCTGCCGGTGAGCTGGAGCGGCGCGGTGAGCGGCCGCGACTCGAACGCGGCGCTCTGGCCGGGCATGTCGATCGACACGCCGGTGCCGCCCTGGCCGCCGCCGGTCAGCAGGCCGCCGACGCCGGGCACCGTCGAGATCGAGGCGGGCGCGCCGCCCGGCGGGTTGACGATGTTCTGCTCGGGGCCGTTCAGCTGCACGGTGGTGGTGTCGGTGCCCCCCAGGCCGGGATAGGAGCCGGCCTCCGGGTGCAGGCGGATGCGCTGGCGGGTGCCCGGGTCACGGCCTCCGTCACGGGTGACCGTGAACGCGCTCACCGCCGGAGCCGACTTGTCGCCCTTGAGGTAGCGCGCGAACCAGGCCGAGGACTGCTCGGCCACCCAGTCGGCCTCGCCGTTGCCGCCGTCGTGCCCGCCGTCGAACCAGGCCAGGCTCACCGGGGTGCCCGTCGCGGCGATCGCCTTGGCGGTGGCGTCGGCGTGGCCCAAGGGGAACAGCGAGTCGCGCTGGCCCTGGATGAGCAGGGTCGGCGCCTTGATCCGGCCGGCCACGGTGATCGGGCTCGACTTGCGCAGGAGGGCGACGGCCTCGGGCGTGGCCCGGCCGTCCTTGGCGACCTGCTGGTAGACGTCGCAGATGGCGGGCAGGAACCTGCCGCAGCGCGCCTGCTCGGGGGTCAGCGGCCCGGCGGCGGCCTGCCGCCGCCCCTGCAGCGCGAAGGTGTCCAGGGAGACGCCCTGGCCGAAGAAGATCCCTGCCCACATGCGCTTGAAGACACCGCTGGTGGCGGTCGTGGCCCCGGCGGGGGCGGCCGCGTTGGGGAAGAGCGCGTCGGACAGGTCGGACCAGGTGATCTGGGGCACGATCGCGTCGACCCGCTGGTCCAGGGCCGCCGTCATCAGCGCGATGGCGCCGCCGTACGAGCCGCCCGCGATGCCCACGCGGGGGTCGTTCGCGGCGTCGAGCTGGACCTCCGGCCGCTTGGCCAGCCAGTCGATCAGCTGCTTGACGTCCTTGACCTCGTAGTCGGGGGAGTTGAGCGCGATCTCGCCGGTCGAACGGCCGAAGCCGCGCGCCGACCAGGTCAGCACCGCGTAGCCCTGCCGGGCGACGCGGAGCGCCTGCTCCCGCACGCTCTGCTTGCTGCCGCCGAAACCGTGGGCGATCAGTACGGCCGGCGCCTTCCCGCCGTCCGGGGGCGGGAAGAAGCTCGTATCGAGCTCCACCCGTTGGTCGTCGGCAGGTCCGTCGACGACGGTGATCCTCTGGTCCTGGGCCCGCACCGCAGGAGCCGACGGCCACACCAGCCACGCCGTCACCCCGATGAGGGCGAGTGCCGCAACCAGCGCGGCCACACGCTTCATGACGGTGAGCCTACTTTCCGCACCTGAGAGATCCCTGAGATCGATGATCCGGCCTGACCGGCCGCCTGCGCCGGGGAAAATCAGCGGCGGCGAGATCGGGGACCCGCCTACGCTCCTCCCCATGGACTATCTGGACGTCAACCGGGCCAACTGGAACGCGCGAGTCCCCATCCACGTCGCCAGCGACTTCTACGACGTCGAAGGCTTCAAGTCGGGCGGGATCGCGATCAGGTCGTTCGAGCGGGACGAGGTCGGCGACGTGTCCGGCCGCAGCCTGGTGCACCTGCAGTGCCACTTCGGCCTGGACACCCTCTCCTGGGCCAGGCTCGGCGCCGAGGTGACCGGCCTCGACTTCTCGGAGGCCGCCATCGAGCAGGCCAGGGGCATCGCCGCCGAATGCGGCATCCCCGCCCGGTTCGTCACCGCCGACGTCTACGACGCGGTCGAGGCGCTCGGCGGGGCCACGTACGACATCGTCTACACCGGCATCGGCGCGCTGGTGTGGCTGCCCGACCTCACCCGGTGGGCCGAGACCGTGGCCCGCCTGCTCAAGCCGGGCGGATTCCTCTATCTCGCGGAGCTTCACCCGTTCGCCGACATCCTGGACTACGAGACGGGCGCCACCGTCACCCACGACTACTTCGCGAAGGGCCCCCACGTCTGGGAGTTCCCGCACACCTACACCGGCAGCGAGGTCCTCACGCACCAGACCTCGGTGCAGTTCCAGCACGGCGTGGGCGAGGTGATCAGCGCGGTGGCGGCGGCCGGGTTGCGGGTGGAGTTCCTGCACGAGCAGGACTACACCTTCTACCAGCGCTTCGCCACCCTGACCGCGAGCGAGGGTCACTACCGGTTCCCGGAGGGCGCCCCGAGGATCCCGCTCGTCTACTCCCTGCGGGCGTCGGCGCAGAGCGGATCTTCGATGACATAGCCCTTCATTGCCCGAGCAACGAAGCAACGCGCGGAACCGTAAGATGCACTCCCGTGAAGTCTCCAGCATCGTTCAAGAAGGCCGCCGCTTGGGCACTGCCGTACTGGACCAGAGGTCAGGCGGGGCGTGAGACCCCGCAGGACCTGTTCAGGGTGCTCTATTTCGGCTGGCTGGTGGCGCTCACGCTCAAGCTGCTCGGCTCGGCGTGGGACGTCTCGTGGCACTTCAAGTGGCTGCGCGACGATCTCGCCCCGCCCCACCTGCTCAACTCCGCCGGCACGGCCGTCGCCCTCGCCCTGACCGTGATCCACGGCTACACGGGGTACGGCGTGGACAAGGCGGCGCTCCGGCTGATCCAGTGGGGGACCGGGATCTTCCTCGTCGCCGTGCCGCTCGACCTGATCAACCACCGCGTCAACGGGCTCGACATCACGTCATGGAGCCCGTCGCACCTCATGCTCTACCTGGGCACGTTCTTCATGATCGCGGGCGTGATCCGCGGCTGGTTCATGGGCGCGCCCCCGGGCAGGGAGCGGACCGTGGTGCTGGGCGCGTTCTTCGCATTCTTCCTGGAGAACGTGCACTTTCCCGAGCAGCACCAGGAGTACGGCACCCTGTCGATCGGCGCCTGGGACAACCACGCGACCTACGCCGAGCCGATCCTGCTCCGGTTCGCGGCCGACCAGATGGGGCGGCCGGTGGACCGTACGATGATGGTGGGCTTCTCCCTGCCGGTGCCCGACTACCTCTATCCCGTCTACGCGGTGGTCGTCGGGCTGGCGGTGCTGGTGGTGGCCAGGCTGATGATCGGCAGGTTCGGCGCCGCGACCCTGGTGGCGGCCGGCTACGTGGGCTTCCGCACGGTGATCTGGCCGCTGTTGACGGTCACCGGGTTCCCGCCGTCGGCGGTGCCGTTCTTCCTGGTCGTCGCGGGGCTCCTGGTCGACCTCGCGTTCCTGGTGCGGATGCCGTACGTCCGGGCCGTGCTGGGGTCGATCGGCGGGACGGCCGCCGTCTACGGCGCGCTGGCGGCGCAGAGTGCGATCATGGGCGGCGTGTACGGCGCGATCAAGGGCCAGGAAGGGCTGCTCGGTGCGCCCCCGCAGGCCATGTCGTCGGCCGTCTGGGCAGGGCTCGGCCTGCTGATCGTCTGGCTGGCCGTGGAGTGGATCGCGGACAAGCGCAGACCTCAGACGATGGAGGCCCGGGTGATCGCGACCGCCACGCCGTAGGCCAGCCCCATCACTCCGACCTCGGCCGCCGCCCATCCCACCAGGGCGGTGGCCCGCCCCCGGCGCACGGCCGGCATCAGGCGGAAGCGGATGTGCGCGGCCATCGGCACCAGGGCCGCCACCAGCGCCGTCTTGACCACCACCAGCACGCCGTAGTGGCTGGTCAGGATCGAGTCGGGAAGCGTCACGCCGGGGGTGAGCGCCATCGTGCCGAGCCCGTTGATCAGCCCGGACAGGCCCACCATGAGCAGGCACACGGTGGCGATCCTGGAGAACCTGGGCAGCACCCGGGCCAGCAGGTCGCCGTGCGGCGCCACGAACACGGCCGTCGCCGCCAGCCCGCCCGCCCACGCGGCCGCGCCCATCACGTGGATCTCCATCGAGATCATGATGGGGTCGTGCCAGACGGAGTTCACGGCGTGCCCGGTGACGGGGATGGGCAGCAGCCCGAACAGCCCCACGATCACCCGCAGCTCGGCGGGCACCTTCTCGCCGAACCGCACGGCCATCAGCCCGATGCCCGCCGCCGCCAGCGCGCACGCCGCGCTGAACAGCAGGCCCTGGCCGGTGCCGACCTCTTCGACGTACGAGGCGATCATCCCGAACGTCGGCACGCGGCCGGGGTTCAGCTCGGCCGTCTGGAACACGATGGTGAGCAGCGCGCAGATCGCCCACGCCCAGGCGGCGATCACCGCCAGCGGCCGCACCCTGAGCATGACGGGCTCCGTACGCTCCGGGTCGTCGAACCCGAGCAGCTTGGGCAGCAGGCTCAGCCCGACCACGGCGACGGCCGACAGGTCGAGCAGCACGCGGACGACGGGCAGCCCGACGGAGACCAGCGGGCCCGGCATGGGGATGCCGGGGACGGCCTGCTGCGCGGCGAACGAGCTCGCCGCCACGGCGGAGACGACGGCGCACACGCCGAACGCCCCGGCCACCAGCCGACCGCCGATCCGTTGCCGGGGGACGGGAGGTGCGGAAACGCTCACGCCCGCACCCCGTCGGCCGTGCCCTCCGCCGCCTCCGGCCGCGCCGCCCCGGCGGCCCGCCGCGCGCCGGACGACGCCTCGGGCCCGTCGGACGGGTGCGGCTCGGCGGCGGATTTCGCTTCTTCGGACGGGTGCGGGTCGGCGGCCTTCGGTCCTTCGGACGGGTGCGGGTCGGCCGTGGCCTCAGGTCCTTCCGGGGGCTGAGGACCCGAGTGCGGCCGGGCTCCTTCGGAGGTGGAGGCCGGCGGCTGTGGCTCCCCGGCGGAGCGCGGGTCGGAGGCGGGCTGGGGCGCCCTGGTGGGCTGGGGTTCCGCGGCGAGGTGCGGGTCGGAGGCCGACTGGGGTTCCCCTGTGAGGTGCGGGTCCGAGGCGGGCTGGGCGGCCGGGGGGAGGGACGGGCCGGAGCGGCGCAGGGCCACGGCCGTGCCCGCCGCCAGCACCAGCAGCGCGCCCACGACCCACACCACCGCCATGCCCGCCCCGCCGTTGGCGGCCGCCTCGGCGGCCTCCGCGCTGGTGCCCTGGGCCGCCTGCGCGGTGGCGGCGGCCGGGGCGCCGACGGCGCCGGGGGAGAGGGTGAAGGAGATCCTGCCGGTGACCGGGTGGCCGTCGGACGACAGGATCCGGTAGCCCACCACGTACGACCCTCCGGCCGGCAGCGGCTTGACGCGTACGGAGACCCGCTCGGCCGCCACCACGGCGGACCCGTCCGCCCATGAGGACCCGTCCGCGCCCGTCACGCCCACCTGGGCGTATCCCTGACGCACCGTCTGGTCGAACACCAGTGTCACCGTCGAGGGCGCGGCCGACAGCGTGGCCCCGTCCTTGGGGTCGCTGCTGACCAGCACGTTGTGTGCCTGGGCCGCGGGCACCGCCAGCCAGGCGGTGGCGAAGGCGAGCAGGAGGACCGTGAGTAGCCGCCTCAAGGGTCAGAACCTTCCAACGAAAACAACGAACCTGTATATGGTCCCATTCATGACGGACCTGTTCGGCGGCGCGGCCCCGTACTACGCGAAATACCGATCCGGCCACGGCGACCCCGCCATTGAGCACCTGGCCATGACGTTCGGCCGCGACAGCACCGTGCTCGACCTCGGCTGCGGCCCCGGCACGATCGCGATCCCGCTCGCCCGGAGCGTGCGCGAGGTCCTCGCGGTCGATCCCGACGAGGAGATGCTGGCGGAGGGCAGGCGGCTGGCGGTGGACGTCCCGAACGTCCGCTGGATCCGGGGCGACTCCACGAGGCTGCGCGAGCTGCCGGCGTTCGACCACATCGTCATGGGCAGGTCGTTCCACTGGATGGACCGCCGTACGGTGCTGGCCGAGCTGGACGAGCTGCTGCCGCCCGGCGGCGTCGTGGCGGTCGTCGGCCCCACCCGCGACCCTCAGGAGGAGCCGTGGGAGCCCGCCATGCGACGGGTGCGTGACGAGTTCGACGTGAACACGTTCACGGCGACCAACTCCTACCAGGCCACCGGGGAGCACCCCCACGACGTCCTGGCCGTCTCGCCGTTCAGCGACATGGACTCCACCATGTACGAGGACCGCCTGGTGTACGACCTGAACGCCGTCATCGGCCTGCAGCTCTCCTACTCCTACACGGCCCCCGCCCGCCTCGGCGCCCGGGTGGAGTCGTTCAAGGAGGCGGCCAGGAAGGCGCTGCTCAGGCTCAACCCCACCGGCAGGTGGGAGCACGTGGCGGTCACCGAGGTGCTGATCGCCCGGCGCCCGCGGACGTAGACCGCGGTCAGATGCCCATGGCCCGCCAGATCCGCCCGGTGAACGCGTTGATCAGCCCGATCTCGGCGCACAGCTCCCGGGTCCTGGCCACCGAGTCCCGGATCTCCCGCTTGGCCGCGGGATTGCGCAGGTAGACCTCGGCGACCACGTGGTCGGGGATCCGGAAGCGCCTGATCATCGGCCCCGGAGGGGCCAGCATGATCCGCGCCATCACCCCCAGGACGATCGGCGCCAGCACGCCCAGCATGAGCCGCCGGTACGCGGGCATCCGGGGCACCCGGTCACGCAGGTAATGCCGGGCGAAGGAGATGTGCCGGGCCTCCTCCGCGATGTGGATCCGCATGATCGTCTCTTCCAGCGGATGGTGCGCCCGCTCGTCCTTCAGCACCTTGCGCTGCACATGATCGATCGGATCCTCGCCGCCCAGCACGAACACGAAGAACAGCTCGGTCGAGACCAGCGGTATCCACGGCGCCACCTGCGCGATCACGGACAGCGGCCCCGGCATCCCCCGGATCGGCATCCGGGTACGGTTCACGAACTCCTGGAACATCATCCCGTGATGTCCCTCTTCGATGGTCTCGTGGTAGACGTACCGGAACTCCGGTGACCCGTTCGGCAGCCGGTAGGCGTAGTTGAGCAGCCCGCGCTTGAGCAGGTTCTCGAACTGCAGCCCGATCTTCATGGCCGTGGCCACCCGCCACAGCCCGATCGCCGCCCGCATCTCGGGCGGGCGGCTGCGGTACCACGGGTGGCCGCCCAGCTTGTCGACCTCGGGCAGCTCCCAGCGCGGGTCGGCCGGGTCCACCTGGAACTCGGGGTCGTCCCACGGGATGTCCCGGTACGGCTCCCAGTGCTTGTCGACCGACGCCTTCGAGAGGCGTTCGATGACCGCGTGGTAGGTGCCCCTGCCGGCGACCTGCTGGTCGCGTTCGCGGGCTGCGGTAGAGCGCGGTGCCGATGCCATCGCGTGCTCCTCTCCTCGCCCTGTAATTGTACGGAGCATCCAATAGCGCCGGAAGGGGGAGAGTCACAGCTTTTCGGCGGATATGCCGAGCTCGGCGGCGGCGGCCGTCCGGATCAGCACGTTCACCCGGCGCCTGGACAGCACCTTGGCGTGCACGTGTGTCTGGATCGCGAGCCCGTCAACGAGCGCGAGGATCCGCCACGTGGCGTCGTCGGAGTCGTCGCACTTGAACTCGCCGCACGCCACGCCGGCCTCGATGATCCCGCGTAACAGCATCCGGCCCTGGTAGTCGATGCGCCGCGAGATCTCCTCGAGCTCCGGGTTGCGCATCGCCTCGGACCACGCGTCGATCCACAGCCGCCACCCCTCGGTGGGGATCGCCGGGGAGCAGAGCCTGAGCAGGGTACGCAGGCGTTCGAGCGGCGTGCCCGTGGACTGCTCGATGTCGGCGAGGGCGTTGAGATGCAGGCGTGCGGCGTAGGTGAAGGCCTGGGCGAAAAGGCGTTCCTTGGTCTCGAAGTGGTAGAAGAGCAGCGCCTGACTGACGCCGGCGGCTCTTGCGATGTCAATTGTCCGGGTATGCCCGAATCCCTGCTCTGCGATGACCTCGCAGGCCGTCTTGAGTAAATCCTCGCGCCTTAATCGGCTGAACCCTGATGACACAGCGCGTAGCTCACCTCCGGTATCTCGAACAAGGTCAAAAAGCCTGTCATACCCAGCATCAGTCCTGCTGTATCGGTATGCGCAGAACGAAGCGGGCCCCGACGTCCGAATCCTCGATCTTGAGAGTGCCCTGGTGGAGTCGCGCGATCTCGCGCGCGATCGACAGGCCGAGTCCGGTGCCGCCGGCGTCGCGGCTGCGCGAGGCGTCCAGCCTGGTGAAGCGCCTGAAGACGACCTCGCGCTGCTCGGGCGCGATGCCCGCGCCGTCGTCGAGGACCTCCAGCACGGCCTCGCTGTTCCGCCGCACGGTCACGAGGATCGTGCTGTCGGCGTGTCGCTCGGCGTTGTCCAGCAGGTTCGTCAGCAGGCGAGCCAGCCTGAGCCGGTCGCCCATGACGACCACGCCGGGCTGCAGGCTCGTGATGACCTTCTTCGAGCGCGGCCGGGTGGTCTCGCCGGCGATCAGCTCCGCCAGGTCGACGGGTTCGAACGCTCCGGGGGCGCCCGCGTCGAGCTTGGCCAGGGCCAGCAGGTCGGTGACGATGTTCTGCAGCCGGTTGAGGCTGGCCATCAGCCTGTCGCCGGTGTCGCACCAATCGGTCTCCTGAGGGGCGAGCATGGCCGCCTCGAGCTCGGCCCGCATGGCCGTGATCGGGCTGCGCAGGTCGTGTGAGGCGTCGGAGGCGAACCTGCGCTGCTGCTCGATCGCGGCCTCCATCTGCGCCAGCATCCGGTTGGCGGCCTCCGCGAGCGCCTTGACCTCGTCGGCGTTCTCCGGGACCGGCACGCGCATGGCCTCCTCGCGCTGGGTGATCTCGATCAGCCGCTCGGTGATCTCGTTCACCGGCGCGAGCGTCCTGGCCACGACCTTGGACACGCCGAACCAGGTGATCATGATCAGCAGCACGGACATGCCGGTCGCGAAGCCGATGGCGGCCGGGCTGACGTACCAGGGCACAGTGGGATTGAAGGCGTAGACGAGCCACTCGCCGTCGGCCCGGTCGACGCGGGAGACGACCATGATCTGGCACTGGCCGCGGAACTGCGGCAGGCCGCACGCCTCGTCCACGCGTTCGCTCCTGACCGGGTCCGGCAGCGTCCGGGACAGGCGCGGCGAGCCCGACAGGTTGGGCGTCGAGGCCGCCACCTGCCCGGCCGGGCCGATGACCTGGGCGCCCTTCAGGGGGAGGTCGAAGACGGGGGTCAGCTCGTACTGCTTGATCCAGTGGATCGGGCGCCGGGAGACGGTGATCAACTCTCTCGTGCGGAGGTCGGTCGTCGCGTCGTGTGCCACCCACAACATGGCCGAGCCGGCCATCAGGCACAGCAGGGCCATCGCGACGCTGGCCCACAGAGCCAGCCGCGCGCGAATGGACTTACCCAGCCGTGCGATCACCTCAATCCCCTCGTAATCAGGTGATCACAGTACGTGCCTCTATCTCCAATTATGGGAGATTCGACGGCAAATCACGCTATGGGTCCCTAGAACGGCGCTCTATGCGTCGTTCTAGCCGCCTGGTTAGAGTAAGTGGGCCAAAAGTAAGTGGGCGCTGATGCCAAGGAGCCGATGTGAACCTTGCTGACTACCGGCGCGCCGCCAGAGCCTGGTTGCAGGAGAACGCTCCGACGGACGACGCGCCGGAGACGGACGCGATCGCCAGGGCCAAGGAGTTCATGGCCAGGCTCCACGACGCCGGCTACTCCGGCATCACCTGGCCCAGGCAGTGGGGCGGCCAGGGGCTGACGCAGGCGGAGGAGCGCGCGTTCGCCGCCGAGGCCCGCAGCTACGCGCTCCCCACGTACGTCTTCTCGATCGGTCTCGGCATGACCGGGCCGACGCTGGTCGACCGGGGCACCGACGCGCAGCGCGAGCGGTTTCTCCGGCCGCTGCTGCGCGGCGAGGAGATCTGGTGCCAGCTGTTCTCCGAGCCTGGCGCCGGCAGTGACGTGGCCAGTCTGCAGACGAGGGCCGAGCGCGACGGAGACCACTGGATCGTCAACGGGCAGAAGGTGTGGACCTCGGTCGCCCATCACGCCGACTGGGGCCTGCTGCTGGCCCGCACCGACGTGAACGTGCCCAAGCACAAGGGCCTGACCATGTTCGTGGTGGACATGCACCACCCGGGGGTGACGGTCAGGCCGCTGAAGGACATGAGCGGCAGGTCCGGCTTCAACGAGATCTTCTTCGACGACGTCCCCATCCCCGACGAGCACCGCGTCGGCGAGGTGAACGACGGCTGGAGCGTGGCCGTCACGACGCTGCTGCACGAGCGGCTGTCGATCTCGGCGGGCGTCGGCATGGGCGGCCAGAAGGACGACCCGACCGCGCTGGAGGCGCTGCGCCAGGTGGTCGACACCGAGGACCCGCTGGTCCGGGACGAGCTCGTGGAGCTGCACATCCGCAGCCGTGCCCTGGCGCTGTTCAACCAGCGGCTGGCGCAGGAGACCGAGGCAGGGATCTTCCCCGGCGCGCGGGGCAGCGTCGCGAAGCTGCTGCTGGCCGAGCTGACCATGTTCCGGGCCGACCTGGCCACCCGGCTCGTGGGGCCCGAGGCCGTGCTGGGCGACCACCCGCTCGCGCACGCGATCTCCCTGGCCCCCGCCATGTCGCTGGGCGGCGGCACCAACGAGATCATGCGTAACATCGTGGGCGACCGCGTGCTCAACCTGCCGCCGGAGCCGAGGGTGGACAAGAACGTGCCGTTCAAGGATCTGAAGGTGGGGACGCAGGGGTGAAGCTCGTACTCGATGAGGAGCAGCGGCAGCTCCGCGACGCCGTGCGTGACTTCCTGCGCACCGCCTCGCCGCTGCCCAAGGCGCGCGACGGCTACGACCCGCAGGTGTACGCCAGGCTCAACGGCGAGCTCGGCCTGCCAGGGCTGATCATCCCCGAGGAGTACGGCGGCGCGGGCGCGGGCATGGCCGAGCTGGCGGTCGCGCTGGAGGAGACGGGCGCGGCCCTGCTGCCGGGTCCGTTCCTGGCCACCGCCTTCGCCACGATCGCCCTGGCGGGCACGCCCGACAAAGAGCTGCTCGCCGCGATCGCCGAGGGCCGGATCACGGCCACCCTCGCCCGCGACACCCTCGACCACGACGGCACTGCCGTGCGCGGCACGCCGGCGCAGGTGCTCAGCGGCATGGAGGCGGACGTGCTGGTGGCGCCCGCCCGCAGCGGCGAGGAGACCGTACTCGTGGCCGTGGAGCTGGCCGGGCCCGGCGTCACCAGGACCGCGCTGGAGACGCTCGACCTGACGCGCGGCCAGGCGCGGGTGGCGCTGGAGGGGGCGCCCGCCCGCGTGCTGGGCCCGGCGCCGCAGGTCGGCGACCGGCTGTGCGTCGCGCTGGCGGCCGAGCAGCTCGGCGTGATGCGGGCGGCGCTGGACGCCATCGTGGCCTACGCCAAGATCCGCGTCGCGTTCGGCCGGTACATAGGCTCGTACCAGGGCGTCAAGCACAAGCTCGCCGACATGCACGCCAAGCTCGAACAGGCCGAGTCCATCGTCAGATTCGCCGCCTGGGCCGCCGACGAGTCGCCGGACGAGCTGCCCGAGGCCGCCGCCCTCGCCCAGGCGTACGTCGGCCGCGCCTGCTTCGAGGTGGCCCGCGACCACCTGCTGCTGTACGGCGGCATCGGTTTCACCTGGGAGCACGACGCGCATCTCTACTACAAGCGGGCCAAGGCGGACGAGGTGCTGCTCGGCCCGCCCCGCATCCACCGCGCCCGCCTTGCGCAGCTGTTGGAGCTCTAATGGACGTCGATCAGTTGCCCGGCTTCTACGCCATCGCCGCCGCCGACCCCGGCCGCCGCGCGGTGATCGACTCCGACGGCACGGAGACGTCCTACGGCGAGCTGCTCGCCCGGGTCAACCAGGTGTCGCACGGCCTCAGGGCGCGCGGGCTCGTTCCCGGTGACGTGGTGGCGGGCGTGCTGCCCAACGGCATCGACGCCATCATCATGATCACGGCGACCGCGCAGATCGGCCTCTACTACGTGCCGATCAACTGGCATCTGACGGCGTCCGAGGTGGCGTACATCCTGGACGACTGCGACGCCAAGCTCGTGGTCACCGGCCCCGGCTTCGCCGTGCAGGGAGCCGAGATCGGGACGGCGGGGCTTGCCGAAGGCCAGTCCGCCGACGCGCCCGGCGAGCGGACGTCCGGGGCGGTCATGTGGTATACCTCCGGCACCACCGGCTTCCCCAAGGGCGTGCAGCGGCCGCTGCCCGGGGTGGCGCCCGAGCAGATGATCCCGGCGTACAGGTGGTTCCTCGGCGAGGTCGTGGACCTGCGGCCGGGCGACGACGTGCATCTCGTGACCTCGCCGATGTACCACTCGGCGCCGTGCGCGCACACCCAGTTCGCGCTCCACCTCGGGCACACCGTGGTCATCGCGCCCAAGTTCGACCCGGTGACCATCCTCGAGCTCATCGAGCGGCATCGGGTGACCAACGCGATGATGGTGCCGACCATGTTCCACCGCATGCTGCAGCTGCCGGAGGAGGTCCGGGGCACGTACGACGTGTCGAGCCTGCGCCAGGTCATCCATACCGGCGCCGCCTGCCCGGTCTCGGTCAAGCAGCAGATCATGGACTGGTGGGGGCCGGTGCTGTACGAGTACTACGGCTCCACCGAGTCGGCCATCGCGTTCGCGGTCAAGCCGAAGGAGTGGCTCGCCAGGCCGGGCACCGTGGGCAGGCCCGTGCCCATGTTCGAGGCCAAGATCGTCGATGAGGCGGGCGTGGAGCTGCCGCCCCGCGAGCCGGGCATGATCTACGTCAAGTCCGGCATGGGCACGTTCGCGTACCACAAGGACCCGGAGAAGACCGCCGCCAGCATGCTGGGGGAGTGGTATTCGCCGGGCGACATCGGCTTCATGGACGAGGACGGCTATCTGTTCCTGTGCGACCGGCGGACCGATCTGATCGTCTCCGGCGGGGTCAACATCTACCCCGCCGAGATCGAGGCCGCCCTGCTCGAGCACCCGGCGGTGGCGGACGTGGCCGTCATCGGCGTGCCCGACGAGGAGTGGGGCCACAACGTGGTCGCCCTCGTCCAGCCCGCCGAAGGCGTCACGCCCGGCCCTCAGCTCACCGCCGAGCTGCTGGAGCACTGCGGGCCGCGCATCGCCAGGTTCAAGCACCCGAAGGTGATCGAATACCGCTCACCGCTGCCGCGCACGCCCACGGGCAAGATGTCACGCACCAAGGTGCGCGAGGACTACCTGTCGGAGCTGTGAAGCCGGGGACCCGCCGCCCGCCGGTAGCGCTCGGCCAGCTTCAGCACGGCCTCGGCCAGCTCCGGCGGGTCGAGCACCTCGAAGTCCACGCCGACCATCCCGATCCACACGGCCATCCCCTCCAGGTCGTCGCCGCCCAGCCTGAGCAGGCAGGTGGACTCGTCCACCGGCTCCACCTCCAGCCCCAGCGGCAGCACCTTCACCTGCTCGGCCGGGGCGTGCAGCAGCACCGTGCCGCGGTGGCGCCACATCGCCGTGTTGACGCCCCGCTCCACGAACGCCGCCACGTCGCCGTTCCCGGGCAGCTCGCGTGGGGTGAACCTGGGCCCGGCCGGCGTGCGCGGGCGCACCCTGTCCACCCTGAACGTGCGCCAGCCCTGCCGTTCGACGTCGTATCCCACGAGGTACCAGCGGCCGCGCCGGTGCACCAGGCGGTGCGGCTCCACGTTCCGCACGGTCGTCTCACCATCGTGGCCGGTGTAGTCGAAGCGGAGCCGCTCGTGGTCGCGGGCCGCGTTCGCGATCGTGGTCAGCACCTCGGGCGCCACCGACGGGGCGGTGCCGGGGATCTGCCCTGGTATCTGAACGGTGTAGGAGTTGAGCGCGCTCACCCGGCGGCGCAGCCGGGACGGGAGCACCTGCTCGAGCTTGGCCAGCGCGCGTACGGAGGTCTCCTCGATGCCCTCCACGCCGCCACCCGCCGCCCTGCCGAGCCCGACCGCGACCGCGACGGCCTCCTCGTCGTCGAGCAGCAGCGGCGGCAGCGCGGCCCCCGCCCCCAGCCGGTAGCCGCCCGCGACCCCCGGCGTGGCGTGCACGGGATAGCCGAGCGAGCGCAGGCGCTCGACGTCGTTGCGGATCGTCCTGGTGGAGACCCCGAGCCGGGTGGACAGCTCGGGGCCTGTCCATTCCCGGTGCGCTTGGAGGAGGGAGAGGAGTTTCAGCAGGCGGGCCGAGGTTTCCAGCATGGAGACCAGTGTGCCCGCTATCGCGGCAAGGTGGCTTCCGTGTTCACCACGATCTTGCCGAGCAGGTGGCCTTCCTCGCTGCGCCGGTGCGCGTCGGCGATCCGCTCCAGGGGGAAGACCTCCGCGATCGGGATTCGTACCGCATGGGCCGGGATGGGGCCTTTCGTGCCGCCGTGGGAGAACCGTACGCCCAGCTTCGGCGCGTTGACCGGGTCCGCGATGGAGACCACCTTGGCCGGGTCGCCGGTGAGCCGCACCGACAGCTCCAGCTCGCCCCTGCCCGAGGCGTCCAGCACCCGGTCGACGGGCCCCGGGAGGCGCTCCTCCAGGCCCTCGCCGTAGGTGACCGGCTGGACGCCGAGGTCGCGGAGGTAGGGGTGGTGGCGTTCGCTCGCCGTTCCGACGACCTTGGCTCCCCTGGCGATGGCGAGCTGCGCGGCGGCCAGCCCCACACCGCCCGCGACCGCGTGGATCAGCAGCGTCTGTCCTGGCTGGAGGTCGAGCAGGTGGAGCGTGCGCTCGGCCGTCTCGACGGCGACCGGCAGCGCGGCGGCCTCCTCGTACGTCAGCTCGTCCGGCTTCGGCGTCAGAGCGGCGGCGTCGGCGATCGCGTGCGTGGCCGCCGCCCCCGGCTCGACCTGCCCGAACACCGGCTGGCCGAGCCGCCACCCGGTGACCTCCGGGCCGATCGCGTCGATCGTCCCGGCCAGCTCGAGGCCGGTGCCTTGAGGGCCGTCGACGGGGGCGCCGCGGCGGAGCTTCCAGTCGATGGGGTTCACCCCGGCCGCCCTGACCGCGACCCGCACCTGTCCGGGGCCCGGCTGGGGGAGGGGGACCTCGTCCAGTGTCAGCACCTCGGGGCCGCCGTTGGCCCGATAGCGGGCGGCCTGGGCGGTGACGAGCAGGAGTGCCTTCCCGACCAGCTCGCGCCTGTCCAGCGCCGCGTGCGCCTCGCTCGCCCGCTCCAGCGGCACGGCCAGCCCGACGACGGTGGCGATCCTGTCATCCTCCATGACTCTCCGGGCCAGCCGCCCGAACTCGTCCGGGGCGAACTGGACCTGCTCCATGCCGACCACCCTCGCCGTGCCGGGCTTGATCTGGGCGGTCGAACCGCTGGGCGCGCCGTAGGCGAAGAACGTCCCGCCGGGCTCGACCAGTTCGTACGCGGCGCCGCCGACCTCACCGCCGACCCCGTCGAACACCACGTCGAACCGCCCGCCGAGGCCGGCGTAGTCGACGGCCTCCGCCGCGCCCATGTCCAGGGCCGCCTGCCGCTTCGCCGCGCCGTGGGCCGCGGCCGTCACGTGGGCGCCGGCCGCGCTCGCGAGCCGCACGATCGGCAGTCCCAGCGCGCCTCCCGCCCCGGTGACCAGCACGCGGGCCCCGGCCTTCAGTCCGGCCGCCTCCACCAGGCTCAGTGCGGCGGGTCCCACCTGGATGAGCGAGGCCGCCCGCCACAAGGGCACCTCGCCGGGCACCTCGACCACCGTCTCGACGCCGGCCACGACCTGCTCGGCGTACCCGCCGCCGCCGGGGAGGAACGCGGCCACCCGCCGCCCCGCCCACCCGGGGTCCACGCCTTCGCCCACCGACAGCACCCGCCCGGCCACCCCGGTGCCGGGCACGAACGGCGGCTCGTTCGGGAACCACTCGCGCCCCCACCCGGTCCGCAACTGGGCGTCCAGCGACATCACGTCCACCACGGACACGCCGATGAGCACCTGGCCGGGACCGGGCTGGGGCTCCGGCGCCTGCCGGAGCTCCAGCACCTCGGGACCGCCGAACTTCGTCACCTCGATCACGTTCATGCGACCGAGTCTGATACCTCAAGTGCGGTTGAGGTCAAATTCGGGCTCCTGCTCACCCACCGCCGAAGAGCTTCTGCGCCTGCTGGATGACGACCATCACGGTCAGCGCGCCGAAGAAGGCCACCGACCACACCAGCGCGCCCAGCCGGTACGAGCGCACCTTGATGGCCTCGGGCAGCGACCGCCGGTTGAGGATGATCAGCAGGATCGAGTACACGAACATCATCACGGCCGCGAAACACGCGGAGAACACCAGCAGGATGAGCGGCTGGTCGAGGCCCGCCAGCAGGACCGCGATCCCGATCAGCGCCATGGCCCAGACCGTGTAGAAGTAGACCTGGTTCACCGAGACGGGCTTGTCACGCAGGTAGACCGTCTTGATCGTGTCGGAGGCCAGCCGTGAGGTGTAGTCGACGATGCCCATGGCCGAGGCGAACAGGGCCAGCGCCCCGATCACCCAGAACAGCACGCCGAACCACGGGGCGACGACGTCCTGCAGCACCTTGCCCTCGACCTGCAGGAACTGGATGCCGTTGGCCAGCCCCTCCCGGCCGAACACGGTGGAGTAGGCCAGCATCGACATGAACGCGATGGTCAGGAACGACACCACGGCGAACGTCCAGGCCTGCTCGATGTTCGCGAAGCGCCACCACTGCTTCCACCGGGCCAGGTTCTCCTTGGTGGGCGGGAACTGGAAGCCCGTCGAAGCGGCCGCCTCCTCCTGGCCGGTCACCGGGCTGACCAGGCGCGGCACGTACTGGCCCATGCCGAAGCCCTTGTCGCGGATCCAGTTGCTCTGGCAGAGGTTCTGGCCGCCGCCCGCGCCGGCGTACGCGATGGCGCCCATCAGCACCGAGAACTCCAGCGGCGGCACGGGGAACCTGGCCCCGACCGTCATGCCCTTGCCCAGCTCGACCCAGCTGTCGGCATTGATCGCGAACAGGACCGCGACCACGATCAGCGTCACCACCAGGGCGATCTTCACGAAGATGACCCGTTCGAGCATGGTGTAGATCACCGGCGCCAGCGTCAGGCCGAGCGCGATCACGAGGAGCATGCCGATGGCGATCCACCGCACGCTGCCCGCACCCGACCCGGTCAGGTACGTCACCATGGTCGCGGACGTGGTGACCCAGCCCGGCCAGAGGTTGGAGCAGAGCGTCATCACGACGAAGACCAGGCCCCAGTGTTTCCACATCCGGCTGAACCCGGTGAGCGCCGTCTCGCCGGTCGCCAGCGTGTAGCGCTCGATCTCCATGTTCAGGAACCACTGCGTGATGATCCCGATCGCGGCTCCCCAGATGAAGATGAGCCCGACCTGGGAGGCGATGTACGGCCAGAGGATGAACTCGCCCGACGCCAGCCCCACACCCGCGCCCACCAGCCCAGGGCCGATGATGCGCCATTTCGATCGAGGAGGTTCGGGCAGGTCGCGGATGGTGACGGACGGTAGGACTCGCGCAGGAACGGTCGGGGTGTACTCCGCCATGCGGATCTCCTTGCTCAGCGTTGCCTGACCGCCACATTACAGAGACATGACATGCGGGTGGAATAGCTGGTTAAGTCGCTTTACCACGTATTCGCCCCGGTCAGTGAACCCCACGACTCTCCCGCCGTCCTTCATCGACCCGCCAAGGGCGTCGCGTACGGCCAGCCGCCACGCCTTGGCCGCCGCCGGATCCTCCCGCCGCAGCCGCTCGACGTCGGCCGGCGTCCCCACCAGCACCGCGTCGCCCCGCGCGGCCCTGGTCACCGGCCACCCGCACTCGTCGGCGAGCAGGACCTCGCCGGGCGGCGGCTCCTCGCGCCGCTCGGGCTCGGTTATCCGCCACACCGCCAGCAACCGGTCGGAGGCGTCCCCCTCGTTGATCGCGTCGGCCATGTCCCCGTAGAAGTCCTCCAGGTACTCCTCCGGCAAGGCGCCCAGCTTGACCAGATTGAACCAAGCGTTCCTGCGTACGAGCGGGTCGAACGTCCACGTGATCCGCTCCAGCCCCCGCGCCAGGCACCAGTCCCGCTGGTGCGACTTCAACGCGTACCCGATGCCCCGCCCGACGGCGGCGCCGGTCACGTGCGAGTGCAGCGCCCCGCCGGCCGCCCTGAACCCGACGGAGGCGCCCACCAGCGTGCCTGCCTCGTACGCGCCCACCACGTAGTTGCCCGTGTGCGCGAAGCCGATCATCAGCTCCATGGTCACGGGCGGGTTGTGCGGCGCGGGATGCCAGATGTCGTCGAAGAGCCGGTAGACCTCCTGGAACTCGTCGATCTCCCGCAACTCCCTGATCACCAAACCACCACTCACCCCTCCATTTACGCACGGCGGGGCGCAGCCCGTTACGTGTGCCCTGGCGACTACTCTCAGTAGTCATTCGGATATCCGTTGACCTCGGAGGTTCCCATGACGCTCGTGCTCACCGCCGCTCGCGGACTGGCCGTGCTCGGACTGTGCGCGACGCCGTTCCTCGCCCCGCTCCCCGCCACCGCCGACGACGACGAGCCGGGCGCGGAGCTGTTCATCACCGTCAGACCGGCGTCGGGCGGCGAGTACGCGAGAACCCTCACCTGCGATCCGGACGGGGGCCTGCATCCGCGACCGGTGGAGGCGTGCGACGCGCTGCGCGAGGTGGACGGGCACGTCGAGGACCTCGACGTGGATCCCGGGCCGTGCCCGATGATCTGGGACCCGGTGACGGTCGACATCGCCGGCCACTGGCACGGCGAGGACATCTCGTTCCACCGGCAGTTCTCCAACAGCTGCGTCGCGGAGCGGAAGCTCGGCCCCCTCGTGTAGGCGTACAGCCCCCGCTCAGTGCCTGCCTGCGCAGCCCTTGCAGCCGGGCGGCGGCACGGGTCGGGCATCGCTCCAACCGGCCTTCCTGACGACCGAGGCGGACCACGGCACGCCCTGCGGGAGGCCGGGCATGGGCGCCATGTGCTGCACCGCGAGCAACTCGCCGCTCCGGGGGTCGATGACGAGCTGGACGCGGTCAGCCCCGCGGGTGGGGAGCTGCAAGGCCACCCCTTCGCGCCCCATCGGATCGCGGACGTCGTCGAGCACGCCGACGCCGGGCATGGTGGCCAGCATGCGGTAGACCGCCGCCCGGGTGCCCGGGGTGGCCGGCACATCCCGGACGAGCCGGGCACCCACCTGCATCACCCAGTCGTCCGGGCTGATCGTGGAATGGGCGGAACGGTGTCGCAGGAGCTCGGTCTTGAGCGCCTTCGCCTTCCGCGGGAGCGCGAGCAGCTCCTTCACGGTCGGCTCCCAGCCTTCCGCCAGGACCAGCATCTGCTCCGGGTCGCGGCGCGGGTAGAAACGCAGGTTCTTGTCGCAGCCTCGGGCCGGGCAGAGCCGCGGGGAGCCCGACCGCTTCCAGGCCTCGGTGTCCTCGGTGCTGTACGGCTTGGCGGAGGCGGATTCGTACCAGGTGTACCCGGTGTTGTCGCGCCCGAGGGCCAGCACGTCCCGGCCGCGTTCCTCGACGACGTAACCGCCCTCGCCCTTCCCCCGGGTGATCTCCTCGATCTCCAGCCGCCAGTAGCGTCCGGCACCCTGCGGCTGAGCCGCCAGCCTGGCGGCGGCCAGGTCGAGGAGCCGTTCGGGGGTGGACGCGACCGGCGTTGGGCTCGATCTGGGCACCATGACCACGACCGCGGCGATCACGAGAGCGACGGCCGCCGCGACGAGCACGATGCCCCTCCAGCCGCGTGCGCGTACCGCCGGAGCCGTGCGACGGGTGGCGACGGCCTCCGTGAGCCGGGCCCGCACCGCGGCGACCTGCGCGGGAGAGGGCGGCGGGACATCCGGCATCACCCGGTCGATGAACTCGAACTCCTTCATCACGCCTCCATCCCCAACGCGCCACGCAACTTGGTCCTGGCCCTGCTCAGCCGCGAGGCGACGGTCCCCTCGGCGACCCGCAACGCGCTGGCGACCTCGGCGTAACCCAGATCGCCGTACGCCACCAGCAGCACCACGTCCCGTTCTCCGGCCGAGAGCCTGGCCGGCGCCTTCGCCAGCCGCTCCACCGTCACCCCGGCCGTGAGCCGGTCGACCACCTGCTGGTCGAGCCCGTCGTCGTCAGGAGGCGGTCCCGTCCTCGCCAGCGCCCGGTAGCGGCGCAGCTCCGCACGCCGGTGCCGCCCGATCAGGTTGGTGGCGATGCCGTACAACCAGGGTTTGACCTCGCCGAACGAGGGGTCGAACCTCTCGCGCCGGTCGAACGCGATCAGAAAGGTCTCGGCCGCGAGATCCTCGGCCACGTCGAGGCCGACCCGGCGGCCGATGTAGCGGCGGATCTCCTCGTAGTGGGCGTCGAAGACCGCTTCGAACGCGTCAGGGGCAGTGATCACTCAAGGACTCCCGAATGAGGTGGACACCTCTGCTTGCCCGCCGGGAGCCGTTCCTGCCGCGAATTTCGCCCAATGTGATGCTATGAGGGCTGCGAACCCTGTCACGCACGAGGTGCCAGGCCGTGCCGCCACACGTCGAACACCAGCTCACTCCGATGGGCGCTGAACGCCTGGACGAGATCGCGGGGAAATTCGCGCAGGACGCGCCGAATAAACCTGGAGACAAGGAACTCTGAATATCGCCACCGCACCGGACGCCACTCGACGTGCGACGGAAACAATCCGACCCACCGAGAGCGTCCGGGCTCGGCTCTAATTGCGGATAGTGCGCGAAAGGAATACCGTCAGCGAACGGTCAGGCCCACAACGCCCATTTCGACCCATAGGCTTCCGTGTAGACACAGTTGTAGGAGGTCCACCATCCCCACTGGATGCCGAGGTTCCCCCCATTGAGGCAGTCGGAGTACAGGTAGTAGACGTACCTGATGCTGTCGGCCTGAGCAGGAGCGGTCCCCACCGATAGTGTCAGACCAGCGGCCAACGCCGCGGTGACGGCCAACGATCGAGCTTTGCCCATTGACTCTCCTTCGGGATTCGCGACGGACATCCCGGAAATCATGACAGCGCGGCCCGCCTCCGACGAGCCCCGGAGTTCCCGCGGCGCTCTCACAGAATCGTGAGCTTGTCAGAGATCTCCCTACGCTTTCGAGATCTCTGAAACTTTCACGTGTCGAATGCCAATCCGCCACGACGAGCACCCGAGCCGATGATCGTAACCAAAGGAGATCTGACCGACGCCGATCCGGGGGGACGCCATTCCCGGCACGGTGTACGGCGACGTTTGATGGTGATCTCAGACATGGCCGCGGAGAGTAGCGTGGGCGGCCGGCTACTGTCCGCGGCCGATCATGGACGCTAGATGTGCTCGGCCGGGTTTGCCGGGAGGTAGAAGTTCCAGCTCCCGTGTCCCTCGTGCGCACCACCCCCGGCGCAGTGGCCGTTGTCGGGCCGGCCGTTCCACCAGAGGCAGTAGCACTTGTTGCAGAACCGCCAGTTGTCCTGCTGCGTCGTCGGCGCCATGTCTCCTCCTGTGTTGTCGCGACCGGTGTGCTGTCCGGCCACCGTCAGTGTCGGACGGGACGCAGAGCGTGCGTATCCCCAGAATTGGGGGGATGACGCCGACCGGTTTCCGTGCGTACCAGGCGAGCACGGACACGCGCCTGTAACTGCCTCATGCACCGCGGCCCACGTCGTGAGGCTCTGTGGTTCGCGACAGACAGGGAGACTGGCGTGGCAGCTGTGATACAGAACTAGTGGCTCGTCTCGCATCGTTGACCGAGTAATCGACGTGCCGCCCGGCGGCCAGCAGACTATCTCCAGTGATCGATCTTGGAGGTGGTCGTGGGGCGTCGACCGAGTGTGTTCGTCCGGCCGGTCAGCATGGAGGAGGGCCGCAGGCTGCAGCGGGTCAGGGCAAGGTCTCCTGGCAGACCACGACCACCTGGAAAGCCTCCACCGACCCGGACTTCATCGCCAAGATGAACCGGATCCTGGCCTTATACGACACTCCGCCCACCGACTGCCGGGTGATATCCGTCGATGAGTTCGGCCCGCTGAACCTCCAGCCGCGCAAAGGCAAGGCCTGGCGCCCGGCCGGCAGGCCCCGCCGCCTGCGGGCGACCTACAACCGTTACGGCGGGGTGATGCACATGCTCGCCGCCCTCGACCTGGCCACCGGCAAGATCTACTACCGGATCCGCAAGCGCAAACGGTGGCGCGAGTTCCTCGGCCTGCTCAAGGCCCTGCGAGAGCGCTGGCCTGGGGAGAAGCTCTACATCGTGCTCGACAACTTCTCCCCGCACCGGCACGCCGAGGTACGCGCCTGGGCCGCCGACAACGACGTCGAGCTGGTCTTCCTGCCGACCTACGGATCCTGGCTGAACTGGATCGAATCCGAGTTCGCAGCCCTGCGCTACTTCGCGCTGAACGGCACCGATCATCGCACCCACGACGAGCAGAACGCCGCCATCGCCGCCTACATCCGCTGGCGGAACAGCCGGGCCGAGCCGAAGCCCCGCTTCGCGCCCGAGTCATCGATCCGTCAGTGGACCGAATACCCGGCCAAGGCTGCCTGACAAGCCACGAGCTCAGCCGATTGCCCCACCGCGGCAACGTGCGCCTTGCCACGGCGAAGGGGCCGATAGTCTCAGGGAATCTTGGTTCGGATATCGCTACGCACGGAGGCCATGATGATGCGGTTGGCGCGGGGTTCAAGCCGACTGTACGGCGTGATGCTCATACTGGCGGCGGTAGTCCTGCTCGCGGACCAGCTCACCAAACTGTGGGCGGTCTCCGCGCTGTCCGACAGCGAGCGCGTCGCCGTGATCCCGCCTCTGATCTACTTCCGGCTGCTGTACAACCCTGGCGCCGCGTTCTCCATAGGCATCGAGGCGACATGGGTGTTCACCCTGGCAACGGCAGCGGCAGTGGTCGGCATTCTCTACACCGCACGCCGACTGGCCTCGGCGGGCTGGGCGCTCGTGCTGGGCGTGCTGCTCGGCGGTGCGGTATCCCACCTGGGCGACCGACTCTTCCGCGAGCCCGGCCTGGGCCGCGGGCATGTTGTGGACTTCATCGACTACGGCCCATTCGTGGGTAACGTCGCCGACATCGCGCTCGTCTGCGGGTGCGCTGGATTGGTGCTGCTCAGCCTGCGTGGTGTGCAACTCGCTAAGGTGCCGGGCGAAGAATCCGCCTAGCCTCCCTGTTTCGCTTCGAGTGGCTGAGCCGGTCTGAGCTGGTGTGCAGTGGTGGTTCGGTTGCTTTTCGTCGGCAGGCATGGCCGTGGCCCGACGCGCGGGTCGGGTTCTCCAGGGTTCCTCGGGTGGTGGGCGGGCAGGGGCGCTGTCATGCTTCAGGTGGCTGGCCGGGGCAGGGCTGTGAGGCCTACGAATGCGCTGGTCAGCTCGTTTCGCCAGGGCCAGTGGTTTCGTCCGCGTCTAGCAGCAACGTTTGTCGATGAGTTTGGGCAACGCCGCTGATCGTCGGGTTGCTGTGTTGATGAGTTTCAGCAACGCTCCGGGGCTTGCGGTGAGAGTATCTGCTGTGTCACCCACCGTGAGGGGCACTTCTCATGCCACCTTGATGACAACCTTGCCCGAGGTGTGACCGTTCTCGACAGTGGCGAGGGCGGCCGGGGCGTCGGAGAGCGGGTGGACCGCGGTGATCACGGGTTCGAGAACTCCGTCGAGGGCCAGCCGGGCGGACCGCTCCAGGTTCTCGCGGTCGAGGCGACGCTCGACGAAACGCCCACCGAGATCGGGCACAGACATATCACCCACGGCGATGACGTTGCGGGGATCCCGGGCCAGCGGAGCGACCGTCCGCAGCGAGGCGCCTCCGACCAGGTCGACGATCCCGTCGAAGCCGTCTGGAACCAGCTCGCGTGCTGCGGCGACGACGTCTCCGGCGGCGTAGTCGATGAACCGCACCCCGATGGCTTCGGCGTGCTCGCGTTTGGCGGTACTCCCGGTACCGATCACACGCAGCCCGCGCCCGACGGCCAGCCGGGCGACGGCGAGGCCGACCCCGCCCCCGACCCCGTTGACCAGGACCGTGGCACCGGCCGGGAGGCTGAGCTGGTCGAGCGCATCCACCGCGGTCGTCCCGGCCACTGGCAGCGTTGCCGCCACGGTCGCGGACAGACCCACCGGGATGCGCGCGGTGTTCTGCGCGGACAGCACCGTCGTCTCGGCGTAGGTGCCGCCACCAGTGAGTGCGAAGCCGAAGACCGCGTCACCCACCTCGAGCCCGTCGACGTCCTCACCCCGGGCGAGAACGGTTCCCGCTGCCTCCATGCCCAGCACGCGGGGAAACGGACGCCCGCCGTCGAGCCCGGGGACCAGACCCGAACGCACAAGGTGGTCGAGGGGGTTCACGCCGACCACGGTGACCCGGATCAGCACCTCCCCGCGACCAGGGACGGGATCGGGACGATCGAAGAACTCCTGCACCTCGGGCCCGCCAAACCTACCGAAACCCCACGCCTGCCCCATCTTCTGCCGCCTCCCGGGTAACCGACCCGGTGGTTCCGGGCTCTGTCGCCATCCTCACCGCTCACACCGATGTCAGGGGCAACCGACTGTGGTGCAGGTCACAGCATCAGGCCGACTGTGCCACCGGTTCCAAGGTCGTGGACAGCTCCGCCCGGTGCCGGCTGTTGGCCTTGATCAGCACGTCGAGTGCATCCCGGGTCTCGATCAGGTGCGCGATGTCGGCATCGATCCGGTCGCGCTCGCGCATCATCGCCGTGAACGTCTCCTCGGCGACACCCAGGTCACCCGGGACGTCCACACACGGCAGCACAGTCGCGATCACCCGGCTGGACATACCCGCGTCGAACAGCTGTCGGATGAGCGACACGCGCTGGACCGCAGCATCGGGATAGTGACGCTGCCCCGCGTCGGAGCGTGAGCTGGTCAGCAGGCCCTGCTCTTCGTAGTACCGCAGTGAGCGCGGACTCACGCCCGTGCGCTTGGACAGTTCGCCGATCCGCATCCCTGAGAGCCTACGCCCGCGTACTCCAGGTTCAGACCCCTCCGGCGAGTCATGGACGCTCGCGGACACCGCCACGGCCGCAGGGTTGTCGTCCCGGTCCCACGACTGAGCACGTTCGTCTGTACGCGCCTGAGCACTTTTCTCAGTACGCCGGCACCACCCCACCGTCGCTGAATCTCATCGACATCACCACCCCCGCGAACCCCGGAGCCGTCGCTCAAACCGACGCACAAACGTTGCCGCTTCTCACGGTCGCAACCAGGCCAGGTTGCGGAGATGCGCAGATGGAAGCGGCGACCGCCCCGGGTGATGCGAGCGGCTGCAGGCAGCAGCCGGTAGCGGAGCTTCTTCGGCTCGGCGAGATAGTCTGCTGGCCGCCGGGCGGCACGTCGATTACTCGGTCAACGAAGCGAGACGAGCCACTAGCTCGCTCAAGGTGGGCCTGGAGCGGACGACGGACACCTTCGCCTCGCTGCTGATCGCCAAGAACGTCTCCCCCTGGTCATCCAGGCCCGCATGGGGCATGCGCCGATCACGGAGACGATGGACACGTACGGCCACCTCTACCCCGAGTCGGAAGAGGTGACCAGGAGCGCGTTCGATGACGCGTTGGGCGCGTCCGAGATCGGCTCTGTTGACACATTGATGACACGAGAGCAGTCCGCCTGACCTTCGGGAGACTGTTCTCGCTGGTAGACACCAGGGATGGGTGACGAGTCGGCCTGTAGGCCGGGTTCTAATCCGGCATGATCGTGACCTGTGGCAAAGCATGCGAAGGGCTGCCTGACCTGCAGAAACGCCGTGGTTACTTGTCGTTGTCTGACGTCATCTTGCGGTGCGATGTGCCCTGGCTGCGCCCTGCGGAGAAGCTGCGTCGTCTGGAGTCTCACGATAGGACTCGAACCAGACTTGCAGCGTGTTGATCGATTGACATTGGTTCACGTGTGAGATCGGGCCGATCCATCGAGTCCAGAGCCTTACGGCTCGCACAATGATTGCGACGACGATTGCGCCGTCCACGTGCCGGGGACAAATCGGAGGCGTTTCATGGCCGCCAGTGATGACCACCACGCCGCGCTCGATCGACAGACGGGGCCCTTCGACACACTGACCGCGGCGCTCGGGGGCCTGTTTGTCGGGCACTGTCTGGCCTCCGTGGCCAGGTTCAGCGTCGCCGACGCGCTCGACGACACGCCGCGGACGGCCCAGGAGCTGGCCGAAGTTACCGGGGCGAATCCCGAGGCCCTCAGCCGTGTGCTTCGCCTCCTCGCTGCCCATGGCGTCTTCGCGGCCAGCGACGACCGCTTCACCCACACCGGCGCGTCGCGAATGCTCCGTTCCGACCATCCCCAGTCTTGGCGTGACTTCGTGGCAACATTCGGAACCGAACGTACTGCAAAGCAACTGGGTTACTTCGACTACTCACTCCAGACTGGACTCCCGGCCACGAACAAGCTGAATCCGGACGGGTTCTTCGCCATCCTTCAGAGTGATCCCGAGGCGGGCCGGGTCTTCGACGCCGCGATGGTCTCAAAGGCGCGTATCCAGGTCGCGAGTGTCCTGGCCGCCTACGACTTCTCGGACTGCGCAACGATCGCCGACATCGGCGGCGGCCAAGGACACCTACTGCAGGCGGTGGTGGACGCGGCCGAGCGAACCACGGGCATCCTTTTCGACCTGCCACCGGTGATCGAGCGTGCCGCGGAGATCGCCTCCGATCGGCTCACGCTGCAAGCTGGCGACTTCTTCAAGGACCCGCTGCCGGTCTGCGACACCTACATGCTCATGGACGTGATCCACGACTGGGACGTCGAGCGGGCCACGGCGATCCTGGCTGCCGTACGGAAGGCCGCTCCGCCGCATGCGCGGCTGTTGTTGGTGGAGAGCGTCATCCCCGACGACCCTGGGCCCGACTGGTCTAAAGCCATGGACATCATGATGCTCATCCACACCGGGGGCAGGCAACGCACCCACAGCGAACACGAGTCGCTGTTGCAGACCTGCGGTTTCCGGCTCGAGCGGGTCGTTGCGACGACATCAGATGTGTCGATCCTCGAGGCGGTGTGTGCCTGACCGGGCACTGATTTCGGGTCCGCGTCGAGCGGGATCCTGGCCGATCCCTTGGGAGGGTCGAAAACAGCCAGATCGGGGTGTTCCTCGGCTACGCCTGCGCGGCCGGTCGGGCGCTGCTGGATGTCCGGCTTTACCTGCCGCGGTCCTGGGTCGCCGACCGGGCCGGTGTGCGGCCGCCGGTATCCCCGCCGGTATCGAGTTCGCGACCAAGCCGCAACTGGCGTTGCAGATGATCGCCGCGGCGCTGCGTGCGGGTATCACCACCACCGCCGCCGCTCCGACCCGGCCACCAGCACATAGATCACAAGTGCCGCACCGCGGAGCGGCAGCGGGCCGGCGACGGAGGTGGAAGCCCGGCTTGACGTGTCCCTTCGCCTGTGCATCTTCCAGGGTCATTGGATGCCAACGGTCACAGCCGGGCTTGCGGCGGAGGAGGCGGTCTGCTGGGCTTGCCTGGGGTCGATGGCAGACGGGATGGTTCCCAGCTATCCCACAACCCGTACGCATGTTCGAGGCCATCCCGGAGCTGGAGCGCCCCCCCGCCGGAGGCACCAACCACGCACCGGTGAGGTACGGCCGCTGGTCCACCTTGGCCCCCCGCCGCCCTGACACGAGATCTGTACCGTCGCACGGCGGCCCCCCACTTCACTCGTCCGCGCCAGCCGTCCGGCGTGGTTTTAGCCGACCGCCGGGAGCGCCAGCGGGAGGCGGCGGCGTTGCCGAGACGGCGGCGCGTGCGGCCCGGTTAGGGCCGCCTTGAAGACGTACAGAAAGTTCTCACAGAGGCGCTTCGTGCAGCGCTGTGCGACCGACGTTGATCGTTTACGCCTGGGTCTGAGCTTGAGTCTTCTGCTTGAGGCGTTCGTAGGGGGTTTGGCCACCGAGGCCGCCGTGGGGTCGATCGTAGTTGTAGTAGTCCTCCCATTCGCGGAGTTTGTCGTTGAACACCTCGGCATCGTCGATCACCACGCCGTCGAGCATGCTGTAGAACTCTTCGGCGTCGATGCGGTGTGAGCGCTCGACCTTCCCATTCAGCCGCGGGGTGCGGGGCTTGATGTAGGTATGGGCGATGCCCTTGTCCAGGACATGCCAGTGGAAGGCCGATTGGAACTCGGCGCCGTTGTCGGTCTGGATGACCTCGACCTGGAACGGCAGCCGAGACAGCACGTAGTCGAGGAACTGGATGGCGGTCTTCTGGTTGAGCTGGGGATAGATGCGCAGCACGCGCAGCCGGGTGCAGTCGTCGATGGCGGTGAACTGGTAGTACTTGTTGCGCCCGCCACGCCGGCCGGTGACGCCGGCGATGGGCTCGATGAACTTCACATCGATCTGGACGCGGTGGCCGGGCAGCTGCTTCTCATACCGCTTCCAGCGCCGGTCGTGCCGCTTGTAGCGCTGTGAGGCTGGCAGCCGGCCCATGTCCAGCCGCTTGAGGATGCGCCACACGCCCGACTTGCTGATGGTGACGTCGTGGTACCGCTTCAGGTACATCGCGATCTTCTCGGGTCCGAAGTGGTAGTTCTTCCGCAGATAGATGATCTTCCCGACGACCTCGACGTGGGTGGCGTTGGGGCTGGTCTTGGGCCGCTTGGACCGTGTGCGCAGGCCGTCGATGCCCTCGGCTTGATAGCGCCGGTACCAGATGTAGTAGGCCTGCCGGCTGATGCCGAAATACCGGCACGTCATCGCGACGTTGCCGGTGACCTCCTCGACGTGCCGGATAACCGCCAGGCGCCGCTTGGCCTCACGATCGAGCGGGGGGCTGGGCTGAGACATGTGGATCTCCGTAGTCGGTCGGAGACCCAGGTGTCAACGATGATCGTCAGTTTTAGACGCTTCGTGCAGGGCTTCCTCAGCGGTCTCGCTGTCCCGGTTTCGAGGTCGAGCTGCACGGATGATCTGGGCAGCGCGGGTCTTGCTGACGCCCCATCGCTTAGCTAGGACGCCAAAAAACTGGACTTCTCGGTCTCATAGATGCGCACGGCTACTTGCGACCTCAGGGCGGTCAGATCCTCGTAGAGCTTCCGTACATGGTCGCTGACTTGATCTACGCGGTGGAACGCTCGGTGTTGATGCCCGACACGACCTATCACGACCTGCGTCACACCTTCGCCAGCACAGCTCTTGCTTCCGGCGTCCCGATCTCGGAAGTCTCCAAGTGGCTCGGCCATGAGTCGATCACGACCACCGTGGACCTGTACGGCCACCTCGTCCCTGAAGCCTCCGCCAGGGCCAGAGAAGCGCTCGACAGGGCGTTTGGATCATCACTGGATGTGCCCTGAGCGTGCCCTGATCTTGGAGGGTGCCCGTTCCCTCCCAGGTCAGAGAGGGAACGGGCGACGAGTCGGCCTGTAGGCCGGGTTCTGTCCTTCGTGAGAAGGGGCGACCATCCATCTAGGGCCGCCGTTGCCGGCGGCCTCGAGCGGTCTACCCGCGCGGCTCGGGCGGGCAGCCCTCGAACGTCGCGCGCGGGACGCTCCGGAGAGCGTCCCTTCTTGACCTTGCTCCGGGTGGGGTTTACCTAGCCGCCCACGTCGCCGTGGGCGCTGGTGGTCTCTTACACCACCCTTTCACCCTTACCTCCCGTCAACCGGGAGGCGGTCTGCTTTCTGTGGCACTGTCCCGCGGGTCACCCCGGGTCGGCGTTACCGACCACCCTGCCCTGTGGAGCCCGGACCTTCCTCGGCGGGCCGTGAGGCCCGACGCGGTCGCCCGGCCGACTCGTCTGCAAAACTGTATCAAGACCTACGTTATCCCCGGCGCAAGTGCCCAGTGTCGTTGAACGACTTCACCACGGCCGGGCCGTCCGCGTAGTACTCGATCAGCGACAGGCACGCCAGGTCGAGGTGCATGCGGTAGAGGGACTCCAGAGGGGCCATGAGGGCCAGTCTCAGCAGCATCTTGATGGGCGTCACGTGCGAGACCGCGAGGACGGTCTTGCCCTCGTACCGCTCGATCAGCCGCTCTCCCGCAGCCTGGACGCGGCGGGCGGCCGAGGCGAAGCTCTCGCCGCCCGGTGGCGCGGTCTCGGGGTCGGCGAGCCAGGCGGCGAGCTCGGCCGGCCAGCGGCGCTGCACCTCCGTGAACGTCTGGCCTTCCCAGGCGCCGAAATCGAGCTCCCTGAGATCTTCGTCCACCTCGACGTCGAGCCCGGTCCGCTGGGCGACCGCCTCCGCGGTCTGCCTGGCGCGCTTGAGCGGCGAGGAGACGATCACATCCGGTCGGTACGGCTCGCGCGACAGCCTCTCGGCGGCGGCCGCCGCCTGGGCCAGGCCGTTGGGCGTGAGCTCGACCTCGCCCCTGCCCGAGAACCTGCGTTCGAGGGAGAGCTCGGTCTCGCCGTGCCGGAGCAGGAGCAGTGACGTGGCCACGCGGGTGGGAGGGCGCCAGCCGGTGCCCTTGCCGGTGCGCTGCTGGGCAGCGGCGATGGAGGCGGCGGGGGCGGATATTTCGGAAATGGCGCTCCCCGCGTCGAGGAGGTCCGTCTGCTGGGCGACGCGCGGAGGGGACGCGGCGGCGGAGCGGGCCGTCGCCCCAGAGGCCTTCACAGCCGGCCCCTCTGCCCCTGAGGCCCCCGATCGGGCCGGTGTGTCCCCAAGTGCGCCCGGCTCGGTCGTCCCCCCGGCCTTCCAGGTCAGCCCCTTGGCGGCGGCGTCCATGGCCTCGTTGGCCAGGCGGTCGGCGTGCTTGTTGCGCTCGCGGGGGATCCAGGTCCACTCCGTCACGCGCAGCCGCCTGACCAGCGACCCGGCCTCCATGGCGAGCGGGCGCAGCCCCTCGTTCTTGATCTTCCAGCGGCCCGCCATCTGCTCGACGACCAGCTTCGAGTCCATCCGGACGGCGACCGACGCCCCCTCGCCGCCCAGCCGGAGCGCGGCCTGGAGGCCGGCGATCAGGCCGCGGTATTCGGCGACGTTGTTGGTCGTGACGCCGATGGCCTCGGCCGCCTCCGCCAGAACCTGTCCGTCGGAGGCGTCCTTGACCACCGCGCCGTAGCCGGCGGGCCCCGGGTTGCCGCGCGAGCCGCCGTCCGCCTCGATGATGTAGGAGGTCACAGCCCTGACTCTGCCGTACGTACGAGGATGCGGCGGCACTCGTCGCAACGGAGCACCTCGTCGTGGGGCGCGGCCTTGATGCGGTTCATCTCGGCGATGGACAGGGCCACCTTGCAGCCCTGGCACCGGCCGCCGCGCAGCATCGCGGCGCCCACGCCGTACTGGCCCTTGAGCTTCTCGTAGAGCCCCAGGAGGTCGGCGGGGATGTCGGCGGCGGCGGTGGCGCGGCGGCCCTGGACCTCGCCCGACTCCTTGTCGATCTCCTTGAGCGCCTCGTCGCGGCGGGCCTCGGCGGTGGCGAGGGCGGCGGCGATCTCGTCGCGCTGGGCGACCAGGTCGGTGACCTTGGTGTCGGCCGCCTCCTTGCGCTCCATGATCTCCAGAACGACCTCTTCCAGGTCTCCCTGGCGCTTGTGCAGCGAGGCGATCTCCGACTGCAGGCCGGCCAGGTCGCGCGGCGAGGTCACGGCGCCGGAGTCGAGGCGCTTCTGGTCACGGTCGGCACGGGTGCGCACGGCGTCGACGTCGCTCTCGGCCTTGGCCTGCTCGCGCGCCAGGTCGCCGGCCTCGGTCTCGGCCTCGATCACCTGCGTGGCGAGTCTGGCGAACGACTTGGACCGCTCGTCGATCTCGGCAAGCTCGGGCAGGGTGCGGCGGCGGTGCGCCAGCCGATCAATCACGGAGTCGAGCTCTGCCAGGTCGAGCAGTCTCTTCTGGGCCTCAGGGGCTGCTTTCATGATCAATATCCTCTTGTCCAAGCATCGGTGACCGTGGCGGAGACACGCGTTTCAACGGTAACGCCACTGGAGCGCAGGATGGACGCCGCGCTCTCCAGCCAGGGCCACTCCGTCGCCCAGTGCGCGGCGTCGATCAGCGCGGGCCCGCCCGATTCCACGAACTCACTCGCCGGATGATGCCGTAGGTCCGCCGTGAGGAACACATCGACCCCCGCGGCCTTCGCCGTACCGAGGAGCGAATCGCCCGCGCCTCCGCTGACCGCCACGCGCGTGACGGGGCGGGACAGGTCGCCCGCCACACGGATGCCCCCTGACGTGCGGGGCAGGCCCTTGGCCGCCTGCGCGGCGAACTCGCCCAGCGTCATCTCCGAGGGCAGCTCGCCGATGCGGCCCAGCCCGCGCCACGGGTCGTCGGGGAACGGCTGGAGCGGCACCAGGTCGTCGACCAGGCCGACGGTTCGGGCCAGGGCGTCGGACACGCCGGGGTTGGCCACGTCGGCATTGGTGTGGGCGGTGTAGAGGGCGATGTCGTTCTTTATCAGGGTGTGGATCAGGCGGCCCTTGGGCGTGGTCGCGGCCACGCTGGTGGTGCCGCGCAGGTAGAGCGGGTGGTGGGTGACGATCACGTCGGCCTCCCACTCCAGGGCCTCGTCGGCCACGGCCGCGACCGGGTCGACCGCGAACAGCACCCGCCGCACCTCCTGCGCCGGGTCTCCGCTCACCAGCCCCACGGCGTCCCACGACTCGGCCCGGGCGGGCGGGTAGGCCGCCTCCAGCACCTCGATCACGTTCGTCAACGTCACAGCAGCCACGTGCGCAGACTATCGGCCTGGGGGAGGGTGTCGTCGGAACGGCGTTCGGCGTACTGTAAGTGGACCCTGACCTGCGGAGGGCGGCATGTCACCCAGCGTGGCGATCATCGGAGCGGGGTTCGGCGGGCTGTGCATGGCGATCCAGCTCGAACGCGCCGGGATCCGCTCGTACACGGTCTTCGAGAAGGCCGACAGTCTCGGGGGCACGTGGCGGGACAACAGCTATCCGGGGGCAGGGTGCGACATCCCCTCGCATCTCTACTCGTACTCATTCGAGAAGTACGTGAGCTGGACGCGCCGTTACCCGGAGCAGCCCGAAATTCTTGAATATCTTGAACATTGCGCTGATAAATACGACGTCAGGCGAAAAATCCGGTTCGGCACCGAGGTCGAGCGGGCCGCCTTCGACGGCACGAAGTGGCAGGTGACGAGCGGCGGCCGTACCGAGGCGTTCGACGTGGTGGTCATGAGCGTGGGCCAGCTCAACCGCCCCCGCCTCCCCGACATTCCCGGAATGTCGGATTTCGAGGGCGTCTCCTTCCACTCCGCGCGCTGGAACCACGATCACGACCTCACCGGCCGGCGCGTCGCCGTGATCGGGAACGGGTCGTCGGCGGCCCAGTTCATCCCGCGCGTCGCCGAGCAGGCCGGCCATATGTACGTCTTCCAGCGCACGCCCAACTGGGTGATCCCGAAGCCGGACACCGCGTTCGGGCCGCTGACCAGGCTCGCGTTCCGCTTCGTCCCCGGCCTCCAGCGCGTCTACCGCGAGTTGATCTACCGGTATGCCGAGGCCACTCTCTATCCCGCCCTCGCCCAGGGGTGGAGCGCGGAACTGCTCAAGAAACGTGCCCTGCGGCACCTGCACGACCAGGTGCCCGACCCGGCGCTGCGGGCCAAGCTCACCCCCGGCTACCCGCCGGGCTGCAAGCGGGTCGTCATCGACAGCACCTTCTATCCGGCGCTGACCAGGGCCAATGTCGATGTGGTGACGGACGGGATCGTACGGATCACGCCGAAGGGCATCGAGACCACCGAGGGCCGGTACGAGGTCGACACGACGGTTTACGCCACCGGCTTCAGGAGCACCGAGTTCCTGGCGCCGATGGAGGTCGTGGGCCGCGAGGGACGCACGCTCGATGAGCAGTGGAAGGGCGGGTCCGAGGCGTACCTGGGCATATCCATGCCGAACTTCCCGAACCTCTTCCTCCTGTACGGCCCCAACACGAACCTCGGCCACAACTCCATCGTGTTCATGATCGAGTGCCAGGTGAGGCATGTCATGTCCTGCCTGCCGTACCTGTCGGCCACCGGGCCGATCGAGGTGCGCCCCGAGGTCATGGCGGCGTGGCGCAGGCAGCTCGACGCGGCGATGACACGGATGGTGTGGGGCGGCGGGTGCCGGAGCTGGTACAAGACGCCGGAGGGCCGCGTGACGAACAACTGGCCCGGCACCACCACGCTCTACCGCAAACTCACCTCCAGGCCTCCTGCCCCCGCCTACCGCCCGGTCTAGCCTCCTGTTTGTCCAGCCCCGGGGCATTGGAGCAGTCCTGTCCGCGCGATAACGTCCAACTCATGACCCTTTCCCTGCACCGGCGCGCGGTCGTGGCCGACACGCACAACGACCTGCTGATGGCCGTCTCCGCGCGGCCGCATGAGCAGTGGGCCTCGTTCTTCCGCCAGAGGTGGCTGCCCCAGCTCATCGACGGCGGGGTGAATCTGCAGATCCTGCCGGTCTTCATCGACGACCAGTACCGGCCGGAGGGCGCGCTGCGGCAGACGCTGCGCATGATCGAGTGCGCGCACGTGCTGGCCGAGGGAAACTCTGACTACGTCCGCATCTGTCTGGACGCCGCCGACATCGACCGGGCACTCGACGAGGGCAAGATCGCACTGGTGATCGCGCTGGAGAGCATGCCGGGGATCGACGCCAACGTGGAGCTGATCTCGACCGTCCACCGGCTGGGCGTGCGGGTGGCGTCCATCGCCCACTTCGGCCGCACGCCGCTGGCCGACGGCAGCGGCGAGGACGCCACGGGCAGCGGCCTGACGTCCCACGGCGTGGCGGCGCTGCAGGAGATGGAGCGGCTCGGCATCGTCTTCGACATCTCCCATCTGGGCGCCTCCGGCGTGGCGCACGTCCTGGAGCTGGCCACCAAACCGGTCATGGCCACCCACTCCTCCGCCCGGGCGCTGCGCGACCACCACCGCAACCTCACCGACGACCAGCTCCGCGGGGTGGCCGCCACGGGCGGCGTGATCTGCGTCAACTTCCTGGCCCCCTTCCTCGCCGAGCGCGAGGAGGACATGACGCTCGACCGCCTGCTCGACCACATCGAGCACATCGCGTCCGTGGCCGGGATCGACCACGTCGGCCTGGGTCCGGACTTCATCCGGGAGGTCATGGACGACCTGACGCCGCCGTGCTGCGAGGGCGTCAACGCGAGAGGCGTCAACCCGAAGCTGGCCGTCGCCGGCCTGGAGGGGCCGTCGGGGCTGCCCATGGTCACCGAGGGCCTGATCGCCCGCGGCGTCCCGGAGAAGGACATTTTGAAGATCATCGGCGGCAACGTGTACCGCTTCCTCGGCGAACGACTGGTGTGACCGCCGACAGATCGGCACTTGACGGCCACGGCATCTCACCGGTCGTCGGTCGTGGTCGCGGCCTTGGCGAGGGTCTTGGCAACGAGGGCGGCGACGTGCTCCACCGCCCTCACTCCTGCTCCCATCGAGGGATGACGATCGGAGATGACGGCGATCAGGTACGTGTGCCCGTGGCCGCGTACCCGGCCGATGCTGTTGACGGTCCACCGTCCCCCGTCCCGCCGCCGGGGCAGCCAGCCGTTCTTGAGCGCGGCGTCGTGCCCGGCCGCGCTGACACCCCACGACTGCCCCCGCGCCACATGGCTCATCAGGCCCAACACGTACCGGCGGTTCCTGACGGAGAGGGGGCTCCTGGCGGAGGTGAGGGCGGTCAGCAGGCGGACCTGGTCGGCGGCGCTCGTCGTGGTCGCGCCCCACGACCCTCCAGGGCCGGGCGTGGTGCTGCGCAGCCCGAGTCTCCGGTTGGCGGCGGCCAGGCCGGACGCGCCGCCGATCGCCCGCCACAGCGCCGACGCGGCGGCGTTGTCGCTGACCCTGATGGCCCGCGCCGCCCAGCGCCGCTCCCGGGCCGTGAGGCCGCGGTGCCGGCGCTGGGCCTTGAGCAGCAGCGTGACCACGATGTCGACCTTGACGATGCTGGCCGTGGCCGTCCTGAGGCCGCGGTGGTAGGTGTAGGACAGCCCCGAGGAGAGATCGCGTACGGACACCGAGAGCCGGCCGGGGAGGTGGCTCACGTAGCGGTCGAGAGCCCTGGTCAACGCCTTCTTGTCCGGCTTACGCGCAACCGCGACGGCCGAGGACGCGGCGGCCGGACGGCCGGCGGGAAGGACGGCGGCAGGAGAGGGACCGTTCGGGAAGAGCAGGAGGAGGAGCAGGGCTACGTACGTAAGGGACAAAAGCGATAAGGAGCGCAAAGTCATACGACGCAGCATTACGACCCGGCTGTTTACTCCTTGTTGAGCCCAGGTAATTCCTCCGTATGAGCCGAGGTAAAGAGGTAAAGGTGAGGGGCGGAGGCAACCGCACAGCCTCCGCCCCTCCGGCCCCTGGGAGTCAGGACCGTCGCCGCGAGAACCTCGCCGGCGCCCGCGACACTAATCCGCCCCCATGCGCCACGTCTGCGGAGGATTACTCAGAACGGGCGGCCCACGCCGCGAGGATGGCGTCCTCCTTCTCCGGCGCCATCCCGTGCGTGCTCTTGACGCCGTAAACGCGCTGCTCCTCCGGGATCTCCCGGAGCCAGGCCCACGTGTCGCGCACGGTCTCCGCCACCGGACGGGTGCGCAGCCCCGCCGCCTGCGCCTCGGCCGTCGGCACGCTCCAGAAGTTGGCGGTCTCCTCGGACGGCGGCCCGCCCCACAGCGGCAGCTCCACCCACAACCCCGCGCCCTGCTCCACCAGGAACTCGTTCTCCACCCAGACGAACTCCGCGTCCGAGCCCGTCACCTCCTTGCAGAGACCGAGCCACCCGCCATAGGTGGCGTTGCCGGCGGGCCCCGTCACCACATGGGTGCCGGACGCGCCCCGCTCCGCCTGGTCGAGGGTGAAGATCGCCACGTCGCGCACGTCCACGAGCTGCATCGGCGTGTCCGGGTCGCCGGGCGCGAGCACCCGGCCGCCGCGCGCGATCCTGCTCAGCCACCACGGCAGCCTGCCCACCTCCTCGTACGGCCCCAGGATCAGGCCGGGGCGGACGATCAGCGCGTTGCCGTCGAACCCCTGCTCGACCGCGCGCTCGCAGCCCGCCTTCAGCACGCCGTAGTCGCCGTCGTCGGGCCCGGCGTCCGGCGCGCACGGCCACCCTGGCTTGTCCTCGGTGGCGGGCTTGCCGGGGAAGCCGTCGACGGCCGAGACGCTGGAGACGAAGGCGTACGTGCCGGCATGCCCGGACAGCGCCTCCACCGACTCGCCCACGACCCGCGGCACGTAGCCGCATGTGTCGACCACGGCGTCCCACGACCGGCCGGCGGTCAGCCGGTCGAGGTCGGCGCGCACCTCACGGTCGCCGCGCACGACCTCGACGCCGGGCACGTCGGCGTGGCTCACCCCTCTGTTGAACGTCGTCACCTCATGCCCCCGGGCCAGCGCCTCGACGACGACGGCACGCCCCAGGAACCTCGAACCACCAATAACCAGAAGTTTCACGCACTCATTGTTCGCCCATCGTCGGCCTGGGAGCCGCGTTCTTCACCCAGAGCGGAGAAGCCGGGGCGCAGCGGCGGCACGATGTGCACCCTCGCCGCGCCGATGTCGAAGAAGAGCCCCACCAGCGCCAGCTTCCCGGCGCGGACCTGTTCGTCGACCTTGCGGTAGGTGCGCAGGTTCTCCAGCTGCTGCTGGACGTTGACCCGGCACAGCACGTCCAGAGCGCCGCTGTGGAGCCGGTCGCCCTCGGTCTCGATGAACCTGGCCAGGCTGTGGTCTCCGTGCCGCAGCCACCGTCTCAGCCCCGGCAGGCTGCCTGCCTGCACGCCCGCGCTGAGCACCCCCGCCATCGCGCCGCACCCGGAATGGCCGCACACCGTGATCGTGTGCACGCCGAGGACCTGCGTGGCGTACTCGATCGCCGCCACCACCGAGTCGTCGTGCGGCTCGGAGCCCCTGCGCGGCACCAGGTTGCCGATGTTGCGCACGGTGAACAGGTCGCCGGGGCCGCTCGCGGTGATCAGGCTGGGCACGATCCGCGAGTCGGCGCACGTGATGAACAGGTGCGACGGCTGCTGCTTGCGGGCCAGCTCGGTGAAGATGGGCCGGACCAGGGGCGCCGTACGCCGGTGGAACTCCCGCGCACCGGCTGTCAGCCGGCACTCCGCCCCGGCCGTGTCCGGAGCCGCGGCGGGACGGGGCCGATGGGCCCACGGCAGCCACCAGCGGTCCGGCGCCTTGGGCGGCGACTTGACCGGGAACATGCGCGCGCCGCTGGCCGCCAGCGAGTACCACTCGTCGTGCAGTTCGTCGATGTCGACCGTGCCGCCCATGCGCTCGTGGTCGAGCCGCCAGGAGTGGATGGCCTCGAAGGCGGCGTTGTCCATGAAGTCGATGTTCAGGTCGAGGTCCACGGTGGCGCCCGAGGCGATGGTCCGCAGCTCGCGGGTCAGCCTGGGCACGCCCAGGAACGTCAGCGAGCCGGAGATCGTCACGTGCACCCGGCCGTCGTGGTCCTGCCGCTTGGTCACCGTGACCCAGGTCAGGCGGCGCAGCGCGAGCAGCGCGGCCAGCGCCAGTCCCGCCAGCACGCCTTCGGCGAGTCCGAGCAGGATCACGGCGAGCATCGTCACCACGTAGACGGGCACCTCGCCGTGGCCGTGGACTTTCTTGATGTGACCCAGGTTCACCATCTGCACGCCGATGAACACCAGCAACGCCGCCAGGGCCTCCAGCGGGATCAGCTTGATCGTCCAGCCGAACCCGATCGCGAACACCAGCACCCACACCCCGTGCAGGATCGCCGACCAGCGGGTACGCGCGCCCGCCTGGACGTTCGTGGTGCTGCGCACGATCACGCCGGCCACCGGCAGGCCGCCGAGCGCGCCGCTGACCATGTTGGCGACGCCCTGGCCGGTCAGCTCCTGGTCGAGGTCGGCGCGGCGGCCCGCGTGCTGCCCCTCGACCGCCACGCAGCACAGCAGCGACTCGCACCCGGCCAGCAGCGCCACGAGCAGCACCGCCGCCACCACCATGTGCCAGTCGCCCTGCGGCAGCACGGGGAACGCCCACGAGACGACGCTGTCGGACAGGTCCACGCGCGTGACGTCCCAGCCGAACGCCCAGGCCGTACCCGCCGCGACGAGCAGCGCCGCCAGCGGCGCGGGCACGGCCCTGATCTGCTTGGGCATCCGCGTCCACAACGCGAGCACGGTGATCGTGAGGATGCCGACGGCGACCTTGTGCCCGTGCAGGTCGGCGATCTGGCCGGGCAGCTCGATCAGGTTCGCCACGGCCGAGCGCTGCGAGCTGCCGCCGAGGACCACGTGGAGCTGGGAGAGCGCGATGATCACGCCGACGGCCGCCAGCATCCCGTGGATGACCGCCGGCGACACCGCGAGCGCCGCCCTGGCCGCCTTGAAGACGCCGAGCAGCAGTTGCACGACGCCCGCCAGCAGGGTGATCATGCAGGTGGCCCGCCACCCGTACGTCTGCACGAGATCCACGACCACCAGCGACAACCCGGCGGCGGGCCCGCTCACCTGAACGGCGGAGCCGCCCAGCGAGCCGGCCACGATCCCGCCCACCACGGCGGCGATCAGCCCGGCGGCCAGCGGGGCGCCCGAGGCCATCGCGATGCCCAGCGAGAGGGGCACCGCGACGAGGAAAACCACGAGCGAGGCGGGCACATCATGCCTGAGTGTGCCCAGCCAGTTACTCTTCGTGTCGGGGATCATGGAGCAAACCCTATTGCTCCGTCGACCCCGCTTTAAGGGTGTGTCACGCGGGTTTTACCCATTAATGGGCGCCTGAGATCACCGGTAGTAGTCGTGGGGGTGGTCCTGGTCGGCGGGCGAGCGGCGGTGGCTGCCGCTGTTGCCGTTCTGGGAGCCGTACGTCGGGCGCTGGGTCGCGCTCGACGGCGGCTCCGGCCAGGCGGCGGAGGCGAAGTCGCCGGTCTCGTAAGCGAACGAGGCAGGCGCCGGGGCCGGGGCCGGCTTCGGCGTGGGGGCCGCCAGCACGTCGTCGTAGGCCGAGACCGCCCTGCTGGGCGCGGTCGGGGTGCCGGTGGCGGGGGACGGGCCGGTGAGCGGGTCGGTGTCGTCGGCGACCGCCCAGCCGGAGCGCACCTCGTACGAGGCGGGGTACGACGAGCGCGCGGCGGGCTGCTCGAAGGCGGGCCAGGAGGGGCCCGAGACGGGGGAGGGGTCGTCGAGGATGTCGGGCTGGGCGGGCCAGGAGCCGGACGACGACGGCGTCGCGGGCAGGTTGCCGTTGACCCAGGTGGTCTCGGCGGCGTTGGTGTAGGCGGGGAACGGGTCGCTCGTGGGCGCGCCGTGGATGGCGGCGGGCTGGACGGGGAAGGAGCCGCTGGAGTTCGCCGCGGGGGTCGCCGGGTAGGAGCCGCTGCCGAATGAGCCGCCGCTCGGCGTGCTCAGAGGGTTGGGCTGGGTCACGGGAGTCGCGGAATAGGAGCCGCCGGCGGCCGGAGCGGCCGGGAAGGAGCCCGAGGCGTTGCCGGTCCCGTTGGACGACAGGGAGTCGGGGCGGGAGGGAGGCACCGGCTTGGCGCCCGCGCCGAGGATGCTCATCACGTCGGCCGTCGGCGCCGCGAACGTCATCGTACGCTGGTCCGCCATGTCCGCCTGGGACGGAGTGGCGCGCTTGGCCGGCTCCACCAGGTCGGCGAGGTTGGCGGCCGCGGCGGCCGGCTGGCGCTGCGGCAGGGGGGACTGGACGGTGGTCGCGTTGGGGTCGGCCGAGGCCGAGGCCGAGGCGGCGGCGGGCTGCGCGGTGCGTTCCCGGCGCTTGGCGGCGGGCCGCTCGGCGGGCTGCTCGGTGGGCCGCTCACGCTCGACGGGGCGGGAGGCGCCCTTCCTGGCCGCGACGGTGCCACCCGCACCGAAACCGCCCTCTTCCGCATCGCTGCGGATGTTGGCCCAGAACTCCTCGTCCTCGTCATCGGAGGTCGGGTTGCCCCACTCGTCGACGCCACGCCTGCCACGCTGACCGGTGCGCACCGGTTTGGGCTGGCGCTCCCCGATGGGGCTGAAGTCAGGGGTGAAGTTGGTCATGCGAGGCTCGTGCGAGGCGAACTCGTCAGTGGAGCGCGTCTGAGTCCTCTCCTCCTTCTCGGCCATCTCCTTCAGCCGTTCCGGAGGGAGAGAGCTCTCCCTGCGGCTCATCGAACGCATGCCCAGTGCCACGACGACGAGCACGAGGAGCACGACGGCGACCAAGCTCACTACGACCGCGATCATTGCACCACCCTCAAAGCCATGGCCTCTCTTCGGCACCGGTGAGATCGCGCGGCCATCGACGCGATCTGCCCCCTTTGATCACCAGTACCTAACAATTGGATCTGATTGTGTCGGACCACTATGAGCGTTGTCACACCCTACGTGAAGAATTGGTACACCGTATTACCTGCTGTGTTCGGGGTCTCACTGGATGTTGACCGCCGTGAGTCTGCCCCGGGCGATGGTCTTGTTGGCGATGTCCTTGAGAATGTCGGGGAGCCCGCCATCCTCCGGGACGACCACCTTGTCGTTCAGCGTGTAGACGGTGAAGCGGTAGGTGCCGCCGTCCTTGCAGGGCGGGTCGTAGCCCACCTTGCCGCTGGTCACCTTCGCCTGGCCGGAGCCCGCAGGGGGCTCGGCCGCGGCGTTGGGTCCCAGCTCGGTCGTGGTCGCAGGGATGTTGTAGAGCACCCAGTTGACGGCCGACTCCGACGGTGTATGAGAATCGACCACTATCGCGATCGACTTCGCCTGGGTCAGCGGCTGGCTCGACCAGCGCAGCGGAGGGCTGCCCTGGTCGCCTCGGCAGGAGTAGTCGGCGGGCAGCGGTTTGCCCTCGCGCAGCTCCGGGCTCGAGACGTTGATCTCCGAGATGTCCTGGGCCTGAGATCTACCGATGAGGCTGCCGCAACCCGCCGAAGCGAGCGCGGCGGTCACCACCGTCACAGTGACGGTGATGTGTCGCATGCGTGATGCCGCGTTACACAGCCCCATGCCGGATGATGCTACGCGGCTCCCGGCCATGCGCAGACCGTTTCTCGATGGTCGGTCATCGGTAAAGGATCCGAAACGAGGCAGAATCGCGGGATCCGGGTAGTGAGCTTCGACACATCGCTGCCTTTGCCGACGGCGGGGACCCGCATGGCGCCGTACTGGTGGACCCTTTGTGGCCTGCTGGTTCGCCGCGGCCGGACTTCTGGCGGGATCTCGTACGGCGCCCTGACAAAACGGACATGAGTTTCGGTCGCGGCCCTTCACCGCCGTCCGCAAAAAACATGCGCGCCGGATACGACGGGAACCGGAGGGGACGGCGGCAGACACGCCGGGCGTCCGGCGCCGGAGCCTCCGGATCCGGGCGCCCGCTGACAGATCGCCTTCGGCGGTTCGCGCCCTAAGCTGGCCTTGTGACGTCAAATGGCCCGCTGCGCGATCCGGCGAATCGCGTCTCCCCCAAGGCCGTCCGCCTCTGGCTGCTCGAGTCACTGGTCGCGTTCGTGCTCTTCCTCGGTGGCTCGCTCCTGGTGGCGCGGTGGGTCGGCGGGAGCGGGTGGTCGTGGGTGCCGGGCTGGTTCGCGGACCACTCCTGGACGCTGCCTGCCGCGGTCGTGGTCCTGATGGGGCCGTTCCTGGTGGCCGAGCCCTTCATACGGTACGCCGTGCACCGCTGGGAGCTCTCTGGGGACGTCGTCTACGCCAGGTCGGGGTTCCTGACCAGGGAGTGGGTGTTCGTGCCTGTGAGCCGCATCCAGACGGTGGACAAGGCGCAGGGCTGGATCGAACGGCTGCTCGGGCTGGCCACCCTGGAGATCCGCACGGCGTCCCACGCGGGGTCCTCGACGATCAAGGGCCTCGACTACCATGTCGCGGCCGGGCTGGCCGAGCAGCTCGCGCACCGCGCCGAAGCCCTCAGGGACGACGCCACATGACCGGCCCCGTGCCGCCCCAGGGCGACGGCGCCCCCCAGGCAGGCCCCGAGCCGATGGGTGAGGCCCCGCCTCCGGTGCGGGCGCCGCTGCGGTTGCACCCGAAGGTGCTGCTCATCGACCCCGTACGCATGCTGCCCTCGCTCCTGCTGCCCCTCGTCGGCGTGCTCTTCGTGGGCGGCTTCTCGGCCAGGTCGTACATCTGGGCGGCGCTCGGCGTGGCGGGCACCGTGGCGTTCGCCGTCGTCAGGTGGGCCACCTTCACGTACGAGATCGTCGGCGACCGGCTGGAGACCAAGCGGTCGCTGATCAGCCGCTCCGTCCGCACCATCCCGCTGGAGCGGATCCGCGGCGTCGACGTGTCCACACCGCCCATGCACCGCCTGCTCGGGCTGGCCGTACTCAAGATCGACACGGGCGCGAGCGGGGACGACGAGGAGGCCGAGCTCGACGGGGTCACGCTGGAAGAGGCCGAACGGCTCAAGTCGGTGCTCCTGCGGCGCGCGGCCCGGCCCGAGGTGCACGTGCCCCATCCGGCAGGACCCCAGGAGCGGGTGATCGTCAGCGTGCCGCGCAGGTGGCTGCTGTACGGTCCGCTGTCGGGCGCGTACCTGCTCACCCCCTTCGCCCTCGCCGGCGGCGCCATCGGGCTGGCGTTCCAGTGGGGCGACGACCTGGGGCTCGACCAGGACGCCGCCTGGAGCGCGGGGGAGTGGCTGTGGGGCCATCCCTACCTGCTGTTGGTCGCGGTGCTGCTGCTCGTGGTGGCGATGCCGTTCACGGGCGGGCTGATGTACGCGATCTTCAACTGGGACTTCCGGCTCAAGCGCCGCGACGGCTACCTGGTGGCCGAGCGCGGTCTGATCAACCGGCGCAGCGTGTCGCTGGAGTCCAGCCGCGTACGCGGCTACGAGATCGTGGACGGTCTCGCCGAGCGGTGGGCCGGGGTCGTACGTGCCTGGGCCATCGTGACAGGGCTGGGCGACTCCCAGACACGCGGCCAACTCCTGCCCGACGTGCCCCGGCCCGTGGCGCACCAGGTGACCGGCGAGGCCATCGGCCCCTACCTGGCCACCCTCCGCGCCCACCCGCCCGTGGCACGCAACCGCCGCCTGTTCCGCGCCGTCTTCCCCTGGGCCGTGCTCGCGGTGGCGAGCGTTCTCGCGGTCTGGGCCACGGGGTCGGCGCTGTGGTGGGTGCTGCTGGTGCCGGCGCTGCTGCTGGCCGGGGCCGGAGTTCCGCTGGGCCTTGACCGGTACGCCTCGCTGGGGCACGGCTACGACGGGGTACGGCTGGCGGTGCGCTCGGGATCGCTCCGGCGTTCCCAGGCCGTGGTCGAACGCCGGGCCGTGGTGGGATGGCGGCTGCGGCAGACGTGGTTCCAGCGGCGGGCGGGGGTGCTCACGCTGATCGCCGGGGTCGGGGCGGGCAAGGGCGGCTACTCGGCGATCGACGTGTCGGAGGCGCAGGGGGCGGCGTTCCCCGCCGAGGTGACGCCGGAGTGGCTCGCCCCCTTCCTCGAGCCCCCGACCCCACCCGCATCCTGACCCCTTGGTGAGTCCGGATCGTCATGCGCAGGCTGACCCGCACGTCCGGCACGGCCGCCACCGTGGCTTATCCCGGCGGTGGCGGTCATGACGGCGGCCGTGGGCTGGTGGGTCCGGTCCTGGCGGCGGTTCTGACGACGGCTGCGGTCGGTGGAGTGCGGGTCTTTTACGCGGTGGCCGTGCCGGGTGCGCGGTCAGTCCTGGCGGCGGGCGCCGAACATGATCTCGTCCCAGGTCGGGACCGAAGCCCTGCGTCCCCTTGAGCCCTTGCGCGCCTGGCGGGCGGCCGGGGCGGGCGGCGGGGACGGCACGGGCACGGCCGGCTCCTCCTTGGCCGCGGCCTTGCCCGAACGCGCTGCCGGGACTGCGGGCTTGGGCTTGGGAGCGGGCGCCGGCGGCTTGGCCTCCTCGGCCGGCTCGGCCTCCTCGGCAGCCTGGGCCTGGGCAGGCTCGGCCTCCTGAGCAGGCTCGGCCTCCTGGGCAGGCTCGCTCTCCTGAGCGGATTCGCTCTCCTGAGCAGGCTGCTCGGCCTTGGGCGGCTGGGCCTCCGACGCGGCGGGCCGGGCGGCACTCTCGGACTCCGGCGCGGCGTCCTGCTGGGCACTGCTCTCGGCCACCGCCGCAGCGGGCTGGGCTGTGCTGCCCCCGGGCTCCGGCGCGACTGGTTGCGCGGGGCTCTCGGTCTGCGGCGTGGCGGTTTGTGCGGCGTCCTTGGCCTCCGGCACGGCAGCCTGTGCGGCGTCCTTGGTCTCTGCCACGGCAGCCTGTGCGGCGTCCTCGGTCTGTGGCGCGGCGGGCTGTGCGGGGCTCTCCGGCTGTGGCTTGGCGTCCGGTACGGTCTGGGCCGTCGCGTTGCCCTCCTGCGCGGACGCCGCCGACTCGGACGAGGCCGCGTCCGCCACGACCTCCGCAGCCTTGGCGGCTTCGGCCTCCACGACGCCGGGCGTCTGAACGTCCACGGCGTCCACCTTCTGAGCGTCCCTGGTGCCGGGCGCCTGCGTGTCCACGGCAGTGGGCGGCGTGGCGTCCGCTCCGGCAGCCGCCTTGGCGTCCGAGGCGTCGGGCGTGCCGGCCTGGGCGGTGGCGGTGGTCGCCGCATTCGCTTCCGCCGATGCGGGCGTCGCGGTGCCGGGCGTCGTCGTGGAGTCCGGCTCCGTGGCGTCGCCGGACACGGTGATGGGCGCGGCGGCCGCGGGCTCGGGAGCGGACTCGGCGTTCGCAGGCGAGGCCACGTCCGGCCCGGCGCCTGCCGTGGATTCGGCGGTGGCCGCGAGCTCAGCGGCTGCCGGAGACTCGGCGCTTGCCGCGGGCTCGGTGGTGGCCGCGGGCTCGGTGCTTGCCACGGGCTCCGGTGCAGAAGGCGACTCCACCGCAACGGGCACCTGGGCCACGGCCTCGGCCTGGGCAGGCGTCTGGGCGGTGGCTTCGGCCTGGGCGGGTGCCTGGATGGCGGCCTCGGCCTGGGCAGGGATCAGGGTGCTGGCCTCGGCCTGGGCAGGCGTCTGAGTGGTGGCCTCTGGCTGAGCGAGCGTCTGGGCGGCGGCCTCGGGCTGAGTGGGTGGCTGGGTGGTGGCTTCCGCCTGGGCAGGAGGCTGCGTGGTCGCGGCGCCCTGGGTCTGCCCCGGAGCCTGGACCGGCCCCGGCTCGCGCGCGATGAAGGGGTCCCGGGCGGGCGGTTCCTCGGCGGCGGGCGGCGGAGCCGTGCGGGAGTCCGGGAACGAGGACGGCAAGGACGGCGAGACCGGAGACGACGGCGAAGCCGGGGACGAGGGTGACAACGGCGGCGTGGGGGTGGGCGCCGGGTCGGTGGCGGGGGCGTAGATCGCGTCCGGGTCGTGGTCGCCCGGGCCGGAGCCGAAGTCGGGCAGCCACGGCGAGGAGCCGCCACGGCGGGACGAGGTGTCGCCGGGGTGGGCGTAGCCGGTCTCACGCGCAGGGGGCTCCTGCCGGAAGGGCTCGCGGAACGGCGGTTCGTCCCACGGGCCGGCCTGCCTGGAGAGGTCACGCCGCAGGGACGCGGGGTCCTGGCCCGCGCCCGAGTCCCGGCGCTCGTCGGCGTCGAGCGCGTCGTACGACGACTCCCTGGTGGCAGGGGCGGCGCGGTCGAAAGGCGGCGAGGCGTCCTGGGCGCGGCCGTACGCCGGCTCCGACGACCTGGGCGGCGGGTTGTAGCCGACCGCCGGCTCCTCGGCGGCCTCGCGGCGCACCACAGAAGGGACGGAAGAGAGCGGCGGCACCGGCTGCAGCTTGGCCACCCGCGGCGCGAACGGCGTCACCGTGGTGTCCTCCACCACGGTCGGCTCTGGGTCGAAGTCGGCCGACGACAGCCGCATGGCCTCGTCGTCGTGGGGCGTCACGTGGCGCTTGCGCGGGTCGAAGAGCCACTCGGCGTGGCGCGTGTGACCGTTCCACACGTAGCCGAGCTTGACCCGCCACAGCCCGTCGTCGCGCTTGGCGGAGTCCCAGTCGATCTCGTCCGTGGGCACGCCCCGCCTGTTCAGGCGCTCGGCCACGAGGTCGCCGAGGGTGGGCCCCGGCGCCGACTCCCCAGGCATGCGTACGGCCACGCGCTGCGCCTGCTGGGCGACGTACTCCCGCTCCTGGAGCACCGGACCCTCGAACCAGCGGACACGTTCGACCGGGATCCCGGCGGTCGCGGCGATTTGCTCCGCCGTCTCTCCGGCACGGATGCGTGCCTGGATCTCCTTGGGGCGCAACGGACTCTCCACTTCGATCTCGTACTGGCCGAGACGGGAGAAATTGCCGCGGACGGCAGCACGGAGCCGGTCGTCCACGGGAAGCGTGAAGCGCGTACCTCGCCCGGCAGTAGCCAGCACGAGATAGGTGCCGTCCTCACTCACCGCGACGAGTCGGAGCTCCTGCATGCGAGTCCCTTCGTCAGCGTCGCCATTCTTCCCCCGGACCCTTGAGTCTCTCGCGTGTGCCGGTTGCCTGCCAGCACCGTACCCGGCATGTCCGAACATCGCCTTCCTGGGATACTCCCGGGATGGTGTGACGCCGGTCACATTCGTAAGATCCATCACTCTAGAGCCCGCCGTTGCGTATTTGGAGGCTAGATGCCGCCGACGGGTTCTGGCGAATCGCGTCGTCCCGGACGACGGACACGCCCGAGCGCAGCAGCGACCGTACGGCCGCGTCGAGCGCGGGGGAGCCGGAGCCGTCGAGGGACAGGTGGGCGACGGACTGGCCGCGCGCGTGGCGGTGGATCCAGTCCAGCCCGGCCAGCACGTCGGCCAGGGCGCCCGAGCCGCCGCAGCCGAGCACCCGTACCGAGGCGATCCGAGCGCCGGGCGCCGCGGTGTGGACGCGCCGGGCGACCTCCGTGCCGTGGCCGAGGCAGTCGTGCCCGGTGCCGCCGGTGGCGTCGAAGGCGCGCCAGGCCCGGTCGCCGAACTCGGCCCTGCCCGTGTCCACGCCGCTGTCCACGACGTAGAACGTGGTGGCCGAGCGGGGGAGCGTGCGGGCCTTGCCGGCGGGTACGGGGAGGATCCGGCGGTCGGGCTCGATCGCGCGTACCCGTGGGTCGGCCCGGAGCTCGGCCAGTTCGGCGGCGGTGAGGAAGGTGGCGAATCCGGGCAGCGCCGCGGTGTAGAAGCGCCGCACCCGCCATCTCACCTCGCCGACGAGGTCGCGGGCGGCCATCCGGCTGCGCGCGGTGACGATGTAGGGCCGGGTGGGCTCCGAGGGGGCGGGGCGCAGAGCGAGTCCGGAGGCGGGCGTCATGGCGAGAGGCACGGCGGTCGTGGCGGCCGTGGCCACCGCCGCGGCGAGGTACACGGAGGGCAGGCCGAGTCGTCGGGGCACGAGTTACGAGAATGCCCGCCACTCGGCTCCCAGGGACGCCGGGACACGATTTCGAAGAAGCTCTTTACCCAATGATGCGTTAGCCGAGCACAAGATCCAGGTAGTCGTTGCCGAACAGGCGTCCTGGGTCGAGCCGGTCGCGCAGGGCGGTGAAGTCCGCGAAGCGGGGATAGACCTTGCTCAGGTACGAGGCGTCCCTGGTGTGGAGCTTGCCCCAGTGCGGCCGCCCGCCCAGCCGAGTCATGATCTCTTCCACGCCCTCGAAGTACGCGGGGTTGGGCGTCGGCCGGTAGATGTGGCAGGCGATGTACGCCGACGGCCGCCCGTACGCGGTGGACAGCCAGGCGTCGCTGGGCGGCGTGACGCGCACCTCCACCGGAAAGGTGATCTTCCAGTCCATCCGCTCGATCAGGTCCCGCGTCTCGCGCAGCGCCTGGGCGAGACGCTCGCGCGGCACCGCGTACTCCATCTCGAGGAAGCGCACGTCCCGCCGCGCCGTGAAGATCTTGTACGAGGTGTCGACCGACTCCGAGTCCCCGAGCGCCGCCGCGCTGACGGCGTTGATCCGCGGGATCAGATCGGGGGAGCGGGCGCCGATGGCGCAGGCCGCGCCGAAGACGGTGTTCTCCAGGAACACGTTGTCCAGCCAGTGCCTGAACGCGCCCGGCGGCCGGGCCGGACCCGCGCTGCGGTTGTTGGTCTTGACCAGGCAGGCGTCGGTGTGCGGCAGCCAGAAGAAGTCGAGGTGCTCGTTCTCGGAGGTCAGCGTGTCGAGGGAGCCGAGGATCTCGCCGAGCGGCAGCTTGCGCCGCCGGTTGTGCAGCAGGAACGCGGGCTCGACCCGGAACGTGACGGCCGTCAGCACTCCGAGTGCCCCCAGCCCGACCCTGGCCGCGTCGAACAGGTCCTCGCCGGGACCGGCGGTCTCCACGGAGCCGTCGGCCAGCACCAGCTCCACCTCGGCGACCTGGTCCGCGAGGCCGCCGCTGTCGCGCCCGGTGCCGTGCGTGCCGGTCTGGATCGCGCCCGCGACGGTCTGCTCGGTGATGTCGCCCATGTTCGCCAGGGCCAGGCCGCGCTCGTCGAGCAGCTCGTTCAGCACGCGGAGCGGGGTGCCCGCCAGCACGGTGACGCGGTCGTCCGCCCATGATCTGATGCCGGTGAGCGCGCCGGGGCGCAGCATGATCCCGTCGGTGAGGGCCACCCCGGTGAAGGAGTGGCCCGTGCCGACCATGCGGACCCGTCGCCCTGAGGCGGCGGCGTCCCGCACGGCGCGTACGACGTCCTCGGCCGAGGCGGGCATGCGCACCTCGGCAGGAGTGGCCGACTGGTTGCGCGCCCAGTTCGCGAACGCCATGCGCACCCTTTCAAGAGCGTCGTCCGGTTAGACGCGAACGATACTCACCTCTCCCAGCCGGCGGGAACCGGGAAGGTGTCGCCGGGCTCGAGGTTCGCGTTCTCCCCCTTGAGCACCTCGGACACCGTCACCAGGTGGTAGCCCTTCTTCTGCAGGGTCTTGATGAGGGAGGGCATGCCGTCGACGGTCTGCTTCACCCAGTCGTGCATGAGGATGATGCCGTTGGGCTGGGCGACCTCGAGCGTCTTCTTCTGAATGGCCTCGACGTTCTTGGTCGACCAGTCCTCGGAGCCGGCGGTCCAGAGGATCATCGGCATGCCGAACTCGGCGGCGATCTCGGAGGTCTGCAGGTCGCCGAGCCCGTACGGCGGGCGCAGCAGCTTGGGTTCGACGCCCGCGGCCTTCTTCACCGCGTCCTGGGTCTTCTGGATCTCGGACCTGACGGTGGCGGCGTCGGACTTGGTGAAGTCGGGGTGGCTGTAGCTGTGGTTGCCGAGCTCGTGGCCCTCGGCGGCCATCCGCTTGACGAACGCGGGACGGCTCTTGACGTACTGGCCCTCGAGGAAGAACGTCGCCTTCGCGTCGTACTTCTTCAGTGTGTCGAGCAGCTTCCCCGCGTACTGGCCCGGGCCGTCGTCGAAGGTCAGCGCGAGGCACTTGACCTCCGCGCAGTCGACGGGCGCCTTCTTGGGCGTCTGTGCGAAGGCGGGCGCCGGGGCCAGTGTGACGCAGACAGCCGCGATAGCTAGAAGTGAACTGATCTGTCGGGACATAAGTAAAGCTTCCATTGTGATGGGTGTTGCGAGGGATGTCCCTGACGGTAGCGGATCAGCTCTTGGCGGGAGAAGGAGCCTCGGGAAGTCTCAGCAAACTCGAACCTGCGACGCCCACGACCGCGGCGAGGACTGCCGAGCCCCAGGAGAAGATGTACGCGTCGGACGCACCGAACGCCTCGGTGAGCCGCCCGCCGACCCAGGCGCCGACCGCCACGCCGAACCCGATCGAGGTCGAGATCCACGCCATCCCCTCGGTGAGCAGGGACGGCGGCACCAGCCGCTCGGTCAGTGAGAAGCCCGTGATGAGCGTCGGCGAGATCGCGAAGCCGGCCAGGAACAGCGCCCCCGCCATGATCCACGCGTCGTCGATGAACATGATCGGCACCAGCCCCACCACGAACAGCCCGAGCGCCCGGACGAACCGCCCGCGCAGCGAGATCTTCCAGTGCCTCGACCCGAACCACAGCCCCGACACCATCGAGCCGCCGGCGAACGCGGCCAGCAGGAACCCGGCGGACCCCTTCACGCCGTGCTCCTCCGCGAACGCCACCGAGATCAGGTCCACGGAGCCGAACACCGAGCCCAGCGCCAGGTCGACACAGGCCAGCAGGGCGATGCCGGGGATCAGGATGGGCGTGCCCGACGCCGATCTGACCGGCTGGACGGGCGGCTGGGTGCGCCGCTGCGCCGCCAGCGCCAGGCAGCCGAGGAGCATGAAGACCAGGGCCACGACCAGCCCCGCGTACGGGTTCACGGCGGTGGCCAGCACCGTGACCAGCGCGGGCCCCGTGACGAAGACCACCTCGTCCACGACCGACTCGAAGGCGAACGCGGCGTGCAGCTTGCCCGAACCGCCGAGAATGGCCGACCAGCGAGCCCGCACCATCGAGCCGATGGACATCGAGGTGGCGCCGACGAGCAGGCCTGAGGCGTACAGCGTCCAGTCGGGCAGCCCGAACCCGGCGCAGAGCATCAGCGAGACCAGCGCGAGCGCGTTGACGACGGAGAACGGCGGGATGACCTTGCTCTGCCCGAACCTGTCCACCAGCCGGCCCGACAGGGGGGCGGCGACGGCGAAGGCCACGTTGGTCATCGCGGCGACCCCGCCCGCGGTGGCGTATGACGTGGTGAGCGTGGAGATCAGGAGCACGACCCCGATGCCTTGCATGGACATCGGCATGCGGCCGACGAAACCCGCCAGCACGAACCCCTTGACGCCGGACCCGTCGAACAACCCCCGGTAAGGCCCGACCACGCCGTTTCCCCCTTATTTGAGCGAGCTAACCATTGCGCACCGTATGTCCGGATGACAACTGATTTATCGGCGGGGTGGGTTAACGTGGCCCGGTGTCCGGTCTTCCCTCGTTTCGCGCGGTCATGCTCATGGTCATCGCCGTCCTCGCGGTCACGGCCGCGGCCGGCGGCATCGTCGTGATCATGGGCGACGACGTGGTCAGGACCGCGCAGGAGCCCGTACGCAGGCAGGTCTCGCCGCGGCAGACGCAACCGGCGCCCCGCCTCGACAAGCTCGTTCCCACGGCCGAGCCGATCAAGGAGCCGGTCAAGGAGTTCGGCAAGGGGGGACCCGGGATCACCTCGACCCCGCCGCGCGTGCTGGCCATCGCCGCGGGCACCGTGCCCAAGAGGACCAGGTTCGCCCTCGGGGCGCTCAAGCACGTGCAGAAGGTGATCGTGGTGGACGCGGGCGCGGTCAAGGTGTCGGGCACCGCGCTCAACCTGCTGGCCGTCGATCCCGCCGACTTCCGCTCCTGGACGCCGCAGCCGGTCGCCGACCAGCCCGCCGTGTGGAGCGCGCTGGCGCGGGGCGAACTGGTGGCCGACGCGGGCTCGATGCGCAAGTTCGGGATGATCCTGGGCGCCATGTACCAGGTGGACGGCGGGCCCAGGCTGCGCGTCGCGGCCTCGGCCACGCTCGGGCTCACGGGCGTGGACGGGCTGGTCGGCGCGGACCTGGGCAAGGCGCTGGGGTTCGCGCCGGGGGTCGCGGTGCTGCTGCACGGCAAGGCCGGCAAGATCAGCGAGGCGGGGGTGCGCAAGCTGCTCGGCAAGGGCTCGCAGGTGGTCGTGCTGGACGCGGCGCACCGTACCGTCAAGCAGCAGCAGAAGCCGCAGACCACAGTGACCGTGGGCCGCCCCGGCAGTTACCTCGACCTGTACAAGGCCGCGGCCACCCGCTGCCCGGGGCTGTCGTGGACGGTGCTGGCGGCCATCGGGCAGGTGGAGAGCGGGCACGGGCGCAACAACGGCCCGTCCAGCGCGGGCGCGCTCGGGCCGATGCAGTTCATGCCCGCGACCTGGAAGCACTACGGCGTGGACGGCGACGGCGACGGCAAGACGGACATCTGGAGCCCGTACGACGCGGTGCCGGGCGCGGCCAACTACCTGTGCGCCAACGGCGCGGGCCAGGGCGGCGAGAAGTTACGCAAGGCGATCTGGTTCTACAACCACTCCTGGGACTACGTGAACAAGGTCATGGGGATCGCCGAGGCGTACGCCAGAACCTACGCCTGAGGACGCCTGCGGGGCGCGGGGCAGCAGGTCAGCGCGCACGGGACGGGCTCGGGCTCGTCCATCAGCTCGCGCACCATCTGGACGAAGCGCGGGTGCGTGCCCGCCGTCGCCGCCCGCTCCAGGGGCAGGCCCAGCTCGGCGGCCACCTGCCTGGCCTCCGTGTCGAGGTCGTAGACGACCTCCATGTGGTCGGAGACGAACCCGATCGGCACCAGCACGACCGAGCGGGCGTCCGTCTTGCGCAGGAAGTCGCAGACGTCCGGCTCCAGCCACGGCACCTGGGGCGGGCCGCTGCGCGACTGCCAGACCAGGTCCCACGGCTCGGTGCGCCCGAGCGCCTGGCTGACCAGCTCGGCGCTCCTGCGGAGCTGCGCCTCGTACAGCCCGCCCGACGGGCCCGCGGTCTCGGCCATGGAGACGGGGATGCTGTGGGCGGTGAACACCAGCCGGGCGTCGTCGCGGCCGAGCCGCTCCAGCGCCGCCCGCGTGTGGTCGGCCATCGCGGCCACGAACCCCGGGTGGTCGCCGAAGTGCCGCATCTTGACCAGCTCGGGGCCGCCCTCGACGGAGATCCTGGCGATGTCCTCGTAGTACTGACGGCAGCTCGAGTAGCCCGCGAACGCCGACGTCGCGAACACGGCCGCCTTCCTGACCCCGTCGTCCTTCATCCGGCGCACGGTGTCCTCGCCGAACGGGTGCCAGTTGCGGTTGCCCCAGTAGACCGGCACGCCCGCCACCGGGCGCAGCGCCTCGACCAGCTCGCGGTTCTGCTGGTTGATCGGGCTGACCCCGCCGAAGCCCTGGTAGTGCTCGGCCACCTCGAGCAGCCGCTCGCGCGGCACGCCCCGGCCGCGCACGACGTTCTCCAGGAACGGGATCACGTCGTCCGGCCCCTCAGGACCGCCGAACGACAGGACGAGCAGCGCGTCGTAATTTGCCACGTGACCACAGTATTCGGAAGTGCCGGTGCTCCTCGCGGCGAGGGAGCGCCGTCGCCTGGACTGAGGAGCGCAGGGAGCGAAGCGACCGGAGCGACGAGGGAAGGCGACGGCTCGGAAGCGACCGAGCCCGCCTCTGCGGAGCAGAGGCTATAAACAGGATAGGTTCGGTTGAGTGAGCGCATTTAACGACATACGCGACTATGTGGCCATCCCTCGGGTTCTCTCCCTGAGACTCTCGCCCGACGGCTCCAAGCTGATCTCGACGGTCCAGTCACTCAACCCCGACGGCAAGTCCTTCGGCACCGCGCTCTGGGCGATCCCGGTCGACGGCGAGCCGTACCGGCTGACCCGCTCGGCGAAGGGCGAGTCCGCCGCCGTCTTCACGGACGCGGGCGACGTGCTGTTCACCTCCGCCCGCCCCGACCCCACCGTCAAGGACTCCACCGACGAGGTGCCCTCGCTCTGGCTGCTGCCCCGTACGGGCGGTGAGGCCCGCCAGGTGGCCACGCGCCCGGGCGGCATCGGCGCGGTCCGTACGGCCGGTGACGTCGTCGTGTTCGCCGCCGACGTGCTCGACGGCGAGGAGGCGGCCGACGAGGCCAAGCGCAAGGCCCGCAAGGACGCCGGGATCAGCGCCGTCCTGCACGAGGGCTACCCGGTCCGCTACTGGGACCACGACCTCGGCCCCGGCCGCACCCGGCTGTTCGCCGCCAGGCTCGGCGCCGACCGCCTGGAGGACGTGCGCGACCTCACCCCCGACGCGGGCGAGGCGCTGCGCGACGCCGCGTTCGAGCTGACCCCCGACGGCGCCACGATCATCACGACCTGGCGCACGTACCTGCCGAAGGGCGAGAACCGCACCGACCTGGTGGCCGTCGACGTGGCCACGGGCGAGCGGCGCACCGTGCTCACCGAGGACAGCCACGACTACACCAGCCCCCTCGCGATCTCGCCCGACGGCGCCAAGGTCGCCTGCTCGCGCGAGCGCTTCACCGGGCTGGACGTCTCGGCGCGCAGCGAGCTCTGGATCGCCGACCTGGCCACCGGCGAGGGCCGCGCGTACGCGCCCGACCTGTTCCCCGCCGACATCGAGTGGGCGCCGGACTCCTCGGCCGTCTACCTCGTGGCCGACTACCAGGGCCGCCGCCCGGTCTTCCGCGTCCCGCTGGACGGCGAGGCCACGAGGCTCACCCAGGACGACGCCGCCTACGCCGGGCTCAACGTCTCCTCCGACGGCGCCTTCGTCTACGCCCTGCGCAGCGGCGTCGCTCTCGCGCCCGGCCCGGCCAGGATCGACGTCGCGACCGGCGAGATCAGCGACCTGCCCTCGCCGGCGCCGCGCCCCGAGGTGCCCGGCACGCTGACTGAGATCTCCGCCACCGCCGACGACGGCGCCACGATCCGCGGCTGGCTCGCGCTGCCCGAGGGCGCCTCCGCCGACTCGCCCGCGCCGTTCCTGCTGTGGATCCACGGCGGCCCGGTCGCCTCGTGGAACGACTGGCAGTGGCGCTGGCAGGTGTGGCTCATGACCCAGCGCGGGTACGCCGTACTCATGCCGGACCCGTGCCTGTCCACCGGCTACGGGCAGGAGATGATCGACCGCGGCTGGGGCAACTGGGGCCCGCGCACCCAGGCCGACCTCGACGCGATCGTCGACGTGGCCCTGGCCAGGGACGACATCGACAGCGAGCGCATCGGCGCGATGGGCGGCTCGTACGGCGGCTACATGGCCAACTGGCTCGCCGGCCACAGCGACCGCTACAAGGCCATCGTCACCCACGCGTCCCTGTGGAACCTCGACCAGTTCGCCGGCACCACCGACGCCTCCATGTACTGGCAGCGCGAGTTCGGCGAGCCCGGCTCCGAGCGGTACGCGCTCCTGTCGCCGCACCACTCCCTCGAGAAGATCACCACGCCGCTCCTCGTCATCCACGGAGACAAGGACTACCGCGTGCCGATCGGCGAGGGCCTGCGGCTCTGGTGGGACCTGCAGCGCACGGAGGTCGAGTCGAAGTTCCTGTACTTCCCCGACGAGAACCACTGGATCCTCAAGCCGGGCAACGCGGTCGCCTGGTACGAGACCGTGTTCGCGTTCCTGGCCCAGCACGTGCTCGGCGAGGAGTGGAAGCGCCCGGACTCGGTGGCCTGATGACGGATTTCCTGCGACTGGCCGAGGACATCGCACGCGAGGCGGGCGACATGCTGCTCGCCAAGCGGCCCACGATGTCCGAGGAGGTCGAGACCAAGTCCAGCCCCACCGACGTGGTCACCGCGCTCGACACGGCCTCGGAGGAGCTCATCCGCGAGCGCATCCTGGCCGCCAGGCCCGGTGACAGGATCCTCGGCGAGGAGGGCGGGGAGGAGCCCGGCGAATCGGACGTGCGCTGGGTCGTCGACCCGATCGACGGCACCGTCAACTTCCTGTACGGCCTGCCCGACTGGGCGGTGTCGATAGCCGTCGAGGTGAACGGCCGGGTCGTGGCCGGGGTCGTCAACGTGCCCACGCGCGGCGAGGTCTACACCGCCGCGCTCGGCGAGGGCGCCTGGCTCGGCGGTGAGCGGCTGCGCTGCAACACGGGAGTGCCGCTCGCGCAGGCGCTGGTGGCGACCGGCTTCGGCTACTCGGTGGCCAAGCGCACGGTTCAGGGGCAGGTCGTCGCGGCGGTGCTGCCCCGGGTGCGCGACATCAGGCGCGGCGGCTCGTGCGCGATCGACCTGTGCTCGCTCGCGGCCGGCCGCGTGGACGCCTACTACGAGCGCGGCATCAACCCGTGGGACTTCGGCGCGGCCGGCCTGGTGGCGACCGAGTCGGGGGCCCGCCTCGAAGGACTGCACGGCAAGCCGGTCAGCCCGGAGTTCGCGCTGTGCGCGGCGCCCGGCCTCTTCGAGGAACTGCACGACCTTCTGGCGCCACTCGACCCGGAACGCGACGCCTGACCCGCCGTACCGCCTGATGAGACGCGAAACGGCCGGAGCCCTGGGCTCCGGCCGTTTCCGTGTGGCTAGCGTGGCAACGGGATGCCGTGATCGTCGGCCAGCCGTCGTAGGTCCTCGATCTCGGCGGTGAGCGTGTCGGCGAGGTAGTCGTCGCCGGTGCTGCGGGCCTCCCGAAGGCCCTTATAAGCCTGGTCGAGGCGGTGTTCGATCGTGGTCGTGAACTCGCCCATCTCACCTTCTCTCTGGGGTCCGTTCCGTGCCTGGGGCGAAGTACGCCGCATTGCCGGGAAATGGGTGTCCCGCAGGCATACCCCGGCTTGTCGCCCCCCGAAACATGAATTTCTCTCTCCCGTGCCTGACCACGGGGTCACCCACCCCTGAACATGGCTTACCGTGCGCTTATCGACACTGTGAGCAGAATGAGTGACCACAATCGGAGAGAGGTGCATCAGGCGTGCGGGTGCTGGTGGTTGAGGATGAGCGGGTGCTCGCCGACGCGATCGCGACCGGCCTGCGGCGCGAGGCCATGGCGGTCGACGTCGCCTACGACGGGGGCGGCGCCCTCGAGCGGACCTCGTACATCGACTACGACGTGATCGTGCTGGACCGCGACCTGCCGGTCGTCCACGGCGACGAGGTGTGCCGCCGGCTGGTGGAGCAGCGGACCGCCTCACGGATCCTGATGCTGACCGCGTCGGGCGACGTGGACGACAAGGTGGAGGGCCTCGGCCTGGGCGCCGACGACTATCTGGCCAAGCCGTTCGTGTTCATCGAGCTGGTCGCCAGGGTGCGCGCGCTCGGCCGCCGCTCCGCCCCCGCCCTGCCGCCCGTCCTGGAGCGTGCCGGCATCCGGCTCGACCCGGGCAAGCGGCTGGTGGAGCGCGACGGCAAGGAGGTCGTGCTGACCAAGAAGGAGTTCGCGGTGCTCGAGGAGCTGATGCGGGCCGAAGGCGCCGTGGTCAGCCAGGAGGACCTGCTGGACAAGGCGTGGGACGAGAACATCGACCCGTTCACGAACGTGGTCCGCGTGACCATGATGACGCTGCGGAAGAAGCTGGGCGAGCCTCAGGTGATCGAGACTGTGCCCGGGGTTGGGTACAAGCTGTGACAGACAGGCCAGAGCGCGAAGCCGGGCCGACGCATCCGATGATCAGCCCGCATTCGGCGAGGAAGGCGACGCGCGTGCAGGAGGCGCCGCCGCCCAGCGGGCCGCCCGCCTGGGACGGCCCGCCTCCGCCCGGGCTGGAGCCGGCCCAGCGCACGGCGATGGAGCGGATGAAGGAGCTGTCCGCGAAGGTCAGCATCCGCTGGCGGCTGACGCTCACCTATGGCGCGCTCGTCTTCGCGGCGTCCGTGGTGCTGCTCTTCTCGGTCTACTCGATCGTCGCCCAGGCCATCGACAACAACTGGCCCACGCTCAACGTCCAGTCCATTCAGGATCAGCTCATCTGGCAGGACGCGCAGCAGCAGGCCGTGACGGCCGCGCAGAACGCGTTGGTGCGCAGCTCCTTGATGGCGCTGGTCGGCGTGGGCATCCTGTCTCTCATCATCGGCTACTTCGTCGCGGACCGCGCGCTGCGGCCGGTGGCCAAGATGACCGCCACAGCTCGCAAGCTCTCCGAGAGCACGCTCGCCCACCAGCGCATCGCCCTCGAAGGCCCCAATGACGAGCTGAAGGAGCTGGCCGACACGTTCGACGCCATGCTCACCCGCCTCAACGTCGCCTTCGACACCCAGCGCAGATTCGTGGCCAACGCCTCCCACGAGTTGCGCACCCCGCTCACGATCAACCGTACGGTCCTCGAGATCGCCCTCTCCGATCCCGAGGCGTCCGAGGATCTCAAAGCGCTCGGCCGTACCCTCCTCGAGGTCAACGCGCGTAACGAGAAACTCATCGAGGGGCTGCTGCTGCTGGCGAGGAGCGAGCGCGAGCTCGCCGTGCGCAAGCCCCTCGACGTTCAGGAGGTCGCTCAGACGGCCGTGGAACAGGTTCAGCCATTCGCCCAGGAACACGGGGTGACGGTGGTGACCGATCTGGTCAGCGCGCCTACCATCGGCGATCCCGTGCTGTTGGAGCGGTCCGTCAGCAACCTGCTGGAGAACGCGGTCAAGTACAACATTCCCGAAAACGGAAAAGTCTGGATCCGGACGGGAATGGTGGACGGTGCCTTGGTTGTTCAGGTGGCCAACACGGGGCAGCATGTCCCGGCGTACGAGGTGAACAGCCTGTTCGAGCCGTTCAGGAGGCTCCATGCGGACCGCGTGGAATCGGCCAAGGGAGCAGGGCTCGGGCTGTCCATCGTTCGTGCGGTGGTGCAGGCGCACGGTGGAGATGTGACTGCCGTGCCGCGCGATGGTGGTGGGCTGGTCGTGACCATTCGGCTACCGACACGCTGAGGCTCGTGTTGCTCCGGTGCGTTCATCCGCGTGTTGATGTACGGGGGGCGTCTCGTTCTGGCCACACATGTGGTTGGATGTGCCGTCGAACACGGTGGTGCATGGCGCCAAGGCTGTGGGTTTCGCCATATTTGGCTAACCATTGCCGACGGCAGCAGGCACTGACGTGTTGGGAGGTTCGTTGTCTGTTCCCGCGGGGTACCGATGGGAAATCTCCCCGACGGAACGGGCACAAGATGGGCTTCCTGGACGTTAGAAGACGCGCGATGAGCGCGAAGACATATAGATGAGGGGGATGGAGTAAGCACAATGGCTACCGACTACGACAGCCCGCGCAAGACAGACGACGACCTGGGTGAGGACAGCCTTCAGGAGCTGCAGGCGCGCCGCACGGACAAGTCGTCGGGCAGCATCGACATCGACGAGACCGACCTGGCCGAGTCGCTCGAGCTGCCCGGTGCGGACTTGTCGAACGAAGAGCTCTCCCTGCGGGTCATTCCCCGCCAGGCCGACGAGTTCACCTGCTCGCGCTGCTTCCTGGTGCACCACCGCAGCCAGCTGGCCTCCGAGAAGAACGGCCAGCAGGTCTGCCGGGAGTGCGCCGCCTGATCGACTGGAGCGAAATGCTCGGGGTAAGGACACGTACCGGCCCTGAGCGGTCGCGACCATGAGGACGGAGGCATCGCGTGGCCCAGCCTGAGAAGGACAAGCACACGGAGAACGAGATCGCCGACCCCGACAACGAGGTCGGCGAACTCGTAGGCAAGCTCACGGCGCCCGGCGAGCTGGAGCCGGCCGAGCGGCGCAGGCTGCTCGGCCGACTAGCCCAGGCCCTGGCCAACGGGGCGAAGAAGGCGCGAGCCAACGGCTCGGGCCGGGGGCGCTGGCTGGCCGACGTCTTCCTCAACATCGCGCCCCGCATCCCGATCAGGGACCTGCACACCCTTGCCGAGCACCACCACGGCCTGACCGGCGAGCAACTCGCCGACGATCTTGTACGCACCGCCCAGAAGGCCACGATGACCGTCGGGGCCATCGGCGGAGCGCTCGCGGCGGCGGAGTTCGCCGCACCGCCCCTTCTGCTCTCAGCCCCCGCGCAGCTCGTCGCCGAGACCATCGTGGTCGCCGCCATCGAGGTCAAGCTCCTGGCCGAGCTGCACGAGGTCTACGGTGTCCGCGTCCAGGGCTCCGGCGCCCAGCGCGCGGTCGCCTTCACGGCCGCCTGGGCCAAGCAACGTGGCATCGACCCCCTCACGCCCACGTCCGTCTCGCTCGCCCTCGGCGCGGCCACCAAGACCGCCCTGCGCAACCGCCTCCTCCGTACGCTCGGCCGCCACCTGACCACGCTCGGCCCCTTCCTCACGGGAGCGATCGCGGGCGGCGCGCTCAACCGGATGGCCACCAAGAAGCTCGGCGAAGCCGTACGCAATGACCTGCGCGTCAAGCGGCCGGCCGTGCCCCCTGCGGAGCGGCCCCATGAGTTAGACGCGTAGGCCGCTGAAGGTCATCTTGAGCAGCGCGTCGGCCAGGTCGTCCGCCGAGGCGCCGCGCGCCGGTTGATACCACTCGGTGATCGAGTTGACCGTGCCGAACAGCAGCCGGGTGACCAGGGCCGGGTCCACGTCCGGCCGGATGCTCCCCTCCGCCGCCGCCTCTTTGACCAGGTGGCTGATGAACTTGTCGAACTCCCGCCGCCGCTCCAGCGCCGCCTGCTCGGTGCCGCTGTTGCCGCGCACCCGCAGCAGCAGTGTCACGTACGGGAGCCGCTCGACGAGGATCCGCACGCTCTCCCGTACGGCCCACTCCAGCCGGTCGATCGCGGGGCCTGAAGCGGCCCGCTCGTCGGACACCACCGCGAACAGCGCGTCGAGCGCCCGGTCGAGCGCCCGCGCCAGCAGCTGCTCCTTGCCCGGCACGTGGTAGTAGATGGCCGACTTGGTGACGCCGAGCGCCCGCGCGAGATCCTCCATGCTCGTCCCGTCATAGCCGCGCTCGTTGAAGACGTCGACGGCGATGGCCAGCACGGACTCCGGATCATGTCCGCGTTTGCGCTGACGGGTGGGGGTCGGAGGGGCCATGCGCTAATTATCCCGCTTGTCGATGACTCGTTTGAGCTTGCCGACCGAGCGCTCCAGCGTCTCCGGGTCCACGACCTCGACCTCCACGCTCACGCCGACGGTGTCCTTGACGGCCTTGCGCAGCCTCTCGCCGGCCTCCGCCCCGCCCGCGAAGCCCGGTCGAGCCTCTACCCTCACCGTCATCACGTCGAGCCGGTGCGGGCGGGTCAGGTGGAGCTGGAAGTGCGGTGACAGGCCCTCGGTACGCAGCACGAGCTCCTCGATCTGGGTCGGGAACACGTTCACGCCGCGCAGGATGATCATGTCATCCGTACGGCCCGTCACCTTCTCCATGCGCCGGAACGCGGGCCGGGCGGTGCCGGGCAGCAGCCTGGTCAGGTCGCCCGTGCGGTAGCGGATGACCGGCATGGCCTGCTTGGTGAGGCTGGTGAAGACCAGCTCGCCCGCCTCCGACGGCTCGCCGGTGAAGGGATCGACCGTCTCCGGGTAGAAGTGGTCCTCCCAGACGTGCAGGCCGTCCTTGCTCTCGACGCACTCGCTCGCCACGCCGGGGCCGATCACCTCGGACAGGCCGTAGATGTCCACGGCGTGCAGGTCGAAGCGGTCCTCGAGCTCCTCGCGCATCCGCTCGGTCCACGGCTCCGCGCCGAAGATCCCGATCCGCGGCGACGACGCGCGGGGGTCGAGCCCCTGCCGCTCGAACTCGTCCAGCAGGGCCAGCATGTACGACGGCGTGATCATGACGATGTCGGGCCGCAGATCCGTGATGAGCTGGACCTGGCGGGGCGTCATGCCGCCCGAGACCGGCACCACTGTGCAGCCCAGCCGCTCGGCCCCGTAATGGGCGCCCAGACCGCCGGTGAACAGGCCGTACCCGTAGGCCACGTGCACGATGTCGCCGGGCCGGCCGCCGGAGGCGCGGATCGAGCGGGCCATGACGTCCGCCCAGACGTCCACGTCGTGCCTGGTGTAGCCCACGACGGTGGGCCTGCCCGTGGTGCCGCTGGAGGCGTGGATCCTGACCACCTGCTCGCGCGGGACGGCGAACATGCCGAACGGGTAGCAGTCGCGGAGATCCTGCTTCGTGGTGAAAGGGAATTTCGTCAGATCGCCGAGCTCCTTGCAATCGCTCGGATGAACGCCCGCATTATCGAATTTTTGCCGATAAATCGGGACATTTTGGTAAGCGTGGCTAAGCGTCCGTTGGAGTCGGTCGAGCTGGAGTGATTTGAGCTCGTCGCGGGAGGCCCGCTCAATGGGATCAAGCTCTTCCGGCGCGGGGGAATCGCCGAGTCTCACGCAAGTCTCCCTTGTCAACTGACCGAATGTTCGGTAAACACTTCACCGTCCGGACTTATCCCTGTCAAGAGGTGAACACCATGTTCGAGCAGCACCGCGAGACTCTGGAGAAGGCGCTGTCGGCCATCGCCGAGCGGGGATACTGGAGCGCTTTCCCGGAGTCGCCGAGCCCGCGCGTTTACGGCGAGGGGGCGGCCGAGCGGGGCAAGGAGGCGTTCGAGTCCTACCTCGGCAAGCCGTTCCCCCTCGACCAGCCGGGCACCGGGTCCTGGATCGGGGCGGAGCGCTCGCCGTACGGGATCGATCTCGGCGTCACCTACCCCGAGCCGCTCGTGGACGACCTGATCGCGGCGGCGAAGGCGGCGCTGCCGGCCTGGCGGGACGCGGGGCCGGAGGCCCGCGCGCTGGCCTGCGTCGAGATCGTCCACCGGATCAACCAGCGCAGCTTCGAGCTGGCCAACGCGGTGCAGCACACGACCGGGCAGGCGTTCGTGATGGCCTTCCAGGCGGGCGGGCCGCACGCGCAGGACCGCGCCCTCGAGGCCGTCGCGTACGGCTACGCCGCCATGACGTCCTCGGCCTCGGCGGCCCGCTGGGAGAAGCCCGCCAAGGGCGACCCGCTGGTCATGGAGAAGCGCTTCACGGTCGTCCCCAGGGGCGTCGCGCTGGTGATCGGCTGCAACACGTTCCCGACCTGGAACGCGTACCCGGGGCTGTTCGCCTCGCTCGTCACCGGTAACCCGGTGATCGTCAAGCCGCACCCGCGCGCGGTGCTGCCGCTCGCGATCACCGTGCAGATCGCCCGCGAGGTGCTGGCCGAGGCGGGCTTCGACCCCGCGCTGGTCTCGCTGGCGGTGGAGGAGGGCCGAGGGCTGGCCAGGACGCTCGCCACCCATCCCGACATCCGCGTCGTCGACTTCACCGGCTCGACGGAGTTCGGCGACTGGCTGGAGGAGAACGCCCGCCAGGCGCTCGTGCACACCGAGAAGGCGGGGGTCAACACGATCGTCGTCGACTCCACCGACTCGTGGCGCGGCATGCTGGGCAACCTGGCGTTCTCGCTGTCGCTCTACAGCGGCCAGATGTGCACGGCGCCGCAGAACATCCTGGTGCCCGCGAGCGGGATCGAGACCGACGAGGGGCACAAGAGCTTCGACGACGTCTGCGCCGGGCTCGCGGGCGCCGTCGGCAAGCTGCTCGGGGACGACGCCCGGGCCGTCGAGCTGACCGGAGCCATCGTCAACCCGGACGTGCTGGCCCGGGTGGAGGACGCGCCGTCTCTCGGCGAGGTGGTGCTGGAGTCGCGCGCCCTGAAGCACCCGTCGTTCCCGGATGCGATGGTGCGGACGCCGGTGATCGTGAAGGTCTCCCCGGACCAGGCCGAGGTGTACGGACGCGAGCACTTCGGGCCGATCTCGTTCGTCATCCCGACGGGATCGACGCAGGAGAGCCTCGACGTGCTGCGCCGCACCATCAAGGCCCGGGGCGCGCTCACCGCCGCCGCCTACTCGACCTCCTCCGACGTGCTCGACCAGGCCGAACGGGCCGCCATCGACGCGGGCGTCAACCTGTCGTGCAACCTGACGGGCGGGATCTTCGTCAACCAGTCGGCCGCCTTCAGCGACTATCACGGCACCGGCGCCAACCCGGCCGCCACCGCCTCGCTCACCGACCCCGGCTACGTGGCTGGCCGCTTCCACATGGTCCAGTCCCGCCGCCCGGCATGACCCCACCCGCGCTTCGCCCGCCGCCCTCGTTTCGGGGAGCGGCGGGCGTCGCCGGCGCACGGGTCGTGGTGGCGGGGGAGGCGGGTGTGCGCGGGTTGGCGCGGGAGCGGCGCCGCCGAAGGCACGCGGTGCAACCGACGGCGGCTTCGCGCCCGGCGGCGCGTTCGGCTTCGCGCTCGGGGGCGCGTTCGGCTTCGCGCTCGGCGGTGTGCTCGGGGGCGCGTTCGGCATCGTGCTCGGCATCGCGCTCGGCGGCGCGTGCCGACGCGCGTGGTCGTGGTGGCCGGGGCCCCAGCTGTGCGCGAGCGCGGCGCATCGACACTGCGCGGGTGGCGCGTGAGTCCGTGCGGCGCCCCTTGTCCCCGACGCGCGCCGTCGTGGCGGGTGAGGGCCTCGGGCGTGCAGGTCGGCGCGCGGGCGGCGGCCCCCGAGGTGGTGCGGGTGCGGCGTGCCGAGGCGGTGCGGGTGCGGCGTGCCGGAGCTGTCCCGGGGGCGCGTGAGCTGGGGCGGCGGTCTCGTTCCCGCCGCCGTGTGGAGTGCGTCGGGACGTGTGGGGCAGTGGGTCGCGCGGGGCCGGCCGAAGGGGCGGCGCCGCGCCGAGGAGGGGTGACCGCTTTTCAGGAGGAGGGGTGATGGCCAAGCCGTTCGCTTCGTCGGCGGATCTCGCGGAGAAGGAGCAGTCGCTGGAGGTGCTCGCCGAGGGCGTGTACGCGCTCACGGCCGAGGGCGACCCGAACGTGGGCGCCGTCGAGGGCGAGGACTTCCTCGTGTGCTTCGAGGCGCTGGCGACGCCCGTGGCCGCCCGCCAGTGGCTGGCCAGGCTGCGCGAGCACACCGACAAGCCAGTCAGGTACCTGGTGCTGTCGCACTATCACGCGGTCAGGGTGCTGGGCGCGTCGGCGTTCGGCGCGGACGTGATCGTGACGCACGACAAGACCCGCGAGCTGATCGCCGAGCGCGGCGAGCAGGACTGGGCCAGCGAGTACGCCAGGATGCCCCGCCTGTTCAAGGAGCCCGAGTCGATCCCGGGGCTGACGTGGCCGACGGCGACGTTCAGCGACACGTTCACCATCGACCTGGGCGGCGACCGGGGCGACCTGGTGCTGGCCCACTGCGGTCGGGGGCACACCGAGGGCGACCTGGTGGCCTGGCTGCCCAGGCAGCGCGTCATGTTCGCCGGCGACCTCGTCGAGTCCCAGGCCGCCCTCTACACCGGCGACGCCTTCCACCGCGACTGGTCTGCGGCGACCCTCGACAAGGTGGCGTCGTTCGGGGCGGAGACGCTGGTCGGCGGCAGGGGAGCGGTGGCGCGCGGCAAGGAGGGCGTGGACGCGGCCATCGCCCAGACGCGCGACTTCCTCACGGTGATGCTGCGCGAGGTGGGCGCGGCAGGAACGCTCAAGGAGGCGTTCGAGCGCACGCACGCGGCGCTGGAGCCGAGGTACGGGTCCTGGCCGATCTTCGAGCACTGTCTGCCGTTCAACGTCTCCAGGCTCTGGGACGAGCTGCACGGCGTCGAGCGGCCGCGCATCTGGACCGCCGAGCGCGACCGCGAGGTCTGGGACCAGCTGCAATCATGAACGCCCAGGTCATCGTCGTCGGAGCGGGCCCGGTCGGGCAGAGCGCCGCGCTGCTGCTGGCCCGCTGGGGCATCCAGGTGCTCGTGCTCGACGCGCGGGCGAAGCGCGACTCCACCGGGTCGAAGTCCATCTGCCAGCAGCGCGACGTGCTCGACATCTGGGCCGCCGCCGGGGCGGGCAAGATCGCGGACGAGGGCCTGGCCTGGACCACCGCCCGCACGTACTACCGCGACCGCGAGCTGTTCTCCTGGCAGTTCGAGCGGGAAGGGCCGCTGCCGGCCTGCGTGAACATCTCGCAGACCCGCACCGAGCAGATCCTGGACGAGGCCGTCGCGGCGCAGCCGCTCATCGAGGTGTGCTGGAACCACGAGGTCACCGGGCTCACCCAGGACGGCTCGGGCGTGACGGTCCAGTGCGGCCAGCGGCTGCTGCGCGCGCCCTACGTGCTGGTCTGCGCCGGCGCCAGGGCCCAGCGGGTACGCCAGGCGCTCGGCGTCACGTTCGACGGGGAGACGTTCGACGACCAGTTCCTGATCTGCGACATCAAGGCGGACCTGCCCGGCTGGGAGAACGAGCGCCGCTTCTACTTCGACCCCGTCTGGAACCCGGGCCGCCAGGTGCTGATCCATCCCTGCCCGGGGGGCACGTTCAGGATCGACTGGCAGATCGCGCCCGACTTCATCCCAACAAAAGTCGATATTTCGCGAAAAGTGCGGCAGATCATCGGCGACCGGCCGTACGAGCTGCTCTGGCACAGCACGTACCGCTTCCACTCCCGCCTCGCCTCCCGCATGCGCGTCGGCCGGGTCCTGCTGGCCGGTGACTGCGCCCACCTGGTGGCCCCGTTCGGCGCCCGGGGGCTCAACTCCGGCGTGCCCGACGCCGAGAACGCGGCCTGGAAGCTGGCCTTCGCGCTCAACGGCTGGGCGGGGCCGGGGCTGCTGGAGTCGTACCACGCCGAGCGGCACGCGGCCGCGCTGGAGAACCTCGAGATCACCGCGGCGACCATGCGCTTCCTCGTGCCGAGGACCGTGGAGGAGCGCATGCGCAGGCGGGCCGCGCTGGAGGGCGGTCTGATGGCGGAGGTGGACTCGGGGCGGTTCGCGGAGCCGTACTGGTACGTGGACTCGCCGCTGACGACGCCCGAGCCGACGCGGCCGTTCGGGGGCAGACCGCCGAAGGGGGCGCTGTGCGGGCCCGCGCCCGGTGTGATCCTGCCTGACATGCGGCTTCCCGGCGGGAGGCTGCGCGAGCTCTGCCGTGACGGTTTCCTGCTTCTACTGGGTGAAATGTGCGATTCGCGTTTGTTTGCGCAGGTCCTGGGCAAGGTCACTACGGCGCCCCTCGCTGTGCGCGGGCTCGCGGAGATCGACGGGCTCGCTGAGAGGCTCGGCGCCGGACCGGATGAGGCATGGCTCATCCGGCCCGATTCTCACATCGCTGCGATCATCCCCCATGCGGGTCCGGAGTCGGTGGCGGACGCGTTCCGCCGCGCGCTCGGTGAAGAGGAGGAGACTGCGTGACTGGCCGTAGTTCGTTTCTGATCGTCGCGAACCGCTTGCCGGTGGACCGGACGATCGAGCCTGACGGAACGGCCTCGTGGCGCAGGAGCCCAGGAGGCCTCGTCACCGCGATCGCACCGGTGATGCAGCGCCGCCACGGGGCCTGGCTCGGCTGGCACGGAGCCGCCGACGAGAAGCTGGAGCCGTTGGAACAGGGCGGCATGAACCTCATCCCGATCCCGCTCTCGGCCGACGAGGTGGAGCTCTACTACGAAGGCTTCTCCAACGCCACCCTGTGGCCGCTCTACCACGACGTGGTCGCGCCGCCCGTCTACCACCGGCCGATGTGGGACACGTACCGCGCCGTCAACGAGCGCTTCGCGAACGCCGCCGCCGAGGTCGCCGAGAAGGGGGCGGTGGTCTGGGTGCAGGACTACCAGCTCCAGCTCGTCCCGGCCATGCTCCGCAGGCTCAGGCCGGACCTGCGGATCGGGTTCTTCCTGCACATCCCGTTCCCGCCGACCGAGCTGTTCTGGCGGCTGCCGTGGCGCAAGGAGCTCGTCGAAGGGCTGCTCGGCGCCGACCTGGTGGGCTTCCAGCTGCCCGGCGGGGCCTCGAACTTCCGCCGGCTGTGCCGCAGGCTGCTCGGGCTGCCGTACAAGGGGAACGAGATCTTCCTCGACGACCGGGTCGTGACCACGCAGGCCTTCCCCATCTCCGTGGACTTCGGACAGCTCGACGCGCTGGTGCGCGACCCGCAGATCATGGCGCGGGCCAAGGAGATCAGGGTGGAGCTGGGCGACCCCGAGCACGTGCTGCTCGGCGTCGACAGGCTCGACTACACCAAGGGGATCGGGCAGCGGCTGGAGGCGTTCGGCGAACTGCTCAACGACGGGCAGCTGAAGACGAACGAGGCCGTGTTCGTGCAGATCGCCACGCCCAGCAGGGAGCGGGTGGAGGAGTACAAGCGGCTGCGTGACGACATCGAGCTGCAGGTCGGGCGGATCAACGGCGAGCACGCGCAGCTCGGCTACCAGCCGGTCCAGTATTTCCACCAGTCGTACGACCACACCGAGCTGGCCGCGCTCTACCTCGCCGCCGACGTCATGGTCGTGACCCCGCTGCGCGACGGCATGAACCTGGTGGCCAAGGAGTACGTCTCCTGCCACCACGACCTGCATGGCGCGCTGGTGCTCAGCGAGTTCGCCGGGGCCGCCGACGAGCTGCGCCAGGCCTACCTGGTCAACCCGTACGACGTGGAGGACGTCAAGCGGCAGATGCTGGCCGCGATGCGGGCCACGCCGCACGAGCTGGCCCGGCGGATGCGCACGATGCGCCGCCGGGTGGCCACCTACGACGTGGACCGCTGGGCCAGCGAGTTTCTCAGTGCCCTGGAGTCACCTGCTTCACAGACTTCCATGCGTCATAGCGCTTCTTGGCGGTCCGGTTGACCACGATCTGCGCCACGGACATGCCGACGCCCATGAGCACGGCGTAGCCGATCGCCTCACCCATGCTGACCTCGGGTGAGTCTGTGTCGAGAGGCGGCTCCTTGCCGGTCGCCTTCACCCAGACGAACCCGAGGAGTTTCCTCGCCGCCCAGGCGGTCGCCAGCCCCGTCAGACCGCCGATCACGCGCCAGGCGATATCCGGCTTGTCCTCCGCCATGCCGATCTCCCTTCCCCTTTGTAACGAACACTAGTCTGTACCGCTTGGCACGCCTGCGAAGCCGTACCATAAGGAGGCATGACTCAACAGCGACTACGCCATGCCTCCATGCCGGAAAAACCGTCTCTCGACGGCTTGGAGCAGGTATGGGTAGCGCGCTGGGAGGAGCAGGGCACCTACCGCTTCGACCGCTCCAAGTCGCGCGAGCAGGTCTACGCCATCGACACGCCGCCGCCGACCGTCTCCGGTTCGCTGCACGTCGGTCATGTCTTCTCCTTCACCCACACCGACATCATGGCCCGCTACCGGCGGATGACCGGCAAAGCGGTCTTCTACCCGATCGGCTGGGACGACAACGGCCTGCCCACCGAGCGCCGGGTGCAGAACGTCTACGGCGTGCGCTGTGATCCGTCGCTGCCTTACGATCCGGACTTCGTTCCACCAGACAAGCCCGGCAAACGCGAGGTCTCCATTTCGCGGCGCAATTTCGTGGAGCTCTGCCACAAGCTGACCGCCTTGGACGAGCAGGCGTTCGAGGAGGTCTGGCGGCGGGTCGGCCTGTCGGTCGACTGGTCGCTGCTGTACACCACGATCAGCGACGAGGCGCGGGCGGTCTCGCAGCGGGCGTTCCTGCGCAACCTGCTGCGCGGCGAGGCCTACCTCTCCGAGGCGCCGACGCTGTGGGACGTGACCTTCCGCACCGCCGTCGCCCAGGCGGAGCTGGAGGACCGCGAGTGGCCCGGCGCGTTCCACAAGATCTCGTTCTACGGCGAGAAGGGCCCGGTCTTCATCGAGACGACCCGGCCCGAGCTCATCCCGGCGTGCGTGGCGCTGGTCGCCCACCCTGACGACGAGCGCTACCAGCCGCTGTTCGGCACCTCGGTGCTGACGCCGCTGTTCGGGGTCGAGGTGCCGGTGCTGGCCCACCGGCTGGCCGAGCCCGACAAGGGCACCGGCATCGCGATGATCTGTACGTTCGGCGACATCACCGACGTCACCTGGTGGCGGGAGCTGCACCTGCCGACCCGGCCGGTCATCGGCTGGGACGGCCGGCTGCTGCCCGAGCCGCCCGAGGGCGTGGAGGCGGAGCCGTACAAGGAGCTGGCCGGCAAGACCGTGCACAGCGCGCGTGAGCGGATCGTGGAGCTGCTGCGCGAGTCCGGCGACCTCGAGGGCGACCCGAGGCCCGTCTCCCGCACGGTGAAGTTCTACGAGAAGGGCGACAAGCCGCTCGAGATCGTCACCACCCGCCAGTGGTACATCCGCAACGGCGGGCGCGACGAGGAGTTGCGCGCGCGGCTGCTGGGGCGCGGGAGCGAGCTGAGGTGGCACCCGCCGCACATGCGGGTGCGCTACGACAACTGGGTCGAGGGGCTCACCAGCGACTGGCTGATCTCGCGCCAGCGCTTCTTCGGCGTGCCGTTCCCGGTGTGGTATCCGATCGACGAGTCGGGCCAGCCCGTCCACGACGCGCCGATCGTGCCGCCGGAGGACATGCTGCCGGTCGACCCGTCCTCCGACGTGCCGCCCGGCTACGCCGAGGACCAACGCGGCGTGCCCGGCGGGTTCATGGCCGACCCCGACGTGATGGACACCTGGGCCACCTCGTCGCTGACGCCGCAGATCGCGGGCCGCTGGGGGACCGACGACGACCTGTTCAAGCGGGTCTTCCCGGCCGACCTGCGGCCGCAGGCACACGAGATCATCCGCACCTGGCTGTTCTCGACGGTGGTCAGGTCGCACTACGAGTTCGGCGAGCTGCCGTGGAGCGACGTCGCGATCTCCGGGTGGATCCTCGACCCCGACCGCAAGAAGATGTCCAAGTCCAAGGGCAACGTCGTCACCCCGCTCGCCCTGCTGGAGCAGCACGGCTCCGACGCGGTGCGCTACTGGGCGGCCAACGGCCGCTACGGCGTGGACACCGCGTTCGACGCCGGTCAGCTCAAGATCGGGCGGCGGCTGGCCATCAAGATCCTGAACGCGTCCAAGTTCGTGCTCGGGCTGGCCGAGAGCGAGGGCCCGGAGTCGAGCAGGGTCACCGAGCCGCTGGACCTGTCCATGCTGGCGGCCCTGTCAGGCGTCGTACGCGAGGCCACGGAGGCGTTCGAGTCCTACGACCACACCAGGGTGCTGGAGGCCGTGGAGCGCTTCTTCTGGGCGTTCTGCGACGACTATCTGGAGCTGGTCAAGGCCCGGGCCTACGAGTCCGGCCCGGCCGCCGCCTCCGCCCACGCGGCGCTGCGGCAGGCGCTCGACGTGCTGCTGCGGCTGTTCGCGCCGTTCCTGCCCTTCGTCACGGAAGAGGTGTGGTCGTGGTGGCGCGAGGGCTCGGTGCACGGGGCACCGTGGCCCGCTCTTGCGCCCGGTGCCGGGGACCCGGCCGTGCTGGCCGTGGCCTCGGAGGTGCTCGGCCAGGTGCGCAAGGCCAAGTCCGAGGCCAAGCTGTCCATGCGGGCCGAGGTCTCCAGGCTCACCGTCTTCGCGCCGGAGGTCGGGCTTGTCCGCCAGGCTCAGGACGACCTTTGTGCCGCGGGCAACGTGGAGGAGTTCGTCCTGGAGTATGGTGACGAGCTGAAAACCGAGGTCCACCTGGGCTGACGTCCGGATGGCAGGACGCCGGGCCGCCCCTCCGCGGGGCGCCCGGCGTCCGTGCGTTTCACGCGTCCCTGCTGGCGTCCCGGTGGATGGCCAGGAAGAGCGAGTACGCCTGACCGCCCGGCTCCGGCCGCCGCTCGCGGAACTCGTCGAACAGCTCCTGCAACCGCCGGCGCAGCTCCGCGTGCTCGTCCTCGGTGAGCCTGAGCCCGAGCCTGGTGAGATTGGCCTCCTCGAGATCGACGAGCCTGGCCTCCTCCAGGAACGCGTCCAGCATCGCCGCGCTGCCGCCCGTCACGCCGCTCTCGCGGACGTCCATCTCCCAGGACTTGCCGGTGGCCCGGTAGGGGATCTCGGTGGAGCCGCGCGGTCCCGGACGGCTGGGCTCGGCCGCGAGGAACCCCGTCTGGACCAGTTTGCGCACGTGGTGGAGCGTGGTGGCCGGGTTCGCGTCGAGGCGGCCGGCGATCTCCTTGTTGGTGAGCGCCTGGTCGAGGCAGAGCCGCAGGATGCGCAGCCGTACGGCTGAGGCGAGCGCGCGGGCCTCGGCCTCGGTGGCGGGGCGGCGTTTGGTGCCCATGAACCGCCACCCTATAACCGGTTGATTTTTCTCAATGGGTCATGGATGCTGTGGCGGGTGAGTCTGCTACGCGATCGTGACTTCCGCCGGCTGTTCCTCGCCGACACCGCCAGCCAGGCGGGCAGCCAGCTCCTCCTGCTGGCCCTGCCGCTGGTGGCCGTGTCGGCGCTGCGGGCCTCCGAGCTCGAGGTGGGCGTGCTGGCCGCGTGCCAGACGCTGGCGTTCGTGGTGATCGGGCTGCCTGCCGGGGCTCTCGTCGACCGGCTGCGCAAGCGCGTGGTGATGGTGGTCGCCGACTGGGCGCGGGCACTGGCGCTGGCCTCCGTGCCGGTGGCGTGGTGGCTGGACGCGCTGACCATCTACCAGCTGTACGCGGTGGCGGTCGTGCTGGGCGTGTTCACCGTGTTCTTCGACGTCGCGTACCAGAGCTACCTGCCCCACCTGGTCGAGCGCGAGCGGCTCGTCGAGGGCAACTCCACGCTGGAGATCGTCCGTACGGTGGCGCAGGTCGGCGGGCCCAGCGCGGGCGGCTACCTGATCCAGCTCCTCACCGCGCCCTTCGCGCTGGTCGCCACGGTGGCCGGGTTCGCCTGGTCGGCGCTGTGCCTGGGCACGATCCGCAGACGCGAGGCCCGGCAGGAGGCGCGCCGTGCCCGCCTGGGCACGGAGATCGCCGAAGGCGTCAGGTTCGTGCTCGGCCACCCGCTGCTGCGCCGCATCGCGGGCTGCACCGCCACCGCGAACCTGTTCGTGTCCGTCTCCCAGCCGATGGTCCTGCTCCTCCTGGCCAGGGAGCTCGGCCTGGACGCGGGCGCCATCGGGCTGCTCATGGCCGCGGGCGGGCTCGGCGGGATCGCCGGCGCGCTGGCCAACGCCAGGATCGCCAGGCGGCTCGGGCAGGGGCCGACGATGTGGCTGGGCATCGCCGTGCCGGCGCCGCTGGCGTTCGTGCTGCCGTGGTTGGAGGCCGACTGGCGGCTCGGGCTCTTCGTGCTGTACGAGTTCGGCACCGGGGCCGGGGTGGTGCTCTACAACGTCACGCAGCTCAGCTTCCGTCAGGCCATCACGCCCGAGCCGCTGCTCGGCCGGATGAACGCCACCATGCGCTTCCTCGTCTGGGGCACCCTGCCGCTGGGCGGGCTGATCGGCGGCGTGCTGGGCGGGGCGATCGGGCTGCGCGACACGCTCATGGTCGCCGCGATCGGGTCCTGCCTGGCGTTCCTGTGGCTGGTCACCTCACCCCTGCGTACGATGCGCGAACTGCCCGTCAGTGGTCACACCCTCGTGTAGGTAAGGTCTGCTCCTGGCTTTATCGGCGCGCATCCTGGGCGCGGACGTGCCAGTCTTGAACACGTGTTGTCCGACCGCCCCACCAAGCTCGTGCCGCCCGCGCTCGCCAAGATGGCCGCGTGGTGCGTGTGCCTGATCCTCGTCGGCGTGGTCGTCTACTTCTTCGCCCAGATCATCGCCCGGCTCACGTTCGTGGCGCTGCCCGTGGCGATCGCGCTGCTGCTGACCGCGCTGCTGTTCCCGCTGACCAACAGCCTTCGCCAGGCGGGCATGCGGCCCATCTACGCCACCTGGATCACCATGCTGGTGGCCATGGCCATCCTCGTCGGCACAGGGTGGCTGGTCGGGGCGCGGGCCAGCGACGAGTTCCCCAACCTGGTCCAGCAGGTGCAGGCGACCGCGAGGTCGGTCCAGGACTGGCTGATCACCGGCCCGCTGCACCTCAAAGAGGCGCAGATCACCGGCTATGTCGACGAGATCGCCAACATGGTCAACAACCAGCGCACGGCCATCACCGGCACCGTGCTGACGGCCGGAGCGGTCGCCTTCGAGGTGCTCGCCTCCATCGTGCTGCTGCTGTTCGTGACGTTCTTCCTGCTCAAGGACGGCGACCGGATCTGGGCGTGGATCCTGCGGGGGTTCGGCGAGGTCGCGCCGCGCGTGGACCGGGCCGGGCGGGCCGCCTGGGCGACGCTCTCCCACTACGTGCAGGGCACGGTCGCCGTGGCCGCCGTGCACGGGCTGATCATGGGCATCGTGCTGGCGGGCATGGGCGTGCCGCTGTGGGCGCCGCTGGCCGTGCTGATCTTCTTCGCCAGCTTCATCCCCATCGTCGGCATCTTCTTCGCCGGTACGATCGCCACCCTCGTCACGCTGGGCGCCAAGGGCCTCGTCTACGCACTGATCTTCCTGGGCATCCTCGTCGTCGAGCAGCAGCTGGAGAACCACGTGCTCCAGCCCTTGATCGTGGGGCGGGCACTCAACTTCCACCCGCTGGCGATCATCCTCGTGCTGGCCATCGGCGGCATCCTCGCGGGCATCGCGGGGGCCGCAGTGGCGGTGCCGGTGGCCGCGGTGATCTATCGGGCGCTGCCCGAGCTCCGGCACAAACCGCCCGCTCTGCCGCCACCGCCCCATGAACACGTCCCTCCTGAGGAGGGCCCCGGCGAGGGGGGCGCGCCTCGCGAGGGGGCAGCCGGTGAGCCGGGCGAGGAGAAGAACGAGAACGCCCCTGCCCGCCGCGAGGACGGCCGCGGGGTGGACACGGAGTAACCTCGTCACCCGTGACTCGTTCCTGCCTCACCGCCCCGCCGCCGCCCGGCATCCCCGTTCGCATGGGCACGACACTCCACCTGGGTGCCTGGTGCAACGGCATCACAGGCGGAAAGGCGTACCTTGAGGCTGAGGGGCGCATCGGCGCCCCTGACGAACACCACGACTACGAGGTGACCCTTTGAGCGACGTCGAGGTCCTCATCCACCGGCTCGACGCGGAGCTGCCGATGCCCTCCTACGCCCATCCGGGAGACGCGGGCGCCGACCTCTACGCGGCCGAGGACGTCGAGCTGCTGCCCGGCGAGCGGGCCGTCGTCGGCACGGGGGTCGCGATCGCCCTGCCCGACGGCTACGCCGCGTTCGTGCACCCGCGCTCGGGGCTGGCGGCCAGGCACGGTGTCACGCTGGTCAATGCCCCCGGCACCGTGGACGCGGGATACCGCGGCGAGATCAAGGTGACGCTCATCAACACCGACGCCAAGGAGCCGTTCCGCCTCCAGCGGGGTGACCGCGTGGCGCAGCTCGTGGTCCAGCGGGTGGAGCGCGCGGCCTTCTACGAGGTCGAACGGCTGCCGGGTTCGGTGCGCGGCGCCAACGGGTTCGGATCGACAGGACGATGATCAATGGGTCGTGCAGACGGCCCCGCGAGCAAGGAGAGTGAGGAACGTGTTCCGACGTCGCCGTCGTGAGCAGCCGGAACAGGCGGCCGAGCAGGAGTCTGCCGCCCCTGTCCGAGAGTCCGGCCCGTGGGACGCCGACGAGCCCCACCCGGAGAGCGACAGGATCGACCTCGGTGGCCTGCGGCTGCCGCACAACCCCGACTTCGACGTACGTCTGGCCTCCGTCGGAGACCAGCACGTCGGCGTCGTCGTCCTCTACGAGGAGAGCTCGCTGCAGATCCAGGCCCTGGCCGCGCCACGGAGCTCGGGCCTGTGGGACGAGGTCAAGACCAAGATCGTCTCGCAGGCCAAGCAGCTGGAGGAGCAGGAAGGCCCGTTCGGCAGGGAGCTGGCCGGCGAGATGAGGGTCGAGGGCGCCGCCCGCCCCGTTCGCTACATCGGCGTCGACGGGCCCCGCTGGTTCCTGCTCGCGGTGATCTCCGGCCCGGCGGCGCTGGATGAGTCGGTCGCGGCGGCGTACATAGACTTCTTGAAGGACGTCGTGGTGGTACGCGGCGACGAGCCGATGGCCCGTGAGGAGCCGATTCCGCTGCGCCGCCCCAACGAGCAGACGAGCGAGAAATCGGACGAGCGGCCCGGGCTCAACCCGTTCAAGCGAGGGCCGGAAATAAGCGAGATTCGCTGAGGGCTGACATCGCGCCGACATCACATAGGCTGATTCATCATGAGTACGGCAGAGCCTCCGAAACGCGGGGGATTGCGCGGGTTCTTCAGTCGGCTGGCCTCACCCCAGTCCGAGATCGAGGCCCAGGAACTTCGGGAAGACGCCGATGAGGTGGGCGCTACCCCCATCGTCTCGTGCGGCGGGCGCCGGCGCTTCTGCGTAGCAGGTACGCTACGTACAGTCACACTACGTCCGAGGGGCGGCGCTCCCGCTCTCGAGGCCGAGCTGTACGACGGGTCCGACGTGATCGACCTCGTCTGGCTCGGCCGCCGCAAGATCGCAGGCATCGAGCCCGGTCGCACGGTCAAGGCCGAGGGCCTGGTCAGCGTCCAGGACGGGCGCAAGGTGATGTTCAATCCGCGTTACGAGCTGCGCCCAGGGAGTTGACACGTGAGTGCTGAGGCGGAAGAGGTCGCCCACGACACCGTTGAAGCGGCGGTGCGAGCCCAGCTCGCCAAGGCGTTCGGCGGTGTGCGCGGCATCATCGAGGCGGCGATCCCGACGATCGCGTTCACGCTCTGCTGGGTCCTCACCGAGGACCTGAAGGTGTCGCTCATCGTCAGCGTCTCGCTGTCGGTGGTGCTGCTGCTGGTCAGGATCGTGCAGCGGTCCACGCCGCAGTTCGTGATCAACAGCCTGATCGGCATCGCGATCGGCGCGTTCTTCGCCAGCCGCACCGGTGACGCGAAAGACTACTTCCTGCCCGGCATCCTGTGGAACGCCGGTTACATGGTGGCGATGCTGCTGTCGATCGTCGCCCGCTGGCCGGTGGTGGGCTTCCTGATCGGCTCGGTCACGGGCGACCCGACCGCCTGGCACAAGGACCCGGGCATCGTGCGGCTCTGCACCAAGCTGACCTGGATGCTCATGTTGCCATGCGCGGTCCGGGTGGCCGTGCAGGCACCGGTGTACCTGTTCGGAGGCGGCGACCAAGCGGTCGCCGCCCTCGGTTTCGCGAAGATCGTCATGGGCTGGCCCCTGCAGGTGGCCGCCCTCGCCGCCATGCTCTGGGTCCTGGGCCGCGGACGCACCCCGATCAAGCCGGTGGCCCCGGCCTGACGCCGGCCATGCTTCGATCATGGCCGTAGGCTGCTGCGGGTGAACATCATGCAGGTTCCAGGATCGAAGTCCATCACCGCCCGCGCCCTGTTCCTCGCCGCCGCCGCGCGCGGCACCACGCTGCTGCGGCAGCCGCTGGTCTCGGACGACACGGAAGGGTTCGCCGAGGGACTGGCGACCCTGGGCTACCGGGTGGAGCGCGACCCCCGGACGTGGACGATCGAGGGCCGTCCCGAGGGGCCGCGCGCCGCCGAGGCCGAGGTGTTCTGCCGCGACGGCGCCACGACCGCACGCTTCCTGCCCGCGCTCGCGGCCGCCGGGCAGGGGGTCTTCCGGTTCGACGCCTCCGCCCAGATGCGCCGCCGCCCGCTCGGCCCGCTCACACAGGCGCTGCGAGAGCTCGGGGTCGACCTGGTCCACGAGGGGCAGGAGGGGCACCATCCGCTGACCGTACGCGCCCGGGGGATCAAGGGCGGGCGGATCACGCTGGACGCGGGACTCTCCTCGCAGTTCCTCACCGCGCTGCTGCTCGTCGGACCGCTCACGGCCGAAGGGCTGCACATCACCGTGACGGACCTCGTCTCGGCGCCGTACGTGGAGATCACCCTGGCGATGATGCGCCGCTTCGGTGTCGAGGTCGAGCGCGCGGGCGACACCTTCCACGTGCCGCCCCAGCCGTACGCGGCCACCGACTACACCATCGAGCCGGACGCCTCCACAGCGAGCTACCCCTTGGCCGCCGCCGCGCTCACCGGCCACAGCGTCACCATCCCAGGGCTGGGCTCGGCCTCGCTCCAGGGCGACGTGCGCTTCGCCGAGGTGCTCGGGCGGATGGGCGCGACGGTGGAGCTGCGGCCCGACGCGGTGACCGTGACCGGCAACGGCCGGCTGCGCGGCCTGACCGTGAACATGCGCGACATCTCCGACACCGTCCCCACGCTCGCCGCCATCGCCCCGTTCGCGGACGGGCCGGTGCGCATCGAGGACGTCTACAACACACGGATCAAGGAGTGCGACCGCCTGGCCGCCTGCGCCGAGAACCTGAGCCGCCTGGGAGTACCCGTACGCACCGGACGGGACTGGATCGAGATCCACCCGGCCTCGCCTCGCGCGGCCGAGATCGCCTGCCACGGGGATCATCGGATCGCCATGGCGTTCAGCATTACCGGACTGCGTACGCCGGGCGTCACGCTGGACGAGCCCGGATGTGTGAAGAAGACGTTCCCCGGCTTCCACCAGGCCCTGGCCGAGCTGCGGGCGGGCTGGGCGCTCTCATAGCGACCCGGCCATCGGTGCGGCAGAACGTCCACGAACCGTTCGGCAGAACGCCCACAGACGTATCGGCAGAACGCCCACAGATGCAGCGGCAGAACGCCCACGTATCCTTCGGCAGAACGCCCACGTCTATGCGTTCATCTGCGGTAACGTGCGAGGCATGACCAATCCGGCCCTGTTTCCAAGACGCGCCGAAGCGATGACACTTGAAGCCCTGGCGGACACGCGAGTCGTGGTCGTGAACGGTGCCCGGCAAGTAGGAAAGAGCACAATGGCCGGCTTGATCGTTGCCCAGGCAAGCAACGCCCGTAAGCTCTACCTCGACGATCCCGCGATCCTGGCTGCAGCGGAGGAGGATCCCGTTGCGTTCGTCCAGCATGACGGGCTTCTGATGATCGACGAGATCCAACGTGCGCCACAACTGCTGCTACCGATCAAACATGTGGTTGACCAGGATCCGCATCCCGGCCGCTATCTCCTCACCGGCTCCGCCCGCCTGCTTGGACTACGTGATCTTCCTGATGCGCTACCCGGTCGGACGGAAACCATCGAGTTGTGGCCACTGTCTCAAGGAGAGATCGAGTCTGCTCCAGACGGATTCGTCGACCACATCTTCACGCAGGGCGAGGATGTCAGCATGCCGCCCTGCGCGCTCCGCAAGCATGACTACGTGGACAGGGCACTGCGTGGCGGCTACCCCGAGGCGATCCGGCGGGACCCGGGACGCAGGCGCAACAGATTCTTCGACTCCTACATCACCGACCTGATCACACGAGATGTACGCCAGATCTCGGATATCGAGCGTCCAGCGGAGATGCGGAGGCTGCTGAGCGTCATCGCGGCTCGCATGGGAGGACTGGCCGTGGTGCAATCGATGGCAGGCGACGTAGGACTACCCAGGATGACGCTCTCTCGTTATCTGGACCTTCTGGAGCTGGTCTTCCTCATCAAGCGCGTACCGGCATGGTCCTCGAATCTGACGCGCCGCGCCATCTCCACGCCCAAACTGATCATCACAGACAGTGGGCTCGGCGGGAGGCTCATCGGCATGTCACCTGATCGCGCCAGGGACGTCACGGCCCCCATCGGGCCGCTGCTCGAAAATTTCGCGATCGGCGAAGTGGCCCGCCAACTCACCTGGGCCAACGAACCTGTCCAACTGTTCCATTACCGGGATCGGGACCAGGTCGAAGTGGACATGGTCCTTGAGCACGCGTCCGGTGAAGTGGTCGGCATCGAAATCAAAGCCGCAGAGACCGTCCGCGGAGATGACTTCCGCGGCTTGCGCCACTTGGCGGACCGCCTGGGAGCGAGATTCCGCGCGGGGTTCGTCCTCTATACCGGAGAACAGACGCTGCCTTTCGGCGACAAGTTCAAAGCGTTGCCCATGGCGTCCTTGTGGCAACTCGGCAGTACCCTTGGTTCCTGAATCCTGCGCCAGGGGTGCGCGGAGACCACCGGATCGCCATGGCGTTCAGCGTCACCCGACTGGGTACGCCGGGCATCCGGCTGGACGGCCCTGGAGGCGTGAAGAAGACGTTCCCGGCTTCCATCAGGCCCTGGCCGACGTGCGGGGTCGTCGCAACACAGTGATCCGTTACTGTGCGAGCAGCATAACGAGGCGCTCGGCTGGATATCCCAGCCGAGCGTCATGCGCGCTCTTACAGCTCCGACACATCGTGTCTGGGGCCGGCAATCTCGGATGGCGGCTACGAACCCTGTCTGACTGGCGCTTCGGGAAGCTGACCGACAACCTTGCCCTCGGAGTCCAGCACCTTGATCATCGGTTTGTCGTCGCCATCGATCTCCAGGACAATCCTCGGGCGTCCTCGCGAGTCGTTGAGCACCAGAAAGGCTCCTTCTGGAGTGCTGTAGCCCAACTGGACACGCGACGGCATGGCGGGCACTTGCTCGACCGGGAGCGCTGGATCAGGCATGTGCTTCATCTCCAGCATCGCCGCGCCGTGGACGCCCTGCCAGCGGGTGGCCAATGTGATCGCCTGCGCGTTGGTGTAGTCGAGTGAGAGGCTGGCCCCGACAGAGGAGGCCGTGATGCCTCCTTTCTCGTTGCCGTCCCCATCATTGAAGATCAGATAGGTGCCCTCGGGCCCTTGGCGTTGGTCGGCGGGGTACGTCTTGCCGCCAACGATCATCGGGGGTTTGCTCGAGCTCGCCAGAAAACGCTGGCGGCCTCGGCGGTCTACTACCCGGAACGACTCCCGGGCCTGCTCGCCTGAGGACTCCGCTCGGGCGGGTTCGCTGGCCGCCATCACGGTCACGCCACTCGCAAGCAGCGCGGCCGCCGTTCCGATCGCAGCGCGCCGATCACATTGCTCCATCCCTGTTGCCTTTCTCTTCGGAGGGCAACCAGTGGATCATCTGAGCGCCGCTGTGTCCCTACGGCAAGCATGAAGATCACGGGTAGGGAGAGCCTCCGCTGTTGAGAAAGGCCATCCATACGTCGCCCCGGCGTCACTCGCCCAGAGAGCTTTGACACCGGTGCCTACACTCCATCCGCAGCGCCCTCGCACGCCTGGTTGCGAGCGGATCTTGCGGATCTCGAACTCTTCCATCGCACTCCCCAGGCTGGGGTGTTGCGACGGCCGCTGGAAGGGAGGCGGTAAAGACCTCTGGGGCAATCTCTTACACAGGTGATCCACTTGCGTGGGTACGAAGGCCGGCGAACGATCAATTCACGCCGTATCGGGGGCCCGTCATGTACAGAAGCGCCATCATGGCCGTGACCGCGACCGCCTTCTTCTTCGGGGCAGCCGGGCCCGCGATCGCCGACGACGACTGGCTCGGGCCGGATCCCGCTCTGTGCGGAGGGGGCGCGGAGGTGATGCGGGGCTTCGACGTGTTCCTCATGCCGGAGGGGGCTTTTCTCGTGCCGCAGAGGGGCGCCACGGACTGCGCGGACACGAACGACCCGCATGACTCTCCATTGATGGGCTGAGCGTCCCTTGAGAGGTCCCAACAGAGGGCTGCCGTGAGCGGGCGACGACGCTGATAGGCGAACGTCCCGTTGATCATCCATGGGAGGGAGAGGGTTCACCAGTGCGGGGGATCCCTGGCCGAGGTGGCTCGGAGACGCTGGGGACATGGTGAGTGAGCGAGCTGAAGTACCTGCCCCGCGTTGGGCCATCCGAGCAGCCTACGCCTCTGCGCTTTCGGCGACGATCGGGTTCATACCGCTGCACGCGGTATGGGCTCTGGGACTCCCCCTCTGGGCTGACGAGGCGAGGTTTCGGGACTGGTACGCGCAAGGCGGCAGTCCCTATCTCTTCGTCCTCTGCGCCATGGCGATGCTGGCGGGAGTCCTGGCGCTGAGCCTGGTGCGACCATGGGGCCTGGTCTTCCCGCGCTGGGTGCCGCTGGTCTCCGGGCAGAGGGTGCCGCACCGGACGCTTGCCACCACGGCGTTCGCGGTGTCGGTCTTCTTGCTGGGGTACACGGCATGGGCCGCATGGCAGTTGGCCGCCGACTTCAGCGACGACGGCATTTTCAGTCCGTGGATCGTCGTCTACGGAATTCCGCAGTTCTTGGTCTGGGGCATCGGTCTGTTTCTCGCTGCCTGGTCCTACCGCGCCCGTGCCGCAGTGAGCGTCAGCGGACGAGGCGTCGCCAGCAGATGATCACAGCAGCGAGGGCCAGAACTTCGGCGGCGTCTTGGCCGGATCGATGAGATTTAGGCGACTGGCCGCAGTCGGATCGATACCACGCAAGGTGATCAGCCGCTGGCCATCGGACTCTTCCAGCAAGGCCAGCGCGCCAGGCAGGCCGGCCGCGACGGTCGCGATAGCGATGCCTATCCCGACCAATCCTGGGTGCTTGTGCGAATATTCGATCCGATGTATTCCGGAGGTGGCGATGGCCGCGACCTCTCGTGGACGCTGCATCTGCCGTCCGTCGTTGGTCAGGATCGCATCGAACCCATCAGCCGCAGCCCGAGGGTAGAGCGTCTCATCGCGGGTTCCAGACCAGCCATCGAGATCGAGCAGGTGCACGATTCCGTGGTTCAGGATGAATGTGGTGAGAACCTGATGGAGCGGCTTGGGGACATTCTCATCCAGCAGAAGCCTCACTCGGCTCCCTCGGGGGGTCATAGCTGTCGACGTAATCAGCGAAGTCCTTCGCGTCCAACGCCGCAGGGGCCGTCACGTTCGGGTAGTACGTGGAGATCTGCTCGGCTGGTACCCCGTCACGCAACAAGGCTGCGACCTCGTCATAGGGCACACGGGTGCCTTCGATCACAGGTATTCCGCCCCTGATAGCAGGATCGACGGTGACGTGATCACGCGGCCGAAGGAGATCGGGAATGTGCCGGCCATCTCGGTAGAACGGGCGTAGGACATCGACCATCTCATGGATGACCGCATGAGCCTTGCGACGCACAAGGTCGGTTGCCTGTCCCGGCTCGACGAGATAGACCGTGGAGCCATCGGCCACCAGGCGGTAAGCCGACAGGTGCTCACGCTCCTGTAGATCGTCACGAAGCGTGTCCAGGGCTCGCCGGATCTTCTGCAGCGAGGTGTCATTGCGCAGCTTCACGCAGGTCCGCAGCGCCACCAGGTCGCGGAAGGAGTAGAGAATGGGACGGATCTCGGAGATCTCAGGGATGAGCACAGCCCCACGGCTGGCGCTGGCCTTACGCCAGTGCGCGAGTTGGCGAAGCGTGGCGCCCGAGAGCGCCGCCGCAAGCTTTGGACTGTAGGACATCGGCTCCGCCCCTCCTCTCCTCGACCGAGAAATCCGCTTCGGAGTCATCATCGCAAAGATCTCCTCGCTGTACAGGCATTGGCCCACAGTCGGTCACGCTCTGATTGCTCATGGCTCCTGAAGTCGGGATCCGCCCAGCTCAAACCGGGAAAGCAGCGGCATCAGCCTCCACCTCGAACAGCGATGGATTCATGACGGCGACTGAGGCGTCTTCCCTGGTGAGCACTTCGGCCCACACCGCCCTGCCGCCAAGTGCGTCGTCGTGCACGCCCCATCGGATCGCGATCTCTCCGACTATCTGTAGACCTCGCCCCGAGCACTCCGTATCACTGGGGTCACGCACCCGAGGAGCGATCAGCGCACCCTGGTCAATCACGTCAATGCGGGCAATGGTGTCACCGATCTGCCGGACTGCCACCGTGACCAACCCGCCCGCCGTTCCAGAGACGGTGTGCAGGACGGCGTTTCCGACGAGTTCGCTGACCGAGCAGCGCGCCGTCGAGGCACCGATGGCCAGCTGCTTTCAGTACGTTCCTTACGCAGTGACGAGCTGCGGACACCGAACGCCGCTGACCCGGGAACACCAACTCGGCCAGGAACTCTTCGTCCATAACACCGCCTCCTTAGTTTCGTCCGGTTGCGCGTTGGCTCGGGCGCATGCACCCTCTGATCACGACCTCGGGCCTACATGTGACCCAGGTCTGTCCGTGCTCAAGGCATCACTCTTTGTAGTCGAAGCTTGACGCGATTCGCTGCAGGCTGCAAGCGAAACTGCAAATTTGCAACCTCATTCTCTCCATCGACTCCTCGTACAGATGCGGAGTACGTGCGGAACACTAGAGAGCCCAATACTGAAGGGGGTTTTCGACGATGGCCGGTGGGCGAGGCCCCACTCTTCGCCGACGCAGACTCGCGGGGGAACTCCGCCTTCTGCGCGAGCGCTCCCGACTCACCGGAGAGCAAGCAGGAGAACGGCTCGGGTGGTCCGTCAGCAAGGTCAGCCGCATCGAGACAGCACAAGTCGGGGTGCGAACCGGTGACCTCACGGCACTCTGCGATCTCTACGGGGTGTCAGGTGCAAAACGTGAGGCCCTCCACGAGCTTGCGCGGACAGCCATGCGGCGGGGTTGGTGGGAAACGTACGAGTCGATCTCAACCGACTACGCGAACTACATCGGCCTCGAATCCGAGGCCGCAGGCATCAGGTGCTTCTCGCAGACCCTCATCCACGGCCTACTGCAAACAGAAGACTACGCGCGTGCCGTCATCCGGGCGGCTCTCATGCCGTTTACGCCCGCTTCTGAGATTGACCGCCGGGTAGAGATCCGCATGACCCGACAGAAGATCCTCTATGCGGACAACCCGCTTAGTATCTGGATGGTCCTGGACGAAGCTGCGCTCAATCGCCTGGTAGGCGGCTCGGAGGTGATGAGGGCTCAGCATGAGTCCTTGATCCGGATGTCAGAGTTGCCTAACGTCACGATCCAGGTCCTCGCCTGCTCGGTCGGCGCCCATCCCGGGGCTAACACCCCGTTCTCGATCCTGTCGTTCCCCGAGGTGTACGACCCTGATGTGGTCTACATCGAGACCATGACGAGTAGTCTGTGGATCGAGGATGACAGGGAGGTTCACTCCTACAGCCTCGCCTTTGACCAAGTGCGTGCGATGGCGCTCAGCCCAGACGACTCAGCGGAGTTGATCTCAGAAGTGGTTGGACGCCTATAGATGGAAGAGGACCAGCAAGCCATGCACACGAGTCCAATCGACCCCTCAATCCTCAACTGGCGTAAGAGCCGGCGCAGTGACGGCGGCAACGGTTGTGTGGAGGTCGCGGTCGCGGACGCCGCGCCGGCCGATGCTCCTCACAAGGCCGGCCGAGGACCCTTTGTGCTCTTTCGCGACAGCGAGAACCCGACAGGACCCGTTCTGGTTTTTACCCGCCCTGAGCTTGAAGCGTTCTTTGGAGGGATCAAGGACGGGGAGTTCGACGATCTGATTTAGCCGCTCTGTCGGTGAATTGAAGCACCAACCCTCTGACGAGCGCCCGGTGCCCGCTTCCATGAGTCCTGCCGGGTAATCAGGACGAGAGGGCAGGTTTCCAGCGAGCGCAGCGAGCGGGTTTGGGGTGGGCTCCAGCAGGCCCACCCGGTAACCAGGCAACGGGTGGGGGCCGGCGAGTGGCGGAGGCCCATGCTTTTCGGGGTCGAAGGGGCGGAGCCCCTGGGAGGTAGGGCCCGAGTGCTCGCATGGCGCGTAGCGCCCCCTAATGCGAGGACCTTGCTGTCCGCCCTCGGGCCCGTACCGGCTAGTGCTGGGAGAGGAGGTGGGCGAGCTCCTGCTCCACCTCCTGGTTGGCCACGAACAGCAGTTCGTCCCCCGCCTCCAGCGGGTCGTCCGCCGTCGGCACCAGGACCCGGCCCTCTCTGAGGATCGCCACCAGGGCGGAGTCCACCGGCCAGGGTACGGAGCCCGCTCGCTGGCCCACGACCGGCGCGTCCTCCGCCAGCGTGAGCTCCACCAGGTTGGCCTGGCCCTGGCGGAAGGTCATCAGGCGGACGAGGTCTCCGACGCTGACCGCCTCCTCCACCAGCGCGCTCAGCAGGCGCGGGGTGGAGACGGCCACGTCCACGCCCCACGACTCGTTGAAGAGCCACTCGTTGTTGGGGTGGTTGATGCGGGCCACCACGCGCGGCACGCCGTACTCGGTCTTGGCCAGCAGGGAGACGACCAGGTTGACCTTGTCGTCGCCGGAGGAGGCGACCACGACGTGGCAGTTGTTGAGGCCGGCCTCGTCGAGGGAGGCGATCTCGCAGGCGTCGGCGAGCAGCCACTCGGCGCGCGGCACGCTGTCGATCTTGATGGCTCGGGGGTCGATGTCGATGAGCAGGACCTCGTGGCCGTTCTCCAGGAGCTCGGCGGCGATGGAGCGGCCGACGGCGCCTGCTCCGGCGATGGCGACGCGCATCACTCCTCCTCTTCCGGTGCCGCGGCGAGCACCTTGTTGACGCGGTCCATGTCGTTCTCCGCGGCGATCACGTGCAGCACGTCGCCCTCCTGCACCACGGTGTCGTCCGTGATGGTCAGGGCCTCGCCCATGCGGTTGATGAAGGCGACGCGCGTCCGTACGCGTGATTCGAGGTCGACGACGCGGGTGCCGATCCAGTCGGAGTGCGCGGTGACCTCGGCCAGGATGACGGTGCCCGTGGGGTCGCGCCAGAGAGGCTCGGCGCCCTCGGGGAGGATGCGCCGCATGATCTGGTCGGCCGTCCAGCGGACGGTCGCCACCGTGGGGATGCCCAGCCGCTGGTAGACCTCGGCCCGGCGAGGGTCGTAGATGCGAGCGACCACGTTGTCCACGCCGAACGTCTCGCGGGCCACGCGGGCGGAGATGATGTTGGAGTTGTCGCCGCTGGAGACCGCGACGTACGCGGCGGCGGACTCGATGCCGGCCTCGGTGAGCACGTCGCGATCGAAGCCGATGCCGGTCACCCGCCGCCCCCGGAATCCGGCGCGCAGCCGCCTGAACGCCTGCGGGTCGCGGTCGATGATGGCGACGGAATGGCCGCTGTCTTCGAGGATGTGGGCGAGAGTCGAGCCGACCCGGCCACATCCCATGATCACTATATGCATTTCCCCCCGCATGTTCGCGGTCGGCCGGTTGCTGGACACCAGTATGGCCCGAGGGGGGAGCGCCTCGTTTAGGACCTCGGCATGGGGCTAGCATCAGGTTACGTGGCGAAGGTAACGGATCTTGTCAAACGCTTGCTCGTGGGACGTGCCCTACGAAGCGGGCAGCTCCACGAGCAGCTCCTCCCTAAACGGATAGCACTACCGGTTTTCGCGAGTGACGCGCTCTCTTCTGTGGCGTATGCGCCTCAGGAGATCCTGGTCATCCTGTCACTGGCCGGCGTCTCCTTCTATACATACAGCCCGTGGGTCGCGATCGCCGTCGTGGTCGTGATGCTCACCGTCGTGGCGTCGTACCGGCAGAACGTGCACGCCTATCCCAGCGGCGGCGGCGACTACGAGGTGGCGACCACCAACCTCGGCAAGAACGCCGGGCTCACCGTCGCCAGCGCGCTCATGGTCGACTACGTGCTGACCGTCGCGGTGTCCGTCGCCAACGGCGTCGACTACGTCGGCGCCACGATCCCGTTCGTGGGCGAGCACAAGCCCGCCATCGCCATCGTCATCGTCATCCTGCTCACCGTGGTCAACCTGCGTGGCATTCGTGAGTCCGGCGTCGCCTTCGCCATCCCGACGTACGCGTTCATGATCGCCGTGCTGGGCCTGATCGCCTGGGGCGGGTTCCGGCTGCTGGTGCTGGGGGAGGAGCTCCACGCGCCGAGCGCCCAGTTCACCATCGAGCCCGAGCAGACCAACCTGGCCACCTTCGCCGCCGCGTTCCTGATCCTGCGCGCGTTCTCCTCCGGCTGCGCCGCCCTGACGGGGGTCGAGGCCATCAGCAACGGCGTACCCGCGTTCAGGAAGCCTAAGAGCAAGAACGCCGCCACCACGCTGCTGATGATGGGCCTGGTCGCGATCACCATGTTCGGCGGCATCATCGCGCTCGGCCTGGCCTCCGGCGTGAAGGTGGCCGAGCCGTCCGTGGTCGCGACCGACCTGCGCGGGCCCGACGGCGTCCCGGTCGGCCCCGGCTACTACCAGCAGCCGATCATCTCCCAGGTGGCCGACGCGGTGTTCGGCGGCGGGTCGCTGCCGTTCGTGGTGATCTCGGCGGTGACGGCGCTGATCCTCTTCCTGGCGGCCAACACCGCGTTCAACGGCTTCCCGGTGCTCGGCTCGATCCTGGCGCAGGACCGTTACCTGCCGCGCCAGCTGCACACCCGCGGCGACCGGCTGGCCTTCTCCAACGGCATCATCATCCTGGCGGCGGGCGCGTGCCTGCTGCTGTGGGGGTTCCAGGCCGACGTCAGCCGCCTGCTGAACCTCTACATCGTCGGCGTCTTCGTCTCGTTCACGCTCAGCCAGACCGGCATGGTCATCCACTGGACCCGCCACCTGAAGACCGAGACCGACCCCAAGGTGCGCCACCAGATGCACCGCTCCCGAGTGATCAACTTCTTCGGCGGCATCATGACGGGGCTCGTGCTGGTGGTCGTGCTGCTGACGAAGTTCCTGGTCGGGGCGTGGATCGTGTGCCTGGCGATGCCGATACTCTTCCTCATGATGAAGGGCATCAGGCGCCACTACGACAACGTGGCCGCCGAGCTCGAGGTCACCGAGGACTACGAGCCGACCATGCTGCCCGCGCGCAACCACGCGATCGTGCTCGTCTCGAAGATCCACAAGCCGACCCTGCGCGCGCTCGCGTACGCCCGTGCCACCAGGCCGTCCACGCTGGAGGCCGTCACGGTGGGCGTCGAGGGCGAGGAGGCGCGCAAGCTGCAGGAGGAGTGGGAGCGGCGGGGCATCCCGGTGCCGCTCAAGATGCTCGACTCCCCGTACCGCGAGATCACCCAGCCCATCCTCGACTACGTCAAGACCCTGCGGCGGGGCTCGCCGCGCGACGTGGTGACCGTGTTCATCCCCGAGTACGTGGTCGGCCGCTGGTGGGAGCACCTGCTGCACAACCAGAGCGCGCTCAGGCTGAAGGCGCGGCTGCTGTTCAAGCCGGGGGTCATGGTGACGAGCGTGCCCTGGCAGCTGCACTCCTCCGACCGGCTCAAGGGCAGGCCCGAGCCGTTCGCCCCCGGGTCCGTGCGCCGGCCCTGGCACCAGGCCGTCAAAGATGAGGAGCGGCTCCGGGCATAGGGTGTCCATGTGGAACAGGAATCTCTCGAGCTGACGGTAGGTCCGGTCGCGCACGGCGGCTGGTGTGTGGCGCGCCACGAAGGGCGCGTGGTGTTCGTCCGGCATGCCTTGCCCGGCGAGCGCGTCATCGCCCGCGTCACCGAGGAGACCGCCCGGTTCCTGCGCGCCGACGCCGTGGAGATCCTGGAGGCCTCGCCCGACCGGGTGGTGCCGCCGTGCCCGTACGCGGGCCCGGGTCGGTGCGGTGGCTGCGACTGGCAGCACGCCACGGTGGAGGCGCAGCGGCGGCTCAAGGCGCAGGTCGTGGCCGAGCAGTTGCAGCGGCTCGCGGGCATCTCGCGCGAGGTCGTGGTGGAGGAGGTGCCGGGCGCCAAGGACGGGCTCGGCTGGCGTACCCGGGTGCAGTTCGCCGCCCGGCCCAGCGGCGAGCTGGGCTTCCGCCGGCACCGGTCACACGAGATCGAGGTCGTGGACGCCTGCCTGATCGCGCATCCCGAGGTGGAGGCGGTCGGGGCCGAGCAGCGCACCTGGCCGGGGGCGGCCGGCGTCGAGGTCATCGCGTCCTCCGCCGGCGACCGGGCCGTGGTGATCGCGCCCAAACCCCGGCGGAGTGTGACGGTGCCCGATCTCGACGCGCCCGCCTCGATCCTGCTCGACGAGGGCAAGGGCCGTACGGTGCCGCGGCGCGGCTCCGGGGTGCTGCGCGAGCAGGTGGGCGACCGGGAGTTCCGGGTGGCGGGGAGCGGCTTCTGGCAGGTGCATCCGGGCGCCGCCGAGACGCTGGTGGACGCGGTGCTGGCGTACGCGGCGCCGGAGCCGGGGGAGTGGGCGCTCGACCTCTACTGCGGGGTGGGGCTCTTCGCGGCCGGGCTGGCCGAGGCCGTGGGGTCGTCCGGCGCGGTGTTCGGCCTGGAGTCGGACGCGGCGGCCGTACGCGACGCCCGGGCCAACCTCAGCGACCTGCCGCAGGCCCGGGTGGAGCGGGGGCGGGTCGAGGAGGCGCTGGACCGCTTCCAGATCGAGCGCGCCGACCTCGTGGTGGTGGACCCGCCCAGGGCCGGGCTGGGGCGCGAGGTGGTGGAGCGGGTCGCCTCGCTGGATGCGCTGCGCATCGTGTACGTGTCGTGCGACCCGGCCACACTGGCGCGCGATCTCGCCTGGCTGGCGGAGCGCGGTTACCAGCTCACTGATTTGCGGGCCTTCGATGCCTTCCCCATGACCCACCACGTGGAGTGCGTGGCGCTGCTGTCCCGAGCCTGACCTCAGTGCCTGTGAACAACCTTCTCTCGTTCCGATGACCCACGGGCCAACCTCAGCCGGCGTGCACCGTCATGACGGCAGGAAGACCGCGATCGCCTCGTCGGCGAGTACGGCGGAGTGCGGGGCGTCCGGATCGGTCTGCGCCAGGTGCAACAGCCCGAGGATGGCCGCGTAGGCGACCCGCGCCCGAGACGCCGCGCGGTCGGGCGGCAGGCCGAGCTCGCGGTAGGTACGAACCAGGAGTTCCAGCCGGGCCCGATTCACCCGGCGAACCGCATCCCTGACCCGGGGGTCGTTGCGGTCCCCGAGCAGGCTCAGGTGCACCGATGGCGCCAACGGCTGGACGGCCTGCACGACAGCGGTGAGCAGCTCGCGCAACCGCCGTGCTGGGTCGGCGATCGCGGCGAATTCGGCGAGTCCTCCCTCGCCGTGATTTCGCACCCAGTCCGCGAGTGCCGCCGCGATCAGCTCGTCCCGGTTCCGGTAGTGCGCGTAGAAACTGCCCTTGGTCACGCCGAGCGTCCGCGCCAGCGGTTCGACCGCGACCGCGGCCAGCCCGCCGTCCGCGATCGCCTTAAGTGCGGCCTGCGCCCAGTCCTGGGCGGACAGCCGGGTCGACTCCTTCACCACGCGCAACAGGATACGCCGAGGTATTGCCGGGTTCGCAGGCTCAGGATACGGTGGCGTATGAATACGCCACCGTATCCATACGCCACAGTATTAAAGGTGGAGTGCAATGAAGATTCGCCGAGTGGTCACCGGGCACGACACCGAGGGTAAGGCCCGCGTGGTCGACGACCGTGACATCGAGCCCATCACTTCCGAGCTGATGCCCGGCTATGCGGCCTACCGGCTGTGGGGCCGGGACGAGCGACCCACGTTCCCAGACGATGGCTCGCCGCGGCGCGCCGAGGCGTGGTACCCGCCCCGAGATGGATCGCGCTTCATGATCAACACGATCCCGCCGGGCGAGCTGGTCTTACCTCCGGATCTCGATATGGCCGCGGCCTTGGATGAGCTGGAGCGGCAGATGCCGGGCGCGATGGCCGCAATGGAGCCCGACGCTCCGGGGATGCACACCACCGACAGCATCGACTACGTCCTGGTCGTCTCAGGCGAGGTCACGCTGGAGCTCGACGACGGCGAGCAGACGGTGTTGCGGGCAGGCGACGTGGTCATCCAGAACGGCACCCGACACGCCTGGCACAACCATGGCACCGAGTTCTGCACGATCGTCGGCGTCGCCATCGGCGCAGACCGCACCCGGCTCACATAGTCCAGATGGACGATCCAAACCCCTGGTACCTGTGAACAAGCCCTCCGGGGTGGTGGTGACGACACGCCAAGAGGATGAAGTGGGCGAAATCCTGGCGAAGCGCCCAATCTCCATGGCAAAGGGCTTGTTCACAGCCACTCAGAGCCAGCCCATGCGCTGGGCGGTCCGGATGGCCTCCAGGCGGTTCTGCGCGTTGAGCTTGGTCATCGCGCTCGACAGGTAGTTGCGTACGGTGCCCTCGGTCAGATGCAGCTCGGCCGCGATCCGCGAGATCGTGGCCCCGTCGCCGGCCAGCCGGAGCGCGTCGCGCTCGCGCTCGGTGAGCGGGCTGTCCCCGGCGGCCATCGCCGCCGCGGCCAGCTCGGCGTCGAGGTAGCGGCCCCCGGCCTGGACCTTGCGGATCGCCATGGCCAGCTCCTCCGCCGAGGCGTCCTTGCCGAGGAAGCCGCTCACGCCCGCCGCCATGGCCCTGCGCAGGTAGCCGGGGCGGCCCAGGCTCGTCAGGATGATGATCTTGCACTGGGAGCTGATCCGCTCGGCCGCGCTGAGGCCGTCCATGCCGGGCATCTCGATGTCGAGCACGGCCACGTCGGGCCGGTGCTCGGTCACGGCGGCCGCCACCTCGTCGCCCCTGCCCACCTGGGCGACGACCTCGATGCCCTCCTCGAGGTCGAGCAGGGCCGCGATGGCGCCTCTGATCAGGTGCTCGTCGTCCGCCAGCAGCACCCTGGTCGTCATGCCGGCACCTCCGCCGGCGGCACCCTGGTCATCATGCCGGCACCGCCGCCCGCAGCAGGTAGCGGCCCTCGGGCGTCGGCGCGGCCTCCAGGGTGCCGCCCGCCGCGCGCACGCGCTGGGCCAGGCCCGCCAGGCCGTTGGGCGCGTGCTCGCCCACCGGTCCGCTCAGCCCGTCGTTGGACATCTCCAGCACTCCGTCCTCGATCGTGATCGTGCAGCGTTCGGCCTTGCTGTGCTTGAGCACGTTCGTCGCGCCCTCGCGCACGACCGTGGCCAGCAGCGTGCGGGCCTCCGGCGACAGGGAGCCGGTCTCCGCCTGCACGGTACACCGTACGTCCGCCGCCTCCAGCACCGCGCGCACGCTGGCCAGCAGCTCGTCCAGATCGACGGCCCGGTAGCTCTGCACGACCGAGCGCACCTCGCGCAGCGACTGCCTGGCCAGGTCGCGTACCGCGAACATCTCGTCGGCGGCCGCGCGGGCGTCGGCGGGCAGCACGTGTGAGGCGTTCTCCGTGCGGGTCGCGATGTCGCGGAGGCTCTGCCCGAGCAGCGAGTTGAGGTCGTGGGCGAAGCGCAGCCGCTCCTCCGACACCGCCAGCCTGGAGCGCGCCTCCTGCCCTTCGTGGGCCTCCTTGGCCACCCGCCACAGCCACAGGTTGGCCAGCATGCCGCCCACGCTGATGACGGTCAGCAGCGTCTGCACCAGGAGCAGCCCGAGCACGTCCGCGCCCTGCAGCCCCATGTAGAGGTTGAAGGCCGCGACGCTCAGCACCGACACGACGACGATGGTGCGCCTGCGGACGAACGGCGCCAGCGCCGCCAGCCACGCCGGGATGGCCCACATGAGCCCGATGGCGGCGAGGACCAGACCGATGATCCCGGTCACCACCAGGATCGCCGTCGGACGCGAGCCGCCCCTGATGGCGATCCTGTGCGGCCGGGTCGCCAGCACGTTGAAGGCCAGCAGCAGGACGGCGGCGGTCACGACGACCGGCAGGGGCACCCCCAGCTGCCGGCGGACGTACAGGTCGTAGTAGCCGATGAGGGCGGTCAGCATGATGCCGTCGGTGGAGTAGACGATCAGCCAGCGGAGCTTGTCGAGCTTCGTCGCGCGCCGCATCACGCCGGCACCTCCGCGCGCAGCAGGAACTCCCCGCCAGGGGTGGGCTCCGCGGAGAAGGAGCCGCCCGCCGTGGCCAGCCGCTCCGACAGGCCGCGCAGGCCGCTGCCGGGGACGGGTGGCTGCTCGGGCACCCCGTCGTTGAGCATCTCGAGCACGCCGCCGTCGATGGTGATCGCGCAGCGGGTGGCGGTGCTGTGCTTCAGCACGTTGGTGGTCCCTTCGCGGACCGCCCATGCCAGCAGCGTCCTGGCGGACGGCGACAGGTTGTCCGCCCTGGCGTCGATGAGGCAGCGAGCGCCCGCCGCCTCGAGCGCGGCCCGCGCGCCGGTCAGCTCCTCGTCCAGGTCGAGCGTCCGGTATCCGTGCACCGCCTGCTGCACCTCGGCCAGCGAGTCGCCGGTCAGCCGGCGCACCTGGGCCATCTCGTCGGCCGCCCGCTCGGCGTCCTTGGTCGCCAGCTTGGCGGCCAGCTCGCTCTTCAGCGTGATGACCGCCAGGCTGTGCCCGAGCAGGTCGTGCAGGTCGCGGGCGAAGCGCAGCCGCTCTTCCGACACCGCCAGCCGGGCCTTGGCCTCCTTGCTGTCGTGAGCGTCCCTGATCGTCCACCAGAGCCAGCGCCAGAGCAGCATGGCGGCGGTGAGCACGATGGCGCTGATCGTCTCGGGGATCAGCACATCCGGCCAGGTACGGTCGCTGATCGCCACGGTGTAACCGCTGACCAGGCCGACCACGCCGACGCCCAGGCAGACGGTCACGGCCAGCGGGACGTACAGCGCTGCGGCCGACAGCCACAGCACCCCCACCTCCAGCCAGGTGGGTGTTTCCTCCAGCGGCTGGTGCGGCACCAACACGACCGCCCCCACCGCGAACAGCGTCGCGATCAGCAGCTTGGGCGTGGGACGGTCCGGCCTGGCGTCATAGGCGTCCCTGAGCAGGAAGGGGAAGAGCCCGAAGAACCCGAGCAGGCAGACGATCGTGATGGTCGCGGTGAGGGGGGAGATCCGGCCGGCTGTGGTGTGCACCAGGGTGAGGGCCAGCATCATCAGCCCTAACAGGCCGATCGCGGCGTCCATCCAGTAGAGCAGGAGCTTCCGCGCCGTCTCCGGACGCGCCGCCATCACGTCTCCCCCTGCTGCCGGAACCTCATCCGTCCCGGAAATCCTATCTTCAGGGAGGGGTGCGCCAAAGAATCCGTGACACGTCGGGTTTCGGAGCGACTCCGCGCAGCGACAGCCAGGCCAGCCCGTGGCGGGCGGCGTACGCGGTCAGCGTGCGGGCGTCGACCTCGTTCAGGTCGCCCGACCCCGTCAGCACGGGGGTCAGCGCGATGCGCCCCCACGCCTCCTCCGGGTCGGCCAGGCCCAGGGCACGCGCGATCTGGTCCCTCGCGGCCAGCACGGACTCCGCCATCCGCTGCAGGCGGCCGTCGGCGGAGCCGCGCGGCTCGATCTCGGCCAGCAGGTTGACGGTGCCGATCTCGGCGCCCGCCTGGCGGGTGGCGCGCAGCATCGCCACGTCGTCCGCGTCCAGCCCGTCCTGTCCCAACGGCAGGGTGAAGCTGACCCGGAGCGGCCGTTCGCGCTGCATGGCGTAGATGGCCCGCGCCCGGCGCAGCACGGCGGCCCGGTCGTCGCTGTCGCGGACCTCGAAGTCGACGGTGGCCGCGTCGAACGCACCGACCACCCTGCGGTAGGCGGAGGCCAGCCCGCCGGGCCTGGTGCAGGTGTCGGCCAGCTCCCGCCCGTCCGGGCCGCCGAACACGGGCGCGGCGTCGCCACCCAGGGCCCTGAGCCGGCCGATCCGGTTGGCCACGGGGTTCTTGCCGGGGTCGAGCGGGTCGGAGTCGGACGGGCCGTGCCACTTGGGCACGCAGCCGTCGTCACCCGCCACGAGGTGGCCGAGCGCGTAGTGGCGCACGCCGGTGCGCCGGGACTCCTTGGGCAGGTCGAAGCCGGGTTCGCGGGCGGTGTCGACGAATTCGACGAAGCCGGCGGGCGGCTCGTCGGCCGCCGGTGGCGAGACGGCAGGGGAGTGCCTCACCACCGGCGGCGGCTTCGGTGCGGGACTGGCGTCCGCCGGGAGCATGCGCCATGCCATGGCGGTGACCCCGGTGAGCGCGAGCGCGCCGAGGATCGAGAGCGGGCGCGGGAGCATGCCTGGCTCCCTCTTGTGCCGTGGCATAGGCAACCCCGTGTGGTCAGTCGGCTACGTACCGGCGCTGCCGCGAACGCTAGCAAGCCCGCGGGGCTCCGGGCGGGGCTTTTCCGGCACGCGTCCGTTGTGTACGCATAATGGCGTCATGAAGCTGCGGATCTTCACTGAGCCCCAGCAGGGCGCGACATATGACGACCTGCTCACCGTCGCCCAGGCCACCGAACGGCTGGGTTTCGACGCTTTCTTCCGTTCCGACCACTACATGCGCATCGGCCCCGGCGACCCGGGGGTCGGCTCCACCGACGCGTGGATCACCCTTGCCGGCCTGGCCAGGGAGACCTCGAGGATCCGCCTCGGCACTCTGGTGACGCCGGCCACGTTCCGGATGCCCGGGCCGCTGGCGATCAGCGTCGCGCAGGTCGACCAGATGAGCGGCGGCCGGGTCGAGCTGGGCTTCGGCACCGGCTGGTTCGACGGTGAGCACGCGGCGTACGGCATCCCGTTCCCGCCGCAGAACGAGCGGTTCGGGCGGTTCGAGGAGCAGCTCGAGATCATCACGGGCCTGTGGACCGCGGAGAAGGGCTACTCCTTCGAGGGCAGCTACTACCGGGTCGCCGACTCGCCCGCGCTGCCCAAGCCGGTGCAGAGCCCCAGGCCGCCGATCATCATCGGCGGTTTCGGCGCCAAGCGCACGCCGCGGCTGGCGGCGACGTACGCGGACGAGTACAACCTGCCGTTCCGCACGCTGTCCGACACGGCCGAGGGCTTCGGCCGAGTGCGCGAGGCCAGCGAGGCGGCCGGGCGCAGCCTGGTCTACTCGGTGGCGCAGACCACCATCGTGGGCCGCGACCGGGCCGAGATCGAGCGGCGCGCCGCCGCCGTCGGCGAGAACCCCGACACGCTGCGGGAGAACGGCCTGGCCGGCACACCGGCCGAGGTGCTGGAGAAGATCGGGAAGTTCGCGGAGCTGGGTGCCGAGCACGTCTACCTGCAGATCCTGGATCTGCAGGATCTGGAGCACCTGGAGCTGATCGCCGCCGAGGTGCTCCCGCACGTCCGGTAATCGAATGGCGGCGCTTCGCGGGGGTACGGCAGACTTGGGGCGTGTTGCTGATGATCACGACCACCGCGAGGCCCGCCACGGACCTGGGTTTCCTCCTGCACAAGCATCCCGAGCGGGTGCAGGAGTTCAGCCAGTCGTTCGGCACGGCCACGGTGTTCTACCCCGAGGCGGGCGACGAGCGCTGCACGGCGGCGCTCCTGCTCGAGGTGGACCCGATCGCGCTGGTCAGGTCGCGCGGCAAGAGCTCGCCCGACTTCAGCCTGTCGCAGTACGTCAACGACCGCCCGTACGCGGCCTCCTCGCTGCTGGCCGTGGCGCTGGCCGACGTGTTCCGCACCGCGCGGGCCGGCCGGTGCAAGGCCAGGCCGGAGCTGCCCGGCGCGCCGCTGCCGCTTGAGCTGCGGCTGCCCGCGCTGCCCTGCAGGGGCGGGCCGGAGCTGGCGGCGCGGCTGTTCGAGCCGCTCGGGTGGGAGGTGGACGCGCAGGCGCTCCCGCTCGACGAGGGCTTCCCCGAGTGGGGCCAGTCGCGCTACGTCCGGCTCACCCTGCGCGGCACGGCGCGCCTCGCCGACGCGCTCAACCACCTGTACGTGCTGCTGCCCGTCCTCGACGACGGCAAGCACTACTGGATCGCGCCCGACGAGGTCGACAAGCTGATCAGGGCCGGTGAGGGATGGCTGCACGGTCACCCCGAGCGCGGCCTGATCAGCCGGCGCTACCTCGGGCGGCGCTGGGCGCTGGCCCGCACCGCGCTGGCGCGGCTGGCCGAGCTGGGCGACGAGACCGAGGAGGAGCTGGAGCCCGCGGTCGAGGAGGACGCGCCCGCCGGGGAGAGCGCCGCCGACGAGGCGGCCGCCGCGGAGGCCGAGGCCCAGGCCGACGCGCCTTCGGAAGAGGTCTCCTCCGAAGAAAAGGCACCCAAGAAGACGCCGCTGAACGTCACACGCCGCGAGGCCGTGCTCGCCAAGCTGGAGGAGCTGGGCGCGGTCAGCGTGATCGATCTCGGCTGCGGCCAGGGGGAGCTGGTGGGCGCGTTGCTGGCCAGGCCCAGGTTCGCCCGGGTGGGCGGCATGGACGTGTCGTCGATGGCCCTCACCATCGCCGCCCGCAAGCTGCGCCTCGAGCGCATGCCCGACAGCAAGCGCGCCAGGCTCACCCTGTTCCAGGGCGCGCTCACGTACACCGACAAGCGCCTGTCCGGCTACGACGCCGCGGTGCTCATGGAGGTGATCGAGCACGTCGACCCGCCCCGCCTGGCCGCGCTGGAGAACGTCGTGTTCGGCCACGCCCGGCCCCACCACGTGCTCGTCACCACCCCCAACATCGAGCACAACGTCCGCTACGAGTTCCTGACCGGCCTGCGCCACCCCGACCACCGCTTCGAGTGGACCCGCGCCGAGTTCGCCGCCTGGGCCGCCCGCGTGGCCGGCGAGTACGGCTACCACGTCGCGTTCGAGCCGGTCGGCGAGGACGACCCCGAGGTCGGCCCGCCCACCCAGATGGGAGTGTTCACCCGTGATCAGCGTTCCTGAGCTGTCCCTGGTGGTGCTGGTCGGCGTCTCCGGCAGCGGCAAGTCGACGTTCGCCGGGAAGCACTTCAAGCCCACCCAGGTCATCTCCTCCGACTTCTGCCGCGGCCTGGTCGCCGACGACGAGAACGACCAGGCGGCCACCCCCGCCGCCTTCGACCTGCTGCACCACATCGTCGGCGTGCGGCTGGCCAGGGGCCTGTTCACCGTGGTCGACGCCACCAACGTCCAGTACGCCGCCCGCAAGAGCCTGATCGAGCTGGCCAAGCGGCACGACGTGCTGTGCGACGCGATCGTGTTCGACGTGCCGGAGGAGGTCGCCATCGAGCGCAACGCCGCCCGCCCCGACCGCGACTTCGGCCCCGGCGTGGTGATCCGCCAGCGCAAGGACCTGCGGCGCTCGCTGAGCAGGATCTCGAACGACGGCTTCAGGCGGGTGCACGTGCTGCGCGGCCTGGACGAGATCGACAACGCGGCGATCACGTACGAGAAGGCGTGGTCCGACAGGACCGAGCTGACCGGCCCCTTCGACATCATCGGCGACATCCACGGCTGCCGCTCCGAGCTGGAGACGCTCCTGCGCAAGCTCGGCTGGGAGGGGCTCACGCACCCGGAGGGCCGCACCGCCGTGTTCGTCGGGGACCTGGTGGACCGCGGGCCCGACACTCCGGGCGTGCTGCGCCTGGTGATGGACATGGTGGAGGCGGGCACCGCGATCTGCGTGGCCGGCAACCACGAGCAGAAGCTGGTGCGCGCGCTCAACGGCCGTAAGGTCAAGGTCGCGCACGGCCTGCAGGAGTCGCTCGACCAGCTCGCCGAGCAGCCGCCCGAGTTCGTGGAGCGGGCCAGGACGTTCATGGACGGCCTGCTCAGCCACTACCGGCTCGACGGCGGCAGCCTGGTCGTCGCGCACGCGGGACTCAAGGAGGCCTACCACGGCCGCGCCTCCGGCCGGGTACGCTCCTTCGCCCTGTACGGCGACACGACCGGCGAGACCGACGAGTACGGCCTGCCGGTCCGCTACCCGTGGGCCGAGGAGTACCGCGGCAGGGCCATGGTCGTCTACGGCCACACCCCCACGCTCCACCCCGAATGGGTCAACAACACGATCTGCCTCGACACCGGCTGCGTCTTCGGCGGCCACCTGACCGCGCTGCGCTACCCCGAGCGCCAGATCGTCCAGGTCCCCGCGGAGAAGGTCTGGTACGAGCCGCTCAAGCCCCTCGGCGGCCCCGCCCGCGATCCCGGCATGCTGGACATCAACGACGTAACCGGCACCCGTTACGTCGAGACCGGGTTCGGCCCCCGGGTCAAGATCCTGGAGGAGAACGCGGCCGCCGCTCTGGAGGTCATGAGCCGGTTCGCGGTGGACCCGCGCTGGCTGGTCTACCTGCCGCCCACCATGGCGCCGCCGGAGACGTCCAAGCTGGACGGCTACCTGGAGCACCCGCACGAGGCGTTCGAGGAGTTCGCCGCCGCCGGGGTGCGCTCGGTCGTGTGCGAGGAGAAGCACATGGGCTCCCGGGCCGTCGCCGTGCTGGCCAGGACGCCGGAAGTGGCGGCGGCCAGGTTCGGCGTGACGGACGGCAGCGCGGGCGCCGTCTACACGCGCACCGGACGGCCGTTCTTCCACGACATGGCGCCGCTGGTCACGCGGCTGCGCGAGGCGTGCGAGCCGCTCTGGGGCGCGCTCGGCTCGGACTGGGTGGTGCTCGACTGCGAGCTGCTGCCCTGGTCGGCGAAGGCCGGGGAGCTGATCAGGTCGCAGTACGCCTCCGTCGGGGCGGCCGCCCGCGCCGCGCTGCCCGAGGCGGTCTCGGCCCTGGAAGCGGCGGCCGGGCGCGGGCTGGATGTGGGCGGACTGCTGGACCGCACCCGCCGCCGCTCCCACAACGCTGCCCTTTTCCGCGACGCCTACGCACGGTACTGCTGGCCGGTCGACGGCCTGGAGGGCATCCGGGTGGCGCCGTTCCAGATCCTGGCCTGCGAGGGACGGGCCACGGCGCTGGACCCGCACGACTGGCACCTGTCCACGCTGGCGCTGCTCGACTCGCCGCTGATCGCCCCTACCCGGCACGTCTTCGTCTCGCTCGACTCGCCGGAGTCCCGGGCCGAGGCGACCGCGTGGTGGGAGTCGCTGACGGCGGCGGGCGGCGAGGGCATGGTGGTCAAGCCCTTCTCTTACGCGGGCGGCCGGGTGCAGCCGGGGGTGAAGGTGCGCGGGCGCGAGTACCTGCGCATCATCTACGGCCCCGACTACACCGAGTCGCTCGACGTGCTGCGCAGGCGCTTCCTGGGCAAGAAGCGCTCGATGGCGCTGCGCGAGTACACGCTAGGGCTGGAGGCGCTGTCGCGGCTGGCCGAGGGGGAGGCGGGCTGGCGGGTGCACGAGCCGGTCTTCGCCGTGCTGGCCCTGGAGTCGGAGCCGGTCGACCCGCGGCTTTAAGGGCCTGGCCTGCGGGTATGGCCCCCGACACCCCGGGGGAGGACCTGCATGTCTACCAAGTACGCCCATCACGAGCACCTGGGCCACGTCGTGTTCATCACGGCGGCCGCGGCCATCGGAGGGTTCCTGTTCGGCTACGACAGCGCGGTCATCAACGGCGCGGTCGTCGGGATACAGAAGTACTTCCACGTGGGGCCGGTCCGGACAGGGTTCGTGGTGGCCATCGCGCTGCTCGGGTCCGCCGTGGGGGCGTGGGCGGGCGGCGGGATGGCCGACCGGCTGGGGCGTACGAGGACGATGCAGGTGGCGGCGCTGCTGTTCGCGATCAGCTCGATCGGGCAGATGCTGCCGTTCGCCCTCTGGGACCTCGCGTTCTGGCGCGTGGTCGCGGGCTTCGCGATCGGCATGGCGTCGGTGATCAGCCCCGCGTACATCGCCGAGGTGGCGCCGCCCGCCTACCGGGGCCGGCTGGGCTCGTTCCAGCAGCTGGCCATCGTGCTCGGCATCGCGATCTCCCAGCTCGTCAACTACCTGGTCGTCGAGCTGGCCGGCGGCAACGTGAACAACCCTCTGTGGGCGCTGCAGGCCTGGCAGTGGATGCTGGGCGCCTGCCTCGTGCCCGCCCTGCTCTACCTGGTGTTCGCCCTGACCATCCCCGAGTCGCCGCGCTACCTGATCATGTCGGGGCGCACCAGGAGGGCACGCGAGGTGCTGGCCGAGGTCGAGGGCGAGGACGTCGACCTCGACGCGCGCATCGCGGAGATCCAGCACGTGCTGCGCACCCAGCGCGTGCCGACACTGAAGGACCTGCGCGGTCCCGCGTACGGGCTGCTGCCGATCGTCTGGATCGGGATCACCCTGTCGGTGTTCCAGCAGTTCGTCGGCATCAACGTGATCTTCTACTACTCGTCCGTGCTCTGGCAGTCGGTCGGCATCAACCAGGCCGAGTCGCTGCTGATCAGCTTCTCCAGCTCGATCATCAACATCGTGGGCACGTTCATCGCGATCTCGCTGGTGGACAGGATCGGGCGCAGGCCGCTGCTCCTGATCGGCTCGGCCGGGATGACGGTCGCGCTGGCCACCGCGGGGTGGGCGTTCAGCGCCGCCCGGGTGGTGGGGAAGTCGGTCACGCTGCCGGACCCGCAGGGGATGATCGCGCTCGTGGCGGCCAACGTGTTCGTGCTGTTCTTCGCGCTGTCCTGGGGTGTGGTGGTCTGGGTCCTTCTGGGGGAGATGTTCCCCAACCGCATCCGCGCCGCCGCCCTGGGCGTCGCGGCGGGAGCGCAGTGGATCGCGAACTGGGCGATCACGGTGTCGTTCCCCGCGCTGGCGCAGTGGAACCTGGCGGCCACCTACGCCATCTACGCGTGCTTCGCGCTGCTGTCGTTCCTCTTCGTCGTCAAGTGGGTGCGGGAGACCAAGGGCCGCAAACTCGAAGACATGGGCTAATCTCCGGCAGGTGATAGACGACGTCTTGGGTCCCTCGCTCGACGTGCTGTTCTGCGGCATCAACCCCGGCCTCATGTCCGAGGCCACCGGCCACCACTTCGCCCGTCCGGGCAACCGCTTCTGGCCCGCGCTGCACCTGTCCGGCTTCACGCCGCGCCTCCTGGCGCCTGCCGAGCAGCATCTCCTGCCCTCGTACGGGCTGGGCATCACGAACATCGTCGCCCGCCCCAGCGCCAAGGCGTCGGAGCTGACCAGGCAGGAGCTGGTCGAGGGCGGCCGGACGCTGGCGGCGAAGGTGGCCGACGCGGCGCCCAAGGTGCTGGCCGTCCTGGGGATCTCGGCCTACCGGACGGCCTTCGCCCGCCCCAAGGCCCGCATCGGCCCTCAGGACGAGGTCGTCGGCGGGGCCAGGGTCTGGGTGCTGCCCAATCCCAGCGGGCTGAACGCCCATTGGACCCTGGCCACCATCGCCGATGAGATGGGCCGGCTCCGTGGCTACTTGGCGACGAAGTCCTGGGTCCAGTAGATCCGGCCCTGGGGGTTCTTGGCCGCGCCGACGCCGATGAGGTTGTAGTCGCAGTTCATGATGTTGGCCCGGTGGCCCGGGCTGTTCATCCAGCCCTTGACCACGGAGGCCGGGGTGGGCTGGCCGAAGGCGATGTTCTCCGCGAAGCCCGTCCCTCCGGAGAACCTGGCCCCCCGGATCCGGTCCATGAAGTCGCGGCCGTCCTTGGAGGTGTGGTCGAAGTAGTCCTGCTTCGCCATGTCGGCGGAGTGGCCGAACGCGGCCGCGCGGAGCAGCGGGTCGAACCTGAGCGGCCGGCAGCCGCCCTTCGCCCGCTCGGCGTTGGTCAGCCTGAGGACCTCGTTCTCCAGGGACGTGCCGACCGTGCTCGAGGACGGGGCCGTGCTGGGTTTCGGGGTGGGGGTGGCGGTGGGCGTGGGCGTGCTCACGGGGGCGCAGGCCAGCTTGGCGGCCTTGGACTTGGCGGTACGACCGCGGTAGTCGGTGGCGAACGCGTAGAAGGTGCCCGATTTGCAGGGGAGCGCCAGGGTGACGCGGCCGTTCTTGGTGGCCCCGCTCTTGACGACGGGATCGGTGCCGGGGACGGCGCGCATGATGCGGATGCGCATCAGCGCCGGATCGGCGCAGCCGCGACGGGTGGCGAACGAGGTGATCCTGCCTTTGGTGCCGAGCCGCGGCTTGGCCACGCGCACGCGGCACGAGGCCTCCGACGCAACGGTCGAGCCGCGTGCCGCCGATGAGCCGGGCGACGCCGAGCCCTGTGCCGCCGCCGTGCCCTGGGTTGCCGGTGGGGCCGGCGCCTCTGCCGCGCCCTGCGCCGCGGTTCCGGCCGCACAGCCGGTCGCGGAGAGCGCCGCCAGGGTCAGGAGCCCGCCGAATACCCCAAGGGGTCTACGCATAGGGGGTTGCCTCCCAGTTGGGATAGACGCTGGATGGCTAGGCATTCTGTCGGGACTGAGACCGTTTTGTCATCAAATTGGGGCATTTGCCACATAATTCCAGTAAACCAAAGTGATCGTTGAGGCGTCTGTGCTGCCGCGGCGCGGGCCGGAAGCCTTGCGCTGCCGGGCCTCCCGTCCGCGCCGCCGCCTGAAGGTACGCATCGGGCCGGCGGTCGGTTCGGAGGCCGGGCGTCCTCAGCGGTCCGGCGCGGTGGTACGGCACGGTCGGCTCTGGCGTCCGGTTTAACCGGTTAGTCAATCCGTGAGAGCGCTCGCAGCCCCCACGTCTCGAAAGCGTCACGGCCTATTGACGGCGCCGATTCAGGATTTTACGGTCACGGTACTTATCCGGTTCAGCAGGCGCAGGGCCTGCGACTACTCAAGATCGCTCACCGGTCCCCCAAGTCGAGGCGTTCTTCGCGCCCGGTCTGGGAGCGCTCCCAGACGAGCAGCCGGCCCATCGGGGTGTCGACAAGACGTGCGAACCTTCGCGCCTGGCGCGGAGGAAGGAGAGAAGCGATGCGAAACCGGGCTCGGATCATGATTCCGCTCGCGGCGGCGGGCCTGCTCGCCGCGGCCTGCTCCGGCGGCGGAGCCACGCCGACCCCGCCGGCCTCCCAGCCGCAGAGCCAGGGCGCGGTGGCCAGCGCCAACCCTGACTCGCTGCCCCGCAACGAGACGCTCTACACGACGGGCACCCAGTGGGGCCCGCCGGCCAACTTCAACCCCATCAGGGAATGGGACCACGCCACGGGCACCAAGGGCCTGGTGTACGAGACGCTGTTCCACTATGACGCGACCGCGGGCAAGCTGACCCCCTGGCTGGCCGAGAGCGGCTCGTGGGTCGATGACAAGACCTACCAGGCCAAGCTCCGCCAGGGCGTCAAGTGGTCCGACGGCCAGGCGCTGACGGCCAAGGACGTGGTGTTCTCCTTCGAGCTCGGCAAGATGGAGACGATCCCGTACCACAACCTGTGGACCTGGCTGAAGAGCGTCGAGGCCGTCGACGAGCAGACGGTGAAGTTCACCTTCACCACGGCCAACTACCAGCAATGGGACTTCAATCTCTTCAACCGCTCGATCGTCCCCGAGCACGTCTGGAAGGGCCGCTCGGAGAAGGACGTGCTCGACGGGATCAACGAGAACCCGGTGGGCACGGGCGCGTACACGTTCATCGCCAAGGACCAGGACCGCGTCGTGCTGCAGCGGCGCGACGACTGGTGGGGCAAGTCCGCGCTGAACATGGAGCCCAAGCCGCGCTACATCGTGGACATCGCCACTCCGAGCAACGAGGTCGCGCTCGGCCTGCTGCTGCAGAAGGGCATGGACCTGAGCAACAACTTCCTGCCCGGCGTGGCCAACCTGGTGAAGGGCAACTTCGGCCTGACGACCTACTACAGCGAGCCGCCGTACATGCTGTCGGCCAACACCGCGTGGCTGGTGCCCAACACCACCAAGAAGCCCCTGAACGACCCCGTCTTCCGCAAGGCGCTCGCCTCCTCGATCGACGTCAAGAAGATCGTCGAAGGCGTGTACGGCAACCTCGTCAAGGCCGCCAGCCCGACCGGCCTGCTGCCGCAGTGGGAGCAGTACGTCGACCAGAACGTGGTGGGCAGGTCAGGGTTCGCCTTCGACCCGGCCAAGGCGAAGAAGTTGCTGGCCGACGCCGGTTACAAGGACACCGACGGCGACGGGTACGTCGAGAACAAGGACGGCTCCAAGATCAGCCTGACCATCATCGTGCCGTCCGGCTGGACGGACTGGATGGAGTCGGCCAGGTCCATCGCCGCCAGTGCCAAGACCGCCGGCATCCAGGTCACCCCCGACTTCCCCGACTTCAACGCCCTGGTGGAGAAGCGCAGCAAGGGCGACTTCGACCTGCTGATCAACAACGAGCGGCAGCTGTCGAACTCGCCGTACACCTACTACGAGTACGTCTTCCAGCTCCCCGTCCAGAAGCAGCAGAACACCGTCAACTTCGCCCGCTACGAGAACAAGAAGGCCTGGGACCTGACCAAGCAGCTCGACCAGGTCAAGACCGACGATGTCGAGGGCATGAAGAAGATCATCTCGCAGCTCCAGCAGATCCACCTGGACGACCTGCCGGTGATCCCGCTCTGGTACAACGGCCTCTGGGCGCAGTCGAGCAACCAGGTCTGGAAGAACTGGCCGGCCGCGCAGGGCAGCGCGCCCAAGACTCCGGCCGTGATGTGGCACAACTGGTTCGAGCTGGGCGGCTTCGAGACCCTCACGCAGCTTCAGCCCTCCGGCTCCTGACCCCATCGTCCCCCGCTTCCTCGTACGAGCGGGGGACCCCCATGGGAGACATCACGTGCGTCGATATTTCGGCAGAAAACTGCTCATATATGGGCTGACCTTCTTCGTCGCGGTCACCGTCAACTGGATGATCCCGCGGTTCATGCCGGGTGACCCGGTGGCGAGCATGGTGGCCAGGGCCAACGTCACCCAGCCCGCCGCCGCGGAGGCGATGCGGGCCTACTACACCAACCTCTTCGGCCTCGACCAGCCCCTGATCGCCCAGTACCTCAACTTCTGGGGCGCCCTGTTCAGAGGCGACTTCGGGATCAGCATCTGGCTGTTCCCGACGCCGGTCAGCACCGTGATCGGGAGCGCGGTGCCGTACACGCTGGCGCTGATCATCCCGTCGGTGCTGCTGAGCTGGGTGGTCGGCAACCGGTTCGGCGCGTACGCCGCCCGGCGCAAGCTCCTCGACAACACCGTGCTCCCGGTCGGGTACGTCCTGACCGCGATGCCGTACATGTGGCTGGCCGTGCTCCTGGCCTGGGCGCTCGGCGTGATCGCGGGCCTGTTCCCGGTGGCCGGCGGCTACAGCTTCTCGATGCGGCCGAACTGGTCGTGGGCGTTCCTGCTCGACCTGCTGCACCACTGGACGCTGCCGTTCCTGTCGCTCTTCCTGGTGGCGCTGGGCGGCTGGGCCATCGGCATGCGCAACATGATCATCTATGAGCTGGAGTCCGACTACTCGAACTACCTGTCCGCGCTCGGCGCGCCGGCCAGGCTCATCCGCAGGTACGCCTTCCGCAACGCCGTCCTGCCCCAGATCACCGGCCTGGCCCTGCAGCTCGGCGTGATCGTGGCCGGAGCCCTGGTCACCGAGATCGTCTTCGCCTATCCGGGCCTCGGCAGCCTGATTCTCAACGCCATCAAGAACAAGGACTTCTTCCTGCTCCAGGGCACGTTCCTGTTCATCGTGCTCGGCGTGCTGATCGCCAACTTCATCATCGACATCGTCTACGTCGTGGTCGATCCGCGTACCAGGGCGGGAATGGCGGGTGCGCAGGCATGACGGCACTCCAGGAAGTCGCCCCGCGCGAGCGCGCCGGGATCCGGCGCGAGGCGCTCTACTTCGCGGTCCGCAACGGCAAGCTGATGTTCGGCTTCGGCCTCGTGCTCGTGCTGCTCCTGCTCGGCCTCATCGGGCCCGTGCTGGTCGGCGGCACCCCCAACGAGTACGGCCCCCAGCCCATGAGCCCGCCCTCGGCCGGGCACTGGTTCGGCACCACCACGTTCGGCCAGGACATCTTCCTCCAGTTCGTGTACGGCCTGCGCAGCACCTTCGCCGTCGGCGTGGTCGGCGGCGGCATCGCGGCGGCCATCGGCATGCTCGTCGGCTTCGTGGCCGGTTACCGCGGCGGCATCGTGGACGAGGTGCTCAACATGCTGACCAACGTCATCCTGGTCATCCCCACCCTGGCCGTGCTGCTGATCGTCAACGCGTACCTGGGGATCAGGAGCGTGGCCGTGCAGGGCCTGTTCATCGGCCTGACGCAGTGGCCGTGGGCGGCGCGCGCGATCAGGGCGCAGACGTTCTCGCTGCGTACCCGCGAGTTCGTGGACCTGGCGCGGCTGAGCGGCGCGGGCACCTGGAAGATCATCACCAGGGAGATCGCGCCGAACATGAGCTCCTACCTGTTCATGACGTTCATCCTGCTGTTCGGCGGCGCGATCCTCATCGCCTCCTCGCTCGACTTCATCGGCCTCGGCCCCACCGAGGGGGTCTCGCTCGGCCTGATGCTGCAGAACGCCAACCAGTGGAGCGCGCTCCAACTCGGCATGTGGTGGTGGTTCGTGCCGCCGGGCGCGGCCATCACCGCCGTCGTGGGCGCTCTGTACGTGGCCAACGTCGGCCTCGACGAGGTCTTCAACCCGAAACTGAGGGAGACATGAGCCTGCAGGTCAGCGAGCTGAGGGTGTACTACCGCACGCTCAGGGGCGAGGTCCGGGCGCTCGACGGCATGTCCTTCGAGCTGTCGGACGGCGAGATCCTCGGTCTGGTCGGCGAGTCCGGCTGCGGCAAGAGCACGCTGGGCAAGAGCCTCATCCGCATGGACGGCCGCATGCGCCACGTGGGCGGGCGGGTGGTGCTCGACGGCCGGGAGCTGCCCATCGCCGACGACCGCCGGATGAACGACTTCCGCTTCAAGGAGGTCTCCCTCATCCCGCAGTACGCCATGAGCGCGCTCAACCCCACCCGCAAGCTCCGCAAGATGGTCGGCGAGCTGCTCAGGTCGAGGGGCGCCCAGCTGGACACCGCCGAGCTGGAGCGCCGGATGGTCCAGGTCGGGCTGCCCCGCGAGGTGCTCGACCGCTATCCGATCGAGCTGTCCGGCGGCATGAAGCAGCGCATGGTGATGGTCATCTCCACGCTGCTCGATCCGTCCCTGCTGATCGCCGACGAGGTCACCTCCGCGCTCGACGTCTCCACCCAGAAGGCCGTCGCCCGCGCCCTGCTCGGCTTCCGCGAGAGCGGCTACGTCAAGAGCATGATCTTCGTCACCCACGACATCGCGCTCACCCACCAGATCGCCGACACGATCATGGTCATGTACGCGGGCCGGCTCGCCGAGAAGGCGCCCGCCGACGTGATCGTCAAGGCGCCCCGCCACCCGTACACGAGGCTGCTGCTCGACTCCCTGCCGGAGGTCGGCGTCCGCTACGCCGACCGCAGGCTGGCGGGCATCTCCGGCAGCCCGCCCTCGCTGCTCGATCCGCCCGCCGGCTGCCGCTTCCGCGACCGCTGCCCGATCGCCGCAGACGAGTGCGCCGAGGACCCGCCGCTGGTCGAGCTCGCCGCCGACCACCACGTCGCCTGCTGGAAGGCCTGATGCTGAAACTCGACGACGTCACCAAGGAATTCAGGATCGGCGCCTTCGGCGGCAAGAGCGTCACCGCCGTCAGGAACGTCAGCTTCGAGGTCGTGCCCGGCGAGGTCGTCTCCCTGATCGGCGAGAGCGGCAGCGGCAAGAGCACGATCGGCCGGATGATCCTCGGCCTGAACCCGGTCACCAGCGGCTCGATCACCTTCGACGGGCGCCCCGTGCGCGGCGGCAAGGAGTACTACCGCCACATCCAGGGCATCTTCCAGGACCCGTTCAGCTCGTTCAACCCGGTGTTCAAGGCCGACCGCGTGTTCGCCATGATCAAGGAGGTGTACCACCCGGCCCTCCCCGACCCCGAGTGGGCCGAGCGGGTCGCCGCGGCCCTGCGCGACGTGCGGCTCAACCCCGGCCAGGTGCTCGGCAAGTACCCGCACCAGCTCAGCGGCGGGCAGCTCCAGCGCCTGCTCATCGCCCGCGCGCTGCTGCTGGACATCAAGCTGCTGGTGGCCGACGAGATCACCAGCATGCTGGACGCCTCCACCCGCATCGACGTGCTCAACCTGCTGGCCGAGCTGAAGGCCAGGGGCCTCGGCGTGCTCTACATCACGCACGACCTGTCACTCGGCACCTACCTCGCCGAGCGCACGGTGGTGCTGCGCCGGGGGAGCGTGGTCGAGATGGGCCTGACGGACAAGGTCTTCGGGGACCCGCTGCACCCGTACACGCGCGAGCTGCTGTCGGCCGTGCCGCGCCTGCACGAGGACTGGGCAGACGCGGCGCCCGTGGACACCTGCCTGTACCACCGGCGGGGTGCCACGGGGGAACTGCTGGAGGCCGAGCCCGGCCATTTCGTGGCCTGCGCCAGGCTGGAGACCTGTGCACCAGTCAGACCCTGAACTCCTCGGTGCGGTGCGCGTAGGCGGGCACCGCGGCCCGCATCTCGTCGGTGACCAGGGGCGGCGGCAGCGGCACGATCTCCCGCTCGTGGAAGTCGAGGACGCATTCACCCTCGTCGAACAGCTCCCGGACCGCGCGCAGGCACGGCTCGACCACCGCGCGATCGGTGATCCGCCGGCCGCCCATGCCCCCGCCGTACCGGTCGTACAGCACTTCGTACATCAAGGACGGAGAGAAGATCACCAGCTCCGGCAGCGGGTCGAGGTCGGCCACCCGCGCGGCCCGCACCACCCGGCACGGCGAGCCGGCCCTGGCACGCAGGGCCAGCAGGTGCATCTCCCACTGCAGGTACGCGCTGATCGGGAACTCCACCACCCGCACCCGCCGGACCGGGACGCGGTGGCGGAAATAGTCGGCCACGGGCACCGCCATGCGGTCGGCCAGGGCCAGCGACCGCTCCCAGTCGCCGTCCATCATGGCCCGCCAGCTCGCCACGTCGGGCTCGTAGAAGTGCTGGGCCCGTTCCAGCTTCCACATCGGCTCGGCGCAGGCCGCGTGGTCGCGGTCGAAACCGGCTTGGTACTCCGGCACATCCAGGACGAGGCCGTCGGCGTGGGCGACCGCGGCGAACGGATTGTGACGGCGGGCCGGAGTGCCCTGCTCGGTCATAGGCGTCCCTTCGACTCTGAAGATCCGCCCCGATCATGAGATGACCCCCCGACCCGGTCAAGGCCCAAAACGATCGGGCCCAACGATCTGGACGGCCCTCAGCGGCGGGAGTGGAAGCGCCGGTGGATCGCGCCGAACAGCATGGACCCGATCCACACCACGAACAGCACCTTGAAGATCCCGAAGCCGCCGAAGATGAGCCCCAGCACCATGAACACGAAGAGCACACCCAGGAACGGGTGCGGCCCCCGGTGGTGCCGCCACGGGTGGCCCTGACGGCGCCACTGCCGCCGCATCTGGCGGTGCTGCTCGTGTATGGAGTGCCGCATGTCCCGCTGGGTCTCGCGCATCGACTGCATCTGCCGCCGGTGCGCGCTCATCGCCTCCCGCCAGCCGTCCATGTCGTAGTGGGGGACGGGCTCGCGGTAGCCGGGCGCCGGCTGGTGCGAGCCCGGCAGGTCGGCGGTCACCTTCGCGAGGTCTCGGGCCGTTTTCGAGGCCAGCGCCTGGTCGAGTCGCTCGTCGAGCTCCTCGTGGGTCAGGCGGCCCTGCGCGAAGTGCTCGCGCAGGGCTTCCATCGTCTGCTCACGCTCGGCATCACCGATGCGGAGTTCGTTCGAGTCCATGCCTGCGTCCTCCCGGAGAGAGTGGCTCACTCCTCGCCCGGTTCGCCGTCGGCCAGGATCTGGTAGAGCTTGCGCCGGGTCTCAACAAGAGTCTTACGCGCTTCGCGGATTTGTGCGTCGTTCCCGGTCTGGAGAATCTGCATCATGGCGAACGCGGACTGCCGGGCGATGTGCCAGAGGTCGGCGGTGTTGTCGTCGATGTCCGGCCGCATCTCGTCCCACGGAGCCCGGATCTCGTCCGCGTGGGCCTCGATGTAGGTGCGGCCCTCCTCGGTGAGCCGGAAGGTCTTGCGGCCCTCGTTCTCCTCCGAGATCACCAGGCCCTCGTCGGTGAGCTGCTGCAACGCCGGGTAGACGGCGCCGGGGCTGGGCTTCCAGCCGCCCTCGCTGCGCTCGGCGATCTCCTGGATGATCTGGTAGCCGTTGCGCGGCTCCTCGGAGAGGAGGGCCAGGATCGCGGCGCGCACGTCGCCCCGCTTGGCCTTGCGGCCCCTGCCCCAGCCGCGGTGGCCGCCGGGACCGCCCCAAGGCGGCCCGCCGGGCCCGCCCCACGGGCCGCGTCCCCAGTCGAACGGGAACGGCCCGGGGCCGCGCCGGCCGCGCTGCCGGTGCTCGTGATGGTGGTGGCGGCCCTCACCGAAGGCCTCGGACATGGCCCTGAACGCCTCACGGGCCGCCTGCTTGGCCTCGCGGGCCGCCTGCCGGTACTCGTGCGCGCCGGGCCAGTGCCCGCCTGCTGCTTGTGCGGAAGTCATTTTTCCTCCTATATCGCGATCTGTTCTCGATGCGTCAAAGATATATCGACAGTATGTCGTTCGCAAGCCTGGGGGTTGAGTGAGCTAGATCACGAAAAAGTTGCGGAATCCGGGAACAGGATCGGGGAGGGCCTCGTTGTTCAGAGCAGACGAGGTCGTTCCGCGTCGGCAGGGCTGGGGGGTGCTGTCGCCGCGGAAACGACCTCGTCTGCATTTGCGGGGGTTGGCCCCGTCTCCCCATGTCCTCGCAAAGTCACCTGTCCCGGACAGGCCCCGGGTCCTCGTGGCGGCCCGCCAGGCGGGTCTCACCGCGTAAAGGGATTCTTTGCCGTACAGTCCGGATCATGATGGGGCACACGCATGCGATGACCGGGGCCATCGCCTGGCTGGGGCTGGCGCCGCCTCTCGCCGCACTTCCGCTGCTGAACGAGTCCTCGCGGTTCATCGAGACCGGGATCATGGCGACCGCGATCAGCCCGCCCGAGCTGATCGCCGGGGCGATCATCTGCGCGGGCGCCGCGATGCTGCCCGACCTCGACCATCCGAGCGCGACGATCGCGCAGACGTTCGGGCCGGTCACGTGGGTGCTCAGCAAGGCCGTGTGCTGGATCAGCGGCGGGCACCGCGGGGCGACCCACTCACTGGCGTTCGCGGCTGCGCTGGGGTTCGGCACGCACTGGCTGGCCAACACCTATCCCATCGGGCGCGACATCGTGGTCGTCCTGCTCATCGGGCTGGCCCTGCGGGCGATCGGCGTCGGCATCCCCGGCAACAAGATGGGCTCCGCGCTGATCAACATCGGGCTGACCGCCGGGCTCTACGCCGTCTTCCTCTCGCTCCAGGTGGGGTACGCCTGGCTGGGGCTGGCGGTGGGGATCGGCTGTCTCATCCATGTGGTGGGTGACTGCATGACCGAGCGGGGATGTCCTGTGCTGTGGCCGTTGGGCGCCAAGTTCCTGCTGCCATGGAAGATCGGCATCAAGACGGGGAAGAAGTTCGAGCAGAAGATCCTCGCTCCGATCCTGTCCGTGGCCATCATCGGGCTGCTGTTCTGGCGGCTGGCACCCGTTTAACTTGATGTCGAGATATTCTAGAGATATCTTGACGTCGAGACATCCGCCGCGGTGCTCGCCACTTAGGGTCACCTAACGTGTTTCCCGTTGGATGAGTGCGGCAGGATTTGGTCTGAAACCTTTCTGATGGAGGAGGCGAATCACCGTGTCCGCGAACAGCTTCGGCAGCCGTGACACGCTACGCGTCGGTGACGCGTCATATGAGATTTTCCGGCTGGATGCCGTCGAGGGCGCCGCACGCCTCCCGTACAGCCTGAAGATCCTGCTGGAAAACCTCCTCCGCACAGAGGACGGCGCGAACATCACCGCCGACCACATCCGTGCGCTGGGCAGCTGGGACCCGACCGCGGCACCGAGCGTGGAGATCCAGTTCACGCCCGGCCGCGTGATCATGCAGGACTTCACCGGTGTGCCGTGCGTGGTCGACCTCGCCACCATGCGCGAGGCCGTGCGCGACCTGGGCGGCGACCCGGCCCGCATCAACCCGCTCGCGCCGGCCGAGATGGTCATCGACCACTCGGTGATCGTCGACTACTTCGGCCACCCGGACGCCTTCCAGCGCAACGTCGAGCGTGAGTACGAGCGCAACCGCGAGCGCTACCAGTTCCTGCGCTGGGGCCAGACGGCCTTCGACGAGTTCAAGGTCGTCCCGCCCGGCACCGGCATCGTGCACCAGGTCAACATCGAGCACCTGGCCCGCGTGGTCATGACCCGCGACGGCAAGGCGTACCCCGACACCTGCGTCGGCACCGACTCCCACACCACCATGGAGAACGGCATCGGCGTCCTGGGCTGGGGCGTCGGCGGCATCGAGGCCGAGGCCGCGATGCTCGGCCAGCCGATCTCCATGCTCATCCCGCGCGTGGTCGGCTTCAAGCTCAGCGGCAAGCTGCCCGCCGGGGCCACCGCCACCGACCTCGTGCTGACGATCACCGAGATCCTGCGCAAGCACGGCGTGGTCGGCAAGTTCGTGGAGTTCTACGGTGAGGGCGTCGCGTCCGTGCCGCTGGCCGACCGGGCCACGATCGGCAACATGAGCCCCGAGTTCGGCTCCACCTGCGCGATCTTCCCGATCGACGGCCAGACCATCGACTACCTGCGGCTGACCGGGCGCTCCGAGGAGCAGATCGCGCTCGTCGAGTCGTACGCCAAGACCCAGGGCCTCTGGCTCGACCCGTCCGCGCCCGAGCCGGTCTTCTCCGAGTACATCGAGCTCGACCTCGGCACCATCGTCCCGTCGATCGCCGGCCCCAAGCGCCCGCAGGACCGCATCGCGCTGTCGGCCGCCAAGGCCACCTGGCGCCACGACGTCCAGAACTACGTGAGCGACGACGTCGACGAGGAGGGCGAGGAGACCTTCCCGGCCTCCGACGCGCCCGCCTCCAACGCCCGCGCGGACGGCGCCCGGCCGCACAAGCCGGTGCCCGTCACGCTGGCCGACGGCACCTCGTTCGAGATCGACCACGGCATCGTCTCGATCGCCGCGATCACCTCGTGCACCAACACCTCCAACCCGTACGTCATGCTCGGCGCGGCGCTGCTGGCCCGCAACGCCGTCGACAAGGGCCTGACCCGCAAGCCGTGGGTCAAGACCTCGCTGGCTCCCGGCTCGCAGGTGGTCACCGGCTACTTCGAGCGCTCGGGGCTGCAGCCGTACCTCGACAAGATCGGGTTCAACCTCGTCGGCTACGGCTGCACCACCTGCATCGGCAACTCGGGTCCGCTGCCGGCGGAGATCTCCGAGGCCGTCCAGGCCAACGACCTCGCGGTCACGGCCGTGCTGTCGGGCAACCGCAACTTCGAGGGCCGCATCAACCCCGACGTCAAGATGAACTACCTGGCCTCGCCGCCGCTCGTGGTGGCGTACGCGCTGGCCGGGACCATGGACATCGACCTCGACACCGAGCCGCTCGGCCTCGGCAGCGACGGTCAGCCGGTCTACCTGAGGGACATCTGGCCGTCGCCGGAGGAGATCTCGGCGGTGGTCAACTCCTCCATCGGCCGCGACATGTTCGAGCGCGACTACGCCGACGTGTTCAAGGGCGACGACCACTGGCGCTCGCTGCCGATCCCGACGGGCGACACGTTCGAGTGGGACCCGGACTCGACGTACGTGCGCAAGGCCCCTTACTTCGACGGCATGCCGTCCAAGCCGGAGGCCGTCACCGACATCACCGGCGCCCGGGTGCTGGTCAAGGTGGGTGACTCGGTCACCACCGACCACATCTCGCCGGCCGGCTCCATCAAGGTCGGCACGCCGGCCGCACAATACCTGCAGGCCAACGGCGTCGAGGTGAAGGACTTCAACTCCTACGGCTCGCGGCGCGGCAACCACGAGGTGATGATCCGGGGCACGTTCGCCAACATCCGCCTGCGCAACCAGATCGCGCCGGGCACCGAGGGCGGCTACACCCGCGACTTCACCCAGCCCGACGGGCCGGTGTCGTTCATCTACGACGCCTCGGTCAACTACGCCGCGGCCGAGACGCCGCTGGTGGTGCTGGCGGGCAAGGAGTACGGCTCCGGTTCCTCGCGCGACTGGGCGGCCAAGGGCACGGCGCTGCTGGGCGTGCGCGCGGTCATCGCCGAGTCGTACGAGCGCATCCACCGCTCCAACCTGATCGGCATGGGCGTGCTGCCGCTGCAGTTCCCGGAGGGGGCCTCGGCCGCCACGCTCGGGCTTACGGGCGAGGAGACGTTCGACATCACGGGCGTCGAGGAGCTCAACTCGGGCGGCATCCCGAGCACCGTGCACGTCAAGGCTGGCGACATCGAGTTCGACGCGGTCGTCCGCATCGACACGCCGGGCGAGGCCGACTACTACCGGCACGGCGGGATCATGCAGTACGTTCTTCGCTCGTTGCTCGCGAAGTGACTTCCCGGGCTCACACGCGGTCATGAGCCGCGCGGGGGCCGGGAACCCTTGGCCGCTCGTTGAAGCCGGGGGTGGGGCGTGATCCTCACGCGCCCGTATCGGGGGAACCACCCGACACAAAGAAGAGCCGCCCCGCGGGACAACCCCCGCCGGGCGGCTCTTCGTCATCGGGACATCGTCCGGTAGCGGTGGACGGACAGCGACAGGAACACCAAGAGGATCGCCACCGACCAGATCAGGCTCGCGGCCACCGGGTGCTGGAGCGGCCAGGCCGAGGAGACCGAGGTGGGGTTGCCGAACAGGCCGCGGGTGGCGGCCGCGACGGCGCTCATGGGGTTCCAGTCGGTGAGGGGCTTGAGCCAGGCCGGCAGCCCCTCGGTGGGGACGAACGTGTTGGCCAGGAACGTCATCGGCATCAGCCAGCCGAAGGTGGCCGCGTCCGCCTGCGCCCCGCTCTGGATCCACAGGCCGATGTACGTGCCCACCCAGATCATCGCGAACCCGAAGAGCGCCAGCAGCCCGAACGCCGCCGCCGTCGCCCCGAGGCTCCCGTGCGCCCGCCACCCGGCCAGCAGCACTCCTGTCAGCACCATGGCCGACAGCGACAGCAGGTGCATCGACAGGTCGGCCACGCTCCGCCCGACCAGCACGGCGCTGCGGGCGATGGGCTGGGCGCGGAACCTGTCGATGATCCCGCGGGCCATGTCCTCGCCCACGGTGGTGGCGGACGAGGCCGCCGTCAGGGCCATGACCTGCATGAAGATGCCGGGCATGAGGTAGTCGCGGTAGTCGCCGCCGCTTGGCAGGGTGATCGCGCTGCCGAAGACGTAGCCGAACAGCACGGTCATGATCACGGGGAACACCAGGAACGAGGCGATCTCGACCGGCTGGGCCTTCAGCCGCGCGTAGGTGCGGCCGGCGATGGTGAGAGAGTCGTTCAGGGTCCAGCGCAGTGTCTCGTACATCTCTCCGGCTCCTTCTCAGGCCGTCAGGTGGAGGAAAACCTCGTCGAGGGTGGGCCGCCGCAGCGCCAGGTCCTCCACGGGGATGCCGGCCGCGTCCAGCGCGCCGGCGATGCGGATGAGCGACTGCGCGCCGTCGGTCGCGGGAACGGTCACCTGCCGCCCCTCGACGCTCTCGATCTCCGGTGCCCCGGTGCTCTGGAGCAGCCGTACCCCCGCGTCCACGTCTCCCGGATCCCGGAAGACGACCTGCACCCGGTCGCCCCCGATCGTCCGCTTCAGCTCTTCGGGCGAGCCTGCGGCGGCCACGACGCCCTCTCTGAGCACCACGATCTGATCGGCCAGCTGGTCGGCCTCGTCCAGGTACTGCGTGGTCAGCAGGAGCGTCGTGCCCTCCTTGACCAGGCCGCGCAGCAGCTCCCACAGCTGCAACCGGCTGCGCGGGTCGAGCCCGGTGGTCGGCTCGTCCATGAACAGCACCGGCGGCGACACGATCAGGCTCGCGGCCAGGTCGAGCCGACGCCGCATGCCCCCGGAGTACTCCTTGACCGGCCGCCGCGCCGCGTCCGCCAGCCCGAACCGCTCCAGCAGCTCGTCCGCCCTGCGCCGCGCCTCGGCTCTGGACAGGTGGTAGAGCCGCCCGAACAGCTGGAGGTTGCGCCGGCCTGTCAGCAGCTCGTCCACCGCCGCGTGCTGGCCGGCCAGGCCGATGCGGAAGCGCAGCGGGGCCGCGTCGCGGACCACGTCCAGCCCGTCGACCTCGGCCCGTCCCGCGTCGGGACGCAGGAGCGTGGTGAGGATGCGGATGGCGGTGGTCTTGCCCGCCCCGTTCGGCCCGAGTAGCCCGCAGACCGTGCCCGCGGGGACCTCCAGGTCGATGCCCTTGAGCGCTTCCTTGGCCGCGTACCGCTTACGCAGCCCCTCTGCGTGGATCATCTGAGCACCTCCTTAACGGTGTTAAATCTAACAGCGTTAAGGATGCATTGAACGTTGTTAAGCTGTCAATGTGGCACTCGAAAAAAGCACCATCGTCGCGACCGCGCTGCGGCTGCTGAACGAGGTCGGACTCGACGGGCTGACGCTGCGGCGGCTGGCGGGCGAGCTGGGCGTGCAGGCTCCGGCGCTCTACTGGCACTTCAAGGGCAAACAGGAGCTACTGGACGCGATGGCGGCCTCGATGATGGCCGCGCACCAGTCCCGCCCCCTGCTGACGGAGCCGGCCAAGTGGCGGGAGTGGGTCGCGGATTTCGCGCACACCGACCGCGCGATGCTCAACTCCTACCGCGACGGGGCCAAGCTGGTCGCGGGCACCCGGCCGTCGCCCGAGCTCTTCGCGACGGTGGAGCGGGTGATCGCGGGGCTCGAGTCGGCGGGGTTCACCGCCGGCGACGCGATGCGCGGGCTCTCCACGGTCAGCGGGTACGTGGCCGGGTTCGTGCTGGAGGAGCAGGCCGACAGGATGCGTCCGGACAAGGAGCACGCGCTGCCGGACATGGAGGAGTTCCAGGCGGCCTATCCGCGGCTGATGGCGGGCATGGCGGAGGTGGGCGACCCGCAGGGCGGCCAGGCGTTCGAGGGCGGGCTGCAGCTGATCCTGGACGGGATGGAGCTCCGCCTCAAGGCTCAGGCGACCTCGGCGGGCGGGGCCGACCACACTAGATCGAGTCGACGATCCAGTCAGTGACTTCGCGGACGAGCTCGTCAGGAGCGATCCCGATCCTCCTCGTGAACCGCCGTGGGGACACGCTGCGCACGTGCTCGACCATGGCCCAGCTGGGCTTCTCCAGGCCGGTGCCGTCGCAGCCAATGGCGACGTGGTTGTCCCATCTTCGGTCGGTCGTCGTCAGGGGCACGACGATCTTGACTGGAGCTGCGGCGTTGAACTCGTCGTTGCTGACCACGAGCACCGGGCGGGGAAAGCCCTGCTCGCGACCGACGGGTTCGCCCAGGTCAGCGAGCCAGATCTCGCCCTGGATCACCCTCATTTCTCTCCTCGGGAAACGTGATGAGCCCCTCCCACTCCGGCGCGATGCGGGTGGAGCGTGACGGCTTGCCCTGAACCACCTCGGATTCGGCGAGGTAATCGGCCCAGGCTTGCGGATCTTCTAGTCGTGTCTGCTCCATCTGCTCCGCGACGTGCTGCCAGCGCTGCTTCTTCTCCATCTCCCGGATGGCCTGGTCGATGATCGCGGTCATGGGTTCACCTGCCTTCTTCGCGAGTGCTGCGATCTTGTCGCGGGTCTTGACGCTGACGCGTATGCTCGTCGCTTTGGGCTTCATGGCCATACTCCTGAGGCTACGTCGGCGTCCTTGAATGACGTTACACGCCCACGGTCACTCTCGAAGCATAAATGGCAACAGAGCGTAAAGATGATTGACTCTTCGCCATGACTGATGCGGCATTGGTGCTGATTGTTGGTGGTCTGGCGGTCTTCGTCGGGGCGATTGTCCAAGGTGGCGTGGGTTTCGGGCTAGGGCTGGTCGCCGCCCCCGTGCTCACCATGCTGAGCCCCGACCTCATGCCCGGCGCCATCCAGGTCGTCAACGTGACCCTGCCGCTGTTCACGCTGGCCGTCGAGTGGCGCACGGTGGACTGGCGCGGACTGGGCTTCGCGGTGTTGGGGAGACTGCCCGGGAGTGTCATCGGCGCAGTCATTGTTGTCTACGTTTCCGTATACACCAGAGGCGTCTTCGTCGCCGTCATGGTGCTCATCGCGGTGGCGCTGACGGCCAGGGCGCTGAGCGTGCCGCGCAACCGCCTGACGGTCGCCTCCGCCGGCTTCGTCTCGGGGATCACCGGGACGGCCACCGGCATCGGCGGGCCGCCCATGGCCCTCGTCTACCAGCACGCCAAGGGGCCGCAGATCAGGGCGACGCTGGCGATGTTCTTCTTCCTGAGCGCCGCCCAGTCGCTGGTCATCCTCGCGATCGTGGACGAGCTCCCGGCCCGGGCGCTGCTGACGGGGGCGGTGCTGGTCGTGCCCATGGTGCTCGGGTTCCTGGTGTCGGGGCCGCTGCGCCGCTACCTCGACGGCGGCAAGGTACGGGCGGCCGTCCTCGCGGTGGCCGCCGCGTCCGCCGTGGCGCTGCTCGTGCAGACCGTGATCGCGCAGCTCGGCTGAGGTGGCGTGGGTATCGTGGTCACCGGTCCGGCCTTTCGACCGTGACCAGCACCTCGACCGGGTCGCAGTCCGGGGCGGTGGCGACCAGGCGGATGCCGCCGGGCGCGGTCGGCTTCACCACGGCGAGCGCGCGGCCCTGGTAGGTGTGGTGCTCGGCCGCGTCGAACCGTTCCTCGGTCGTCGGGTCGGCGCTGCCGAAGCCGATCAGCGTCCCGTCGCCTGAGACGTCCACCCGCATGGGCCGGTCGGCCGCGGGGTGCACTGTCCCGGCCGAATCGCCCAGGGTGACGGTGATGTACGCGAGGTCGCCGGTGCCGGCCGTGATGACCGGTCGATCGGGTTCGGCGTGCAGCACGACCGGGCCGGTCGCGGTGCGCAGGACATCGCGGCCGGATTCGACGCCGTCGCGGTAGGCGATGGCCAGCAGTTCGCCCGGCTCGTACGCGGTCTCGAACTCGGTGCGGAAGCGGTGCTGCTCGCCGACCGGGCGGCGTCCGAGGGAGCGGCCGTTGACCAGAAGTTCGACCTCGTCCGCGTCGCTGTACACCTCGACGATGATCGGGGCGCTTTCGGTTCGCGGGGCTGTACCGTGATCGGCGCGGTGTCGGACGCGACGACGGTTCCCACGGCGTCGCGGATCTCGGTGACCAGTTCGACCGTGCGGATGTCGAGCGAGTCGTTCTCGACCGTGGTCGCGACCTCCACCACCGCGCGTTCGGCGTCGATGTCCGGGGTGGTGACGTGGACGCCGTCCGCGCTGATGCGGACCACGCCGCCGACGAGCAGCCAGGTGTCCCGGTAGATACCCGCGCCGGAGTACCAGCGCGAGTCCTGATGGGTGCGGCACTCCACCCGGACCTCGTTGTTCTCGCCGAACCGCAGGAACCGGTCGACGTCGATGAAGAACCGCGAATATCCGTACGGGCGCTGCCCGGCGTAGTTCCCGTTGACGAACACGGTCGCGTCCCGGTAGACGCCCTCGAACTCCAGCAGGATCCGCTTGCCGCGGTGCTCCTCGGGTGCGAAGGACGTCTTGCGGTACTCGTACGCCCCACCGGGAAAATAAGCGGTCGCTGCGCCGTCCATGGTGGCCTCGCGGTCGCGGGTGATCATCGCGTCGTGCGGCACCGTCACCGGCTCGAACGGGACCGCGGTTCCGGCCAGTTCGGCAAAGGGATTGACCTTCGGACGGAACTGCCAGTCGTCGTTGAACGATGCGCGGATCACGTAACTCCTCGGGGCCAACTGCCGGTTATGTCAATGTCCTTCACGCGGACCGGGTGTGCTCGCGGCCGAAGGCCCGGATCTTGGCGAACATGTCCTCCAGCAGGAAGCGCACGTCGATCTCCTCGCAGACCTTGATCGGATGGTCCGAGCCGGGCAGCCAGGAGCCGTCCACGCCGAAGCGGGGAGCAGGTCGTACGCGGAAGTTTCCGCTCTCGGGGTAGAGCATCAGCGCGATGGCCGGCGAGTCGCCCAGCGAGCGGGACTCGATCGGCCAGGGGTGGTAGGTGGCGTTCACCTCGTGCAACTGCTTGATCAGGTAGCGGCCCAGCGGTCCGGCGTCACCGATCTTCTCCTCCAGTTCGGCGTAGCTCACCGAGACCTTGGTGTAGACATCCCTGGGCACCTGCCACACGGTGATGCCGGAGTCGAACACCACGTTGGCGGCGTGGACGTCGTTGGAGAGGTTGAACTCGATCGCTCGGCCCTCGTCGTACCCGCGGTAGCCCGCGCCGCCGATCCAGATCACGACCACTGGCCGGCGTACGAGCTCGGGGTCCAGCAGGATCGCCGAGGCCATGTCGGTCAGCGGCCCGAGGAACGCCACGTAGAGCGGATCCCTCTCGCTCGCGAGCTCCGACTCCTCGATGATCAGCCGGGCCCCGGGCGAGTCCACGGCGGTGTGCTCGTCGGGCAGCGCCGTCGCCGCGCCGTTCGCCACGGCGACGGAGTCCGTCAGACCGAGCAGGTCCAGGAGGAGGTCGATCTCCTCGCGGGACTCCTCCATGCTGCGCTGCGTGCGCCGGGTGCCGAAGTGGGCCGGGATCAGCCCGCGGATGTCGAGAGTCGGTGACAGCAACCCGTGGACGATGGCGAATTGGTCGTCCGCCTCGTTCTTGGCGTCACTATTGATGATCACCCTGCGTCGGCGCACTGTCGTCTCCCTTGATTTGCGTACCGGTATCAGCAGGACGTGGGCGGGGGAGAGGCGGTGGAGCGCCGGACGACCAGGCTTGGAATGACCGAGAAGTGCACCGCCGACGTGCGGCCTTCGATGCGCTCGAGCAGCAGCCGCCCGGCCATCCGGCCCATGACGACTCCGTCCTGGTCAACGGTGGTCAACGCGATGTTGGGATGGGCGGCCAGCCTGGTGTTGTCGTAGCCGGCCACGGAGACGTCACCCGGGACGGACAGGCCCGCCTCGTGCAGCGCGGCCAGTACGCCGAGAGCCGCCTCGTCGGAACCGGCGAAGATCGCGGTGGGGCGCGGAGAGCGGCTCAGCAACTCACGGGCGCCGTCGTAGCCGCCTTCCTCCGAGTACGAGGTCGCGGCGATGGCGATGTCGTCGGCGAACCCGCGATCGCGCATCACCCGCTCGTAGGTCTCGGCCCTGATGCGCGGCATCTGGTCGGCTGCCCGTCCGTGCTCCTGGTGGAAGGTGATGTGCCCGATGCGACGGTGGCCGAGCTCGATCAGGTGGTCCATGACGAGCTCGGAGCCGACCCTGTCGTCGTCGACGATCAAGTCGTACGCCGGCGACCGGTCGTGCCGGCCCAGCACCACGGTGGGAATGTCGCGCGCCACCTGCTCAAGCTGGGTGCGGCCGCCCAGCGGAGCGATCAGGAGGATGCCGTCCACCTGCCGGTCTATCAGGGCGTCCAGGGCACGTTTCTCGGTCTTGTCGCGGGTGCCACCCTGGATCATGATCGCCTGATAGTCGGACTCGGCGAGCTGATCCACCAGGCCGGTCATGATCTCGGCGTAGAACGGGATCCCGATGTGCCGCATGAGCACGCCGATGGTGAACGCCCGCCCGCGCAGCGCCCGCGCGGCGGCCTGGGGGCGGTAGCCGAGCTCGTCGATGGCCCGCTTGACGCGGTCTCGCATGGCGTCGCTGACCCCGTAGTCGTTCCGGATGACCTTGGAGACCGCCGCCTTGGAGACCCCGGCGTGTTTCGCCACGTCGGAAATGGTTACTCTTCGTCGTCGCTCCGGGGCGACCATGGGCATTCCCTTCTCAAGCCGAGTCCTGCCGATCCTATGACGCCGAGATCGTCGCGGATGTAGACCGGTCTATGAAGACTAGCGAATGACCCATGGCGCACCGCAAGGGCTAGCGGAGACGTCGTAGACCGGTACACATTTTTCCTTGACCTCCTCGCGACGTAACGGCTACGTTGACTCGCATTCGGGGCCCGCCCCGGCCTCTGCCGGCCATTTCTGCGGCACCGACACATGACTCCCTCCATCCAGTGCAGCCGAGACTGAAGAGCAAGAGGAAAGACGAGGATGTCCGAAGCAATCGACCGGCGCTCTCTCGTGCGACGGCACAACCCCGTGCTGACGTCCGCGCACCCCGCTGACGTCCTCACGGTCGGCAACGGTGATATCGCGCTCACGGTCGACATCTCCGGACTGCAGACGTTCCCGTCCTTCCATGAGCTGGTGCCCGACCCGCACCGCGTCGTCGGAGACGGGCTGTCCGGCCTGCCCGAGCAGCGCCCGCGCGCGTTCGACGCCGACGACTTCCAGATCCCCCTGCGCACGCAGTCCACCTGGGGCTGGTACGAGACGCGCACCGACCGGGAGCTCCGGCTCGAGGACGCGACCACGGTGTACGAGACCTCCCGCGGCCCGGTGCCCTACCTCGACCACATGGGTCTCCAACGGGCCGGCGACCCCATTGCCGACGAGTTCGTCGCGGGTGCGTGGCACCACTTCAACCCCCGCCGCGCTCACCTCGGCCGCCTCGCTCTGGTCCGCCCCGACGGGACGGGGCTCGACGATCCGGCCACGCTGACGGACGTCCGCACCGAGCTCGACCTGTGGACGGGAACGATCCATGCCGCGTACGTCCTCGACGGCGAGCGCGTCCGTGTCACCACCGTCGCCGACCCTCAAGATCACTGCTTCGCGGTGCGCGTCGAGTCCGCCCTGCTGCTCCGCGGATGGGGCCTCGCCTGGGTGTTCGACGAACAGCCGGACGACCTGGCCGCCTTCGAACTGCCGCTCGCGCAGGAGACGGTCTGGGACCAGCGGACGACGTGCCACTGGAACGCACGGCGCACGGTGGAAACGCTGACCTACAGCGTCGGCGTCCGCACCACCGGCAGCCTGCGTGAGGGAGCCGGGTCCGTCGTCGCGCGCACCGACGCCAGCGGTCTTGAGGTCGTGGTGACGCTGACGCCTGAGCATTGCCGGCAGCAGGACGAGCACGACTTCTCCGCCGTCAGCGACTCCGCGAGGACCTGGTGGGCGGAGCACTGGAGCACCGGTGCGGCGGTCAGCCTCGCCGGCAGCACGAATGCGCGTGCCGCGGAACTCGAACGCCGCATCGTCGTCTCGCAGTACCTCACGGCCGTCAACAGCGCCGGGTCCACGCCTCCCGCGGAGTCCGGTCTGACGTACAACACCTGGTCGGGGAAGTTCCACCTCGAGATGCACTGGTGGCATGCGGCGCATTTCCCGATGTGGGGGCGGGGGCAGCTGCTCGAGCGGAGCATGCGCTGGTATCACGGCGCTCTTGAGGCGGCGAAGGCGACCGCCCGCCGTCAGGGGTATCGCGGAGCTCGCTGGCCGAAGCAGACCGACCCGTCCGCGCGCGAGTCGCCGAGCAACATCGGCGTCTTCCTGCTGTGGCAGCAGCCGCACGTGATCTACCTGCTGGAGTTGCTGCGTGGCGAGGGGCGTGACGAGTCGTTCCTGCGTCGCCACTACCCGCTCGTCGAGGCGACCGCCGACTTCATGGCGGACTTCGCCGAGGAACGCGACGGATCGTTCGTGCTGCCGCCTCCGCTCATTCCCGCGCAGGAGAGCTACCTCGTCGACCGGGCGACGAACGCCGATCCGACCTTCGAGCTGGCGTACTGGTCATGGGCGCTCAGCGTGGCGAACGAGTGGAGAAGCGAACTCGGTCTCGAACCGAGCCAGGAGTGGGACCGGGTGGCGCGGAACATGCGCCGGCCCGCTCTGCTGCCCGACGGAACGTACGCCGCGATCGCGACGCCTCCGCTGCTCATCCGGAAGGATCACCCGTCCATGCTCATGGCGTTGGGGTGGCTTCCCGACACGCACCTCGTGGACCCGGCCACGATGTCGGCGACGCTCGACTCCGTATGGGAGCAGTGGGACCTGCAATCCAGCTGGGGCTGGGACTACCCCGTCATGGCGATGACCGCGGCCCGTCTTGGCGACGTCGGCCGGGCGATCGACGCCCTCCTGCTCCCGTCGCCCAAAAATGTCTTCCTCCCCAACGGACACAATCCGCAAATGCCGGGATTCCTCACCATTTATCTGCCGGCAAACGGAGGACTGCTGGCCGCGATGGCGCACATCGCCACGGCGGTGAACCAGGGGGCAGAGCCTCCCGACGGTTGGGTGATCACTTCAGAAGGACTGGGCGCGCTCCCCCGTCCCCGTGTCCTTTCCACACCCGAGTAACTCCCATGGACCCGGAAGGAGAATCATCGGCCGGCCGACAGCGCCGACACGGTCGGCGGCTAAAAAAGACATTGTACGGCGTCCACCGCAAAATGCCGGGGCGGGCATGGAAGAGTGGCCGCTTCCCCATCCAAGGCTTCCAAAGGTGAGGACCATGGGCACAAATCTTTCAGCACGCGGCGCTCGTCGCCGCACCATCATCGCGGCCGGGGCATTGGCGATCGTCGGGGCGTTCTCTCTGACGGGCTGTTCGTCGTCCGGCGAATCCGCCGCCGGGGACGCCGGACTGACTTTCATGAACCAGTCGCGCGGGCAAGAGGCCGCGCTCACTCAACTCGCGCAGCAGTACACCAAGAAAACCGGCGTCAAGGTCACCGTTGAGACGCCTGGGCCGGTCGACTACCTGCCCAAGCTCCAGGCGAAGGCGCAGTCCAGATCCATGCCCGACATCTATTCGTCATTCGACGCGAATCAGATGGCGCCGTTCTACAAGGCGGGCTGGGCGATGGACCTTTCTTCCGAGCTGAATGCCGGGTGGAGCAAGAACTTCAGCCCCGCCGTCCTCACGATGTCGACGTTCAAGGAAGGCAACAACCTCGGGGTCAAACCCGGCATCTACTCGGTGCACTGGGAGACGCAGACGTACGGCTTTCTCATCAACCCGGCGCTGACCGGAATATCGCCGAAAAAGCCGCCCGCGACGACGGCCGCGTTCATCGACGCGCTCGCCGCGAAGGGAGCGAAATTCTCGATCGCGGCCTCGCAGACACCGCACTTCATCCAGGTCCTCGCCTCGAACTGGCTGACGGACGCCGAGATCGAAGCAACCCTCAACGGGAAATCAAGCTGGAAACAGGACGGCTGGCGCAACGCCTTCCAAGTCCTGGCCGACCTGAAGAAGGCCGGCGTCCTCGCGAACAACTCTCTTCCCGGCGGTCAGGACGACCACCCGAAGGTGGAGTCGTCCTTCTTCACCAACTCCATGGGCGCGATCTTCGACGCCTCTCCCGGTGTCTCGGTAGGTCTGCGGACGAACCCGGAGTTCGAGGAGTACTTCTCCACCGGGCTTCCCAAGGCCCCAGGAAGCGTCCACGACCCGCGCTCACCGGGCGTCCCCGGGAAGGGCGCGGTGATCAACCCGAGGGGCAAGCATGCCAAGGAGGCGCTCGCGTTCGTGAAGTGGCTGACCGAGCCCGAGCAGCAGGCGGTGTTCGCCAAGGTCGCTCGCATCCTCCCCACCAACCCGGAACTCCTCGCCGGCACGGACATCCCCGGCCAGCTTGCGGGCTTCGCCGCCGGCGTGAAGAACATGCAGGTCATGTCAACGACCTTCAAGCCTGACGTGGACACCGCGATCAGGGCGGAGTCCCAGCGCCTGGTGCTGGGCGAGACGACGGTGGACGAAGCGCTCACCACCATCCAGGCGGCGCAGGATCGCACGTCATGACGACGCGGTCCCTTGCGGTTCCCGCGCGGCGTCCATCTCCGGCGCCGCGCGGGAGGCGCGCTCTCCGGCGCAACCTGATCGGCTGGTTGTTCCTGGCTCCGGCCATCGCGCTCATCGGCATCTTCACGATCACGCCGTTCGCGCAGGCCATCCTGTTGAGCTTCCAGTCCTGGGACGGCGTCAGCCCCGACACCCCATGGGTGGGGCTGGCCAACTACGACTTCGTCGCCTCCGACCCGATCTTCTGGGCATCCATGGGCAACGTCCTCTTCTTCGGCGTCGTCGGTTTCGTCGTCGGCAACGGAGTCGCCCTGGCCATGGCGCTGGCCGTCAACAGCATCACTCGCGGCAAGACGTTCTTCCGCACCGTCTTCTACCTGCCGGGCGTCTTGTCGGTAGTCGTCATCGGTCTGCTGTTCTCTTTCATCCTGGCCCCTGGCTCCGGCATCCTCAACCGGCTGCTCGGCCTGGTGGGGCTGGGCACGCTCCAGCAGAACTGGCTGGGCGACCCGGCCGTCGCGCTGCCCGTCGTGGCGGCGGTGTTCGTGTGGTTCCACTGGGGGTTCGGCTTCCTGCTCTTCCTCGCGGGGCTGCAGGACGTGCCGAAAGAACTGTACGAGGCGGCCGAGCTCGACGGCGCGAACCGCTGGTCGAAGTTCCGGTACATCACCTGGCCGCAACTGGCTCCGGTCACGTCCATCGTCAGCCTGCTCACGTTGCTGGCGGCCCTCCAGATCTTCGGGACCGTGCAGGTGCTGACCAACGGCGGCCCCGGCCACCACACGATGGTGCCGACCCTCGCGATCTACAACGAGGCGTTCGTCAACTGGCGGTACGGCAGCGCCGCGGCCATGTCGGTCATCTTCGGCGGCGCACTCGTGCTGCTGTCCGTGGTCCAGCTCGCGATCACCAGGCGGAGGTCCCGCATATGAGCAGTCAGACGACGCAAGGGTCACGGGTCCACAAGATCGGCCTGTACGGGCTGCTGATCGTCGCCGCGCTGACCGCGCTGTTCCCCCTGCTGTGGATGCTGTCCGGTTCTCTGCAGAGCCTCACGGAGCTGCTCTCGAACAAGAGCTTCCTGCCCGCCGACCCGCAGTGGGGCAACTACGTGACCGCATGGGTCCAGGGCGAACTCGGCATCTACCTGCGCAACAGCGTGATCTACACGGGATCCGCCGTCATCGGCATCCTGCTGGTGTCCAGCCTCGCCGGGTACGCGCTCGCGCGACTCGACTTCGCGGGCAAGGGCGTGTTCACGTTCGTCATCCTCGCCGTGATGATCATCCCCGCGCCCGCCATGTTCCTCGCACAGTACAAGCTGCTCATCTCACTGAACCTGACGAACAATCCCGTGGGCTACGTGCTGATCCTGATCACATCGGGCATCCCGATGTCGACGCTCATCATGCGCAGCTTCTTCGTCAGCCAGCCCCGCGCTCTCGAGGAGGCGGCCGCGCTGGACGGCGCCGGTCCGCTGCGCATCTTCTGGAACGTGATCCTCCCGCTGGCACGGCCCGGCCTCGCCGCCGTGGCGGTCATTCAGGGGCTGGGCGCCTGGAACGAGTACCTCATGGCGCTCGTCCTGTTCGAGGACAACTCCCTCATGCCGATCCAGCGCGGCCTGACCGCCTTCACCTCCGCCGAGACGCCACAGCAGCAGATCCTCCTGGCTGCCACGACCATCTCGATCGTGCCGGTTGTGATCTTCTATCTGATGGCGCAGCGTCACATCGTGAAGGGCATCGGCGCAGGCGCGATCAAGTAGGCAAGGCCGCCGTGAACCGAGGCACGCTAGTTGTCACTGAGGCAGGCTTGCTGTCACCAAGATCCTCGACAGGGGACGCGGCCGGGGTCGGGTAGCCGGATCAGAGGAGCACCGCGATCTCCGGCCAGGAATAGCAGACCGCGTCGGGTGGCACCTTGCCCGCGAGAACGCCGCCGAGCGAGGTGTAGAAGCGGCGGGCGCTTTCGTTGACAGCCAGTACCCGAATCACCAGCGAGCCGAACCCATCGGCAGACAGATCGGCCGCCGCCGCCCGCACCAGGGCGCAGCCGTGGCCATGGCCCTGATGGCCGGGACGGACCGCGAGGGCGTAGATCTCCGCGTCATGGCCGAGCTCCGGATCCGGGATGGCTTGCCCAGCGGGCGCCGGCTTGGGCAGCGTGTCTTCGGTGCACTCGGCTGCACTCGGCGGTGTAGCCGAGGGCTTGGGCTGCGATGGCGGGCGACATTTCCCATGACCAGGTCGCGGATGGCGCACGAGCAGCCGGGCGCGAGCCGTTTCAACCTGCAGCGCGGACGCGGGGACAAGTCCCGGGCGTCCTTAGGGGTGGTTTCCGATAAAACGGACGATGCAGAGATGATCTATTAGGGTTGCCCGCTATGACGATCTTGAGCCTGCCCGATCCGTCGGCCGCTCCCGACGCCTTCCTCGCGGCCCTACGGGCCGTGGACTGGCCGGCGTTCGTGCCGGCCGACGACCTGCCCCCGCTCCGCGCCGCGCTCGCCAGGCTGGAGCAGGTTCACGGCGTCACCGAGGCGCACTGGTTCGCCACCGAGCGGATCCGGGAGCTCGGGGCGCTCCTGCGGCACCCCGACGGGCACCCATACGGCCTCACCGGCCACGCCCTGAGCCCGTGCGGGCGCTACCTCGCGGTCGGGAGCTGGTGCGGGGACGACTACGACCACGGCGGGATGCTCCAAATATGGGAGCTGGCCAGCGCCCGGTGCGTCAACGTGCTCGACGGGATCGCGGGCGGGGTGGGCTGGCCCTACTACGCCCGGACGATCCAGTGGTCGGCCGATGGGCGGCGGATCGGCCTGGCCCACAACACCAACGCCGTGGGGGTGTGGGACCCGTTCGGAGAGGAGCCCGAGCCGATCGCCGAGGCGTACGTGACCGACGGGTACTCCCGCCCGCCCGCATGGGCCTTCGGCCCCGACGGCAGGCGCGCCTACATCGTGGCGGGATATCCGCAGGACGGGCAGGTCCAGGGGTTGGCCGTGCCGCTGGTCGAGGGGGAGGTGTACGACTCCGACGACGTCACATGGGAGCTGGCCGAACTCCTGCCGGACCAGGTCAGGGCGCTGCTGGACGACGAGCGATTCAGCTTCGACCGGGTCTTCTGGTCCCGCGACGGGCGCCGCCTCTACGGCCACATGTACGGCTGGGCCTGCGCCCTCGACGCGGTCAGCGGCCGGGTCCTGTGGTTCGTCGAGGCAGGCAAGAGCGCGGACGCCCCAGCCTGGAGCCGGAACGAGCGGTACTTCGCCCACCAGTTGCGCGGGCAACTGCTGGTCGCGGACGCCCTGACGGGGCAGACAGTGGCGGCGCTGCCGGGGCATCCGGGCGCGTCCGAGCTGTCCTGGGGCGCGCACGGCGCGGTCACCCGGCTGGCGGTGGTGGTGCCGGACGGGAACGATGCGAACGCCCGTCCCCATGTCACCGTCTACGACGACGGCCGGCACCGCTACGACCTCGACCTGCCGCTGCGGGAGGTCCGCCGGGACGACGAGGACGCGAGCACCTGGGCCTGGTCGCCGGACGGGCTGCACGCGGCGATGCTGACCGCCCACGGCCACGTGGAGGTCTGGAGCCTGAACGCCGCAGCGAGCCGGGTGGGGACCGTCGAGGCGCAGGAGAGCGCCCGCGGCCTGGTGTGGGGGGCCGACGGCGTGATCGCGATCGTCGGAGAGACCACCCTGCGCTTCTTCCAGGCGGCCACCGGCCGCGTCATCGGCGACTTCGCCTTCCTGCGCACGCCGCCGGACCCGGGTCCGCTGGAGCTGGACGGCGACGACGTCGGCGAGTGGGTGCGCGTCGCGGAGGAGGCGAGCGTCGACCCGACGTTCGCGCTCGACGATGAGACGTGGGCCGTGGCCTTCGAGCAGGGGACGGTCATCGCGCCGCCCGGCCGGGAGCACGATCTCGACGGCTTGCTGGCCTGGACGGTCGAGCGCCGCTTCGGTTGGCCGGTGCGGTGGGGCGCGCTCGACGTCCTGCCCGACGCGGCCAGCGCGGCCGAGCGGGTCGGCCCGCCGCTGGCGGAGTACCTGGAGCCGTTCCGCGGCCGCACCGAGCCGGTGGCCGAGGAATGGCCGCCGGCCAACACCGCGACCCTGGACGATCTCTTCCGGCTCGTCATCGATGCGGTCCAACCGCTACACGAGGGCTGGGATTACCACGTGAGCGAGGGGCTGCGGCACGCGGCCAGGCTCCGGGCCCGCCGCGGCGAGACGGACGGCGTTCAGGACCTGCTCGACGAGATCCCGGACGCGGCCCAGCAAGTGCGGGGCCACGCCGACGTCGCGCTGATCCTGGCCGCCGCCGGCAATGTGGACGACGCGCACGAGTTCTTCCGCCCCGTCGAGTCGATGGCCGAGGCCGTGATCGACGAGTACAACACCGCGTTCGTGGCCTCGTCGGTGGCCGGCGCGCTCGCGGCGCTGGGGGACACCGCCCGCGGCGAGGCGTGGTTCGCGCGGGCGCGGGAGGCGATCGATCCCGAGACCAACCCGGGCGAGCACCGCCTGGCGGTCGCGTGGGCGCTGATCGAGTGCGGCCGCGAGGACGAGGCGCTGGCCCTGCTGCGGCAGGCCGAGGAGAACCCCTCCGTCTTCTCAAGCAGGCCGCTGCTGGCCTACCTGATCCGAACCGGACGCGACCACCTGGCCCGTGAGCTCATCCCCATGCGGGCCGCGCAGGCCGAGGAGTGGCAGGCGCAGGGCTGGTTCGACGGCTGGGACGCGGTCGAGCTGTGCGTCACCGCGGGCCGCCCCGACCTGCTACGCGAGTGGGCACGGGTCTACGGGGACGGCTACGCCTACGAGGAGCAGCTCGCCCAGGCCGAGGCGAACGCCGCGCTCGACCCGGCCCGCGCCCGGCCGGACAGCACTGAGTTGGCCGCGCTCGCCGACGCCCACGCCGCGCTGATGAAGACGCCGCGGACGCAGCGCGAGAGCCCGACCGGGCGGCTCGTCCTCCAGTCGGCCGCTTGCGGCCACCTCGGAGCCGTGCTGGAGCGGATCGCCCACCTGCCCGAGGACGACTTCAACGGCCGCCCGGGACATGCCTTCCGCGCCCTCTGGATCGCCTCCACCGGGTTCGAGGTCGAGCCATGGTGAGCGTGCACGACAGGTGACCATTTGCCGGCGGAGGTGACTGGATGCTCGCACGCCCTGACCATCTCGTCTGCTGGGTTTTCCGACCAGCTTCCCGAGTTCTGCGAGCGGATGATCGGCCTGCCCGTTGGTTACGTCCCGTCGAGTGGTGTAGATCCGGCCTGAACGGCGCGTCCTCGCGCACGGATGTGACCGCGCCCGCTCCCACACCTGGTGGAAGAACCTGGTGGAATACGGCCCGTGGAGCGGCCCCGGCTCCACCCGTGTGCTCCCGCCCGACCTGGAGGCCATCGAGGGGATCGCCAAGCTGTTCGGCACGACTCAGGGTCAGGTGCGGGCGATGGTGGCCGCCGACTGGTACGGCGTCCACCCCAACGAGCTGTCTGCCCGCGCCTTGCGCCTGATCCCCGCCATCGACGGCCTCAGCGAGGAGGACGCCACGCGGATAGAGGACCTGATCCAGCGCTTGTCTGCGCAATGATGGCCTGCATGCCGAATAGTCCTCCGCCCGAGCACTGCCCCGTGGTCCGCATCATGGCCGAGAGTGGCACAGCCGACCTGTACGTCGACGGCATCCTTACCAAGCACAAGATCTCCGAGGAGGCTCAGGATCTCGCCTGGAAGGTCCTGGGCCGGCTGGTCCCCGAGGGTACCGAAGTGTCGATCGGTATCAATGGCTTCGGGGCCTTCGGCATCACCCGGGAGCAGGCGGAGGCGCTGGCTCCGCGGCTGGTGCAAGTCTGGCGTGCCGACTCGGGCCTGGGCCCGTTGCCTGTGGTCTCGGCCTGGTGAAGAAATTTCCAACGAAGTAGCACCTGACCTGTGGCAACGGCCGCATTTGACTGTTTAATGATCACTGCCGCTACGTTCGTTCCGGTTTCGTCCGGTAGGGCAGTTCACACGCAGTCCGAGCCGGGCACGAGTCCTGCCGCTGGACCTGCACATGGGGTGCCCGGTGTGCATGGGTAATTTCGTCGCCGTGTTCGTGGAGATAGTGATCACGACGGTTAACATGCCGGGATGGGGGTCTGGCCTTTTCAAGCAGGGGACGCCATCGCGGAGCTGGCCAAGCTCGACACCAGCGGATGGCGTCCGCTGCGGCCCGCGCAACTACGCGAGCTGGGGCTTACGCCCTGAATGGCTCTGCGCTGCGCTCTGTGAAGGAAGCGGCACAGGAGAGGGGTGGAGTAGGCCGGGGTGGCCCGAGCACGGCGCTGGCCATCTCCGTGCTCACGGCCCGATCTGGGTCGGTGCGACGATGAGGTGGAGCATGCCGTAGGCGGCCGTCATGGTGTCGGCATCGAACACGAGGGTGCGCGCGGGCCGAAGACGGGAGCGCGTCGGTTGGCCAGGGCTCGCTGGTGCGGCCGGCCAGCAGGTCCCGAAGGAAGCCAACCCCGGCCGCTGAGATCACTCAGCCAGCCCCATTTCCCGGAGCACTTCAAGGGTTTCCAGAAACCAGCGGAACTGCTTGGACCTCGTCGGAGCGACGACGACTGTCGAGTCGAAGGGTGTGAGGTTGAGCTGGTTCACCAGGATATCGGCGTCCTTGGGAAGTTCTCGCCCGTCCAGCTTGGATAGATTCTCCCGCCGCAACAGGAACTGGGTCCGCGGATCCCGCCGCACGAGATCTCCCGGCACGTAATTCAGCGACACATCGGCGAACTCAGCCTCCGAGATGTCGAGTGCCCAGTCGATCGACCGGTACGCGTCGATGAGCGCCTGTCCGGCTCCTTGCACCAGTTCTCCGTCTGGCGAGGGCAAGGGTGCCGTTATGTTCAGTGGCCCGACTCTGCCGCTGAGCTTCACGTGCGAGAGGACGCAGCCGTGGAGGTATTGGGTGCCGCCTCTGACAGAGAGACCGGCGATGGTGATGTCCTCGAAGCGCACTCCGCTGACTCTGCAGTGGTTGACTGTGCACCCGGTCGCCCTGAGGTTCCGGACTACGAGGCTCAGGTCCGGGTTGCTGTGCTGGACCAGGACCGCACTGGCGAACGTGCACCGGCTCAACTCGACGTCTTCTATGACCTGCCTGTCGTTGAGGTTCCGGACGCTCTCGAACAGCTGGTCGGCTAGTCTCATTGTCACTGCGGACGCCCTTCGTGCGCTCACTCGTAGATCTTGTCGATGAGATCCTGGCGCATGCGTGGAACTGATGATCTGCCGCTCGATTGACGCTCTTGACCTCAAGCACACTTAAGGTTCTATCGTCCACGTCATGAGCACAATGAACATTGCCGACCAGACGAGCCAGACCGACCTCGAAGCGATCAAGCAGGTGGTGGCCGCGGTTGAGCACTCCCAGAACAACGAACTCCCTGACGAGTTCGTTGCTCTGTTCCGGGCTGACGCGATCTGGACAACGGGCCACGGCAAGCGCCTCTTCGGCCGTGATGCGATCTCGACGTTCACGCACCAGGTGCTTCCCGGCGGGATGCAGGACACCACGGTCACGTTCGAGGTCGAACACGTGCTGTTCATCCGTCCCGACGTCGCAGCCGTGAAAGTGCGCCAGGTTTATCGAAACCCCGACGGAACGGAGGAGGTGGGCACGCCATTGTTCGTCATGGCAAAGGAGGGCGGGCAGTGGCGCCTGACCGCCTGCCAGAACACCAGCGTGCTCAGCAGCGACACCCCTCCAGCGACAAGCCGCGCACCAAACCGCCAAGCCGTACATCAAGACCCCGTCAGGCACGTCCGGCGGGGTCTTTTCACGCGGCTGATGAACCTCTCGACGGCCTCCTGGCGCGGCAGCCGCAGCTGACTACTTGCTCTTAACGATCCCAAGGGGCACTCTCCGCCCACCTGATTCTTCTTTGAACTCGGGCCAAGCTCGGTCAACTTGGCCTAGCTCCTGCATGACTTCACCGAGGAGGTCGGCGGTCCTTTCCGGTGCGGCGGCCAGTACGTCGGCCATGGACGGCCCGCTGGCCGGAGCGGTGAACAGCGCCGCCCCATGGACCCCGGCCAGCTCGCAGACCCGCGGCCGGCCAAGCTCGGCCGGGAACGCGAGTTGGCAGGCCTCGCGCCGCGGCAGGTTGTCGGTGCGGACCGCGTAGACGCGTTGCTCGCGCGCCACGTCCTCGAGCCGCCCATAGAGGCCGCGCAGGAGCGACACGAGCGACACGCCCAGGATCGACAGCTTGGCGTACAGGTGGCGGTCGCCTACCTGGATGCGCTGCACGTAGCCGGTGATGGTGGGTACCTGGCAGTGCACGAGGAAGGGTTCGCCCGGCCATAACGTGGCGGCGGCATCCTCGACCTGCCCGGCCGCGCAGCTGACTAGGTCGGCGGCCGGGATGGAGCCGGCGGCCGGGCCGGTCGTCGTGCGGGATCGCGTGGGTGGCATGAAAGGTCTCCCTGTTGTGGAGACGGCGGCCCACGCCCGCGGGTGGGACGTGGGTAACGGCCATGACGTGGGGCTGCCCGCCCGACCGGCCGCTGTTTCGTAGGCGGCAGGCCGGGCCGTCTCAGGTTGCTGGGACGTGCCGGCGGTGGCCGTGCTGGTTGTGGGCGCCGACGTAGTCGCGGCGAAGGCGACGTCATCCCGATCTCGGATCAACGAAGCGGGCCGGACGTCGAACAGCCATGTTGGTCCGTCTCGCAGCACCGCCAGGAAGTCCGGGACATGCTCGAGGAAGCCTTTGTCGGCCTCGAACCGCAGCCGGAATGGCTGCGGCAGGACCTCCATCACGGCGCCGGCGAAGTCCAGCGCCAGCAGCAGCTTCTGCTCCTCCAGCGACTCGAACCCGTGCATCCGGCCGGTCGACACCATGAATTGCAGGCCTGGGCGGTGGCGCTGGTTTGTTCGCCAGGAGAACTGGCGAACCGGTACGCACTCCAACGCTGGCACGGCCGCCAGGTCCCCAGATGGGCCACCTACCGCCCCCATAGGCCAACTAGCGCTCCCAATGTCACCGGCACCGCGGGTGACGTCACAACGGCGTTTCTGGATTGTTACCCGAAACAACAAACTCCCGACCGACAGGGTCTTCCAAAGCAGGCCATCCCGGAATACGTTGCCGCAAACAACATTCATCCGGGCCCCTCCGGAAGAAAGGACCCTGCACCATGCGCAAGGGGATCCTCAGCCTGACCGCCACGGCAGCCGCGCTCGCCCTCGGTCTCACCGCCTGCGGGGGCGACAGCGGTCAGACCACGTCGACCACGTCGACCTCGGCCTCAGCGGCGGCGAAGGCCGGGAAGATCGGCGTCATCCTGCCGGACAGCAAGTCCTCGGCCCGGTGGGAGACGGCAGACCGCAAGTACCTCGAAGAGGCGTTCAAGGCCGCCGGCGTCGCGTACGACATCCAGAACGCCCAGAACGACAAGACGGCGTTCCAGACCATCGCCGACCAGATGGTCACCAACGGTGCCACCGTCCTGATGATCGTGAACCTGGACAGCGGCAGCGGCAAGGCCGTCATCGACAAGGCCAAGTCCCAGGGCGTGGCCACGATCGACTACGACCGGCTGACGCTCGGCGGCGGCGCCGCGTACTACGTCAGCTTCGACAACACCAAGGTCGGCACGTTGCAGGGCGAGGGCCTGAGCAAGTGCCTGGCCGACAAGAAGGCCAGCAAGCCGATCGTGGCCTACCTGAACGGCTCTCCCACCGACAACAACGCCACTCTGTTCAAGAACGGCTACGACGGGGTGCTCAAGCCGAAGTTCGACTCCGGCGAGTACGTCAAGGGCCCCGACCAGCCCGTGCCCGACTGGGACAACGCCCAGGCCGGCACCATCTTCGAGCAGATGCTGACCCAGCAGCCGAAGATCGCCGGCGTGCTGGCCGCCAACGACGGCCTGGGCAACGCCGCCATCACCGTGCTGAAGAAGAACAACCTCAACGGCAAGGTGCCCGTCACCGGTCAGGACGCCACCGTCCAGGGCCTGCAGAACATCCTCGCCGGCGACCAGTGCATGACGGTCTACAAGGCCGTCAAGAAGGAGGCCGACGCCGCGGCCAAGCTCGCGGTGGCGCTGGCCAAGGGCGAGAAGCCGTCGGCGAGCAGCAGCGTCAAGGACCCCGAGAGCGGTCAGGACGTGCCCTCCGAGCTGATGGAGCCGCAGGCCATCTACCTCGACAACGTCAAGGACGTGGTGGCCGACGGCTACGTGACCAAGGAGGAACTGTGCACGGGTGACTTCGCCAAGAAGTGCACCGAGGCCGGCATTCAATAAGACCGAAGGGGCGCGGCCCGGACCGGCCGCGCCCCTCTTAGGGAGCCCCCATGACCCCCCTCCTTGAAGTGCGCGGGATCGACAAGAGCTTCGGCCCGGTGAAGGTGCTGCACAAGGTCGAGCTCGCGGCGTACGCCGGCGAGGTGACGGCCCTGGTCGGCGACAACGGCGCGGGCAAGTCGACCCTGGTCAAGTGCGTCGGCGGCATCTATCCGATCGACGACGGCGAGATCCTCTTCGACGGCCGCCAGGTGCAGGTCCACAGCCCGCGCGACGCGGGCGAGCTCGGGATCGAGATCGTGTACCAGGACCTGGCCCTGTGCGACAACCTCGACATCGTCCAGAACATGTTCCTCGGCAGGGAGCGCAAGAACGGGATCCTGCTCGACGAGGACAGCATGGAGGAACTGGCCGAGCAGACCCTCAGCAGCCTGTCCGTACGGACGGTGAAGTCCATCAGGCAGCAGGTCTCCAGCCTGTCAGGCGGACAGCGGCAGACCGTGGCCATCGCCAAGGCCGTGCTCTGGAACAGCAAGGTCGTCATCCTCGACGAGCCGACCGCGGCCCTGGGCGTGGCCCAGACGGCGCAGGTCCTGGAGCTGGTGCGCCGGCTGGCCGACACGGGCCTGGCCGTCGTGCTCATCTCGCACAACATGAACGACGTCTTCGCCGTCTCCGACCGGATCGCGGCGCTCTACCTCGGCAGGATGGCCGCCCAGGTCAAGACCGCCGACGTGACGCACTCCCAGGTCGTCGAACTGATCACTTCAGGCCGCAGCGGGGATCTCGGCCTCAAGAACGGGGTCACCCCATGAGCAAGGTCAAGGAACTCCCCGGCGAGGCCATCGCCGCCGCGACGCAGTCCCCGTCGATCGGCAACAGCTTCCTCGCCTACGTGGAGCGGGTACGCGGCGGGGACATGGGGGCGCTGCCCGCCGTGCTGGGCCTGATCGTGCTCTGCACGGTCTTCGCCGTCGCGCGGCCCGCCTTCGTCACCTCGATCAACTTCGCCAACCTCTTCACCCAGGGCGCCGCGATCACGCTGATCGCGATGGGCCTGGTGTTCGTGCTGCTGCTGGGCGAGATCGACCTGTCCGCCGGCTTCGCCAGCGGCGTGTGCGCGGCGGTGCTCGCCGTCACGCTCACGAGCATGGGCCTGCCCTGGTACGTGTGCGTCCTGGCCGCCATCGTCACCGGCGTGGTGATCGGCACCGTGCTCGGCACGTTGGTCGCCAAGGTCGGCATCCCGTCGTTCGTGGTCACGCTGGCCGCGTTCCTCGCCTTCCAGGGTCTGGTCCTGGTCCTGGTCAAAGAGGGCACGAACATCTCGATCAGGGACAGCGTGATCGTGGCCATCGCGAACAAGAACCTGCCGCCCTCGCTCGGCTGGGCGCTCTACGCGGTCTGCGTGGCGGTCTACGCCGCCGTCCAGCTCCTCCGGGCCAGGAAGCGCACCAAGCGCGGGCTGGTGGCCGACCCGCTGTCACTGATCGCCGCCCGCGTGGGCGCGCTGGCGGTGCTGGCCGGGCTCGCGGTCTACGTGCTCAACCTGGAGCGCAGCCGCAACCCGGCGCTGGTCTCGCTCACCGGCATGCCGATCGTGGTGCCCGTGATCCTGGTGCTGCTGGTCGTGTGGACGCTGGTGCTGCGCCGTACCGCGTTCGGCCGCCACCTGTACGCGGTCGGCGGCAACGCCGAGGCGGCGCGGCGGGCGGGCATCCCGGTCGACAGGATCAGGATCAGCGCGTTCGTGATCTGCTCCTCGATGGCCGCGATCGGCGGGATCGTGGCCGCGTCCAGGGCCAGCTCGGTCGACCCGAACACGGGCGGCAGCTCCGTCCTGCTGTACGCGGTCGGCGCGGCGGTCATCGGCGGCACGAGCCTGTTCGGCGGCAAGGGCCGGGTGCTGGACGCCGTGCTCGGCGGCGCCGTGGTGGCGGTCATCGAGAACGGCATGGGTCTGATGGGGTATGGAGCCAGTGTGAAGTACCTGGTCACGGGCTCTGTGCTGCTCCTTGCCGCGGGGGTGGACGCCCTTGCGCGCAGGCGGGCGGCGGCCGCTGGTCTAAGGTGATCAGCGACTCTCAGCCCCCCTTGAAGGAACCCCAGACGATGCGTGCCGGCCCCTCCCAAGAGGACATCAGGCGCCACAATCTCGGCGCGCTGCTACGCCATGTCCACCTGGGCGGGCCGATCTCGCGTGCCGAGCTGACCACGAAGATGGGGCTCAACCGCAGCACGATCATGGCACTGACCTCCGACCTCACCGCGGCGGGGCTGGTGCGCGAGGAACTGCCCCGCGAGACGGGCCGCGCCGGGCGGCCCTCGCTCGTGGTGCGGCCCGAGTCGGCGCGGGTCTACGTGTTCGCCTTCGACGTGGGCCCCGACCGGCTCGCGGTAGCCCGTGTGGGCCTCGGCGGCGTGATACTCGACCGCCGCGAGACGGCCCGCGAGCGTGGCCCGTTCCAGCTGGAGGAGCTGGCCGGGACGCTGGCCGGCTTCGCCAGGCAGATGCGGCGCAAGACCAGGGACGACACCGTCTGCGTCGGGGCGGCGGCGGCCGTGTCCGGCGGCGTGCGCAAGGCCGACGGGGTGGTGCGGTTCGGGCCGAACCTGCTGGCCGAGGAGGTGCCGTTCGGCGAGGAGCTGGGCCGCAGGCTAGGCCTGGGGCTGCCGGTCAGCGTGGGCAACGACGCCAACCTGGCCGCGCTCGCCGAGCACAGCCGCGGCGTCGGGGCCGCTGTCAGGGACCTCATCTACCTGCATGGTGACGTGGGCATCGGCGGCGGCATCATCGCGGGCGGCCACCTGCTGGGCGGCCACGACGGCTACGGCGGCGAGGTCGGCCACATGGTCGTCAACCCCGGGGGCCGCGCCTGCGGCTGCGGCTCGCACGGATGCCTCGAGGCGGAGGTGGGGGAGCGGGCCCTGCTGGAGTCCGCGGGCCGCGTCGGGCCCGGGCAGCACGGGCGGGACGCGGTGCGCGCCGTGGTGGAGGCCGCCGACCGGGGCGACATCGAGGCGCAGGCCGCGCTCAGCAAGGTCGGCGACTGGCTCGGGCTGGGCGTGGCGAACCTGGTGAACATCTTCAACCCGGAAATGGTGATCTTCGGGGGGATGCTGCGGGAGATCTACCTCGGGTCGGCGGCGCAGGTGCGTACCCAGCTCGCCCTGCACGCGATGGCGCCGCAGCGGGAGAGGCTGCGGCTGCGCACGTCCTCGCTCGGGGACGCCGCCACGCTGGCGGGCGCGGCCGAGCTGGCCTTCGCCCACGTCCTCGCCGACCCTCTGGAGGTCCTGGCCCGCGCCAACGCCTGACCGGGACGGTCAGGCGACCTTGGACGTGATGGCCGTCCACGTGTTGCAGAAACCCGTGGCGCCACCGCGGTAGCCGCGGTCCTGCCAGAAGGCGAGGTTGCGCGGCTTGCCGTGGATCTCGCTCTCGTCCGCCCTGCGGACGGCGTCGATCCAGTCGTCCCACTCGATCCCGGGGTTGATCGACTCGAGGGCGGAGCTGTAGAAGACGCCGGCGAAGCATTCGGCCTGCATCTCCAGCCGGTGGCTCAGCAGCGCCCGCGAGCTGTCCGAAGCGGGCCAGTACAGCGCGTTCTGCGCGTCCAGCACGCCGATGAGCTGCTGCACGTGGTGTCCCCACTCGTGGGCGACCGAGTGCGCGATGTTCATGCGGAACGGGTCGCGCAGGTCCTGCTTCATGATGCGGATGACGATCGTGCGCTGCCCCGGGCAGTACTGTGCCCCGTTGCTGGTGATCTTCCCGCAGACGGAGTCGCTCCCCGTCGTGATCGTGACCCCGGGCGAGGTGTACGTCAGGCCGGCGGCCGCGAACTGGGCGGCCCAGAAGCGGTCGGCGCATCCGGCCATCGCGCGGTGGAAGGACTTGAGCGAGGCGACGCTCCCCCCGCGGATCCGCGGGATCGCGCACTCCTGGGCGGCCACGTGACCGCCCGTCATCCCCGACAGGCCGGCCTGCGCGATGCTCGACGCTGCCCGGGCCGGCCCGGAGAAGAGAATCAGACCCGCGACCATGCCCGCTAAGAGGGAAATGCGCATGATCGCGGATCTTAGATTACTTGGTGCTGGGTTGCGCTAGAGGACCTTGGCCTTCGGGGCGGTCCAGGTGTTGCAGGCGCTCGCCGACTGGGCCTTGAAGCCGCGCTTGGCCCAGTAGGCGACGTTGGAGTCCTTGCCATGAGTCTCATCGGCGCCGCTGCGCACCTTCACGCCGATGGAGCTCAGGTTGAGCCAGTTGTGGGTGGAGTTGAGCAGGGCGTCCCATTCGGCGCTGCTGCGGCCGAGCGAGCCCCAGACACGGCCGACGAATGCCCCGGACATGCACTCCGCCTGCAGCTCGGAGCGGCGGCTCGCGTCGAGTGCGCGCGCCTCGGTCGTGCGGTAGAGGCTGTCACTGGCCTTGAGTATGCCTGTGAGCTGCTGGATGTGGTGTCCGTACTCGTGGGCCAGCACCGCCATCAGCGCCAGGTTCCGCGGCTCTTCGACGATGTCCGGGCTCAGCAGGAACGCGATGGAGTTGGATTTCGGGCAATATTCCGCCTGCGAGCCCTCTTGGAACTTGCCGCACGGCGTCTTCGTGCCCACCTTGGTGATCACCGTGAGCTTGGGTGTGCTGAAGCGGAAGCCCGCCTTCTTCACCACGGGCGCCCACGCCTGCTTGAGGCAGTCCATCACGGAGGAGAAGTAGACCTCCGCCTCCTCGACGGTCCCGTTGTTCACCGGCGGCTCGTCGCACGTCCGGGTGCCGAGCTTGCCCGCCTTGTACAGCGGGTTCTTCGTCAGGACCGGCTTGAAGGCGGGCGCGGGGGCGGTGGCCGCGTGGGCCGTGCCGGCGAAGAGCAGGCTCGCCACGGCGCCTGCCATGAGCGCCAATCGGGGGATACGCATGAGAAGGCACCCTATTAAAGAGGGAGTTCCAGGTAAAGGAAGATTAAAGTGTATTTCTGGTGGAGGCGGACCACGTGTTGCACGCGCCCGGGGTCCCGCGGTTGAAACCGCGCGTCATCCACGCGGCCTGCGTCGGGCCCCTGCCGTGGTCGTTCTGCGGCCAGCCCTTGGCGCCGTTCTTCCTGAACCAGTCCACGGTGTACGCCCAGTCGGCGTCCGTGACCAGCTCCGTGCCCTTCATCGTGCTCATGAAGACCGAGGAGAGGCATTCGGCCTGCAGCTCCGAATTGCGGGAGAGCTGCAGCCGCTTTGCCTTTCCCGCCACGGTCCTGGCGGCCCAGTAGTAATTCCAGATGCCGGAGATCTGCTGGACGTGGTGTCCGTACTCGTGGGCGATCAGGCGGGTGATGCCCAGCGGGAACGGGTTCCGCAACTGGTCCTTGCTGATCATCAGGTACATCGTGCGGTCGGTGGAGCAGTAGACGCCGTCGGCGCCGGCGTTCCACGCGCCGCAGGGCGTCTTGACCTTGGTGGTGATGATGCGCAGCCGCGGCTTGGTGAAGGGCAGGCCGGCCTTGCGGAACTGGGCGCCCCATGCCCTGTTGAGGCAGCCCGTCACGCGGGTCAGGAAGCGCCGGTACGCGGTCATGCTCCCGGCCGGCAGGTCGCCGGGCGCGCAGTTCACGTCGGTCAGGCGGCCGCTCCTGTAGAGCGGGTTCGCCGTCGCCAGCGCCCTGCCGATCGCGGGGCCCTTCTTCGCCTGGCTGGAGACCTTGGCGGGGGGAGAGGCGAGCTGCTGGGCCTCGTTCTGCGGCTCCGTCGAGGTGGTGGCCACGTCGGCCAGCACGAGCACCAAACCGGCCGCTGCCAGGGCAAGTGCCAGCATGGCGACCGCGAGTGCCGCGATTTTGCTTTTGGGGACGGAGTTCATATGTCCCGAAAGACTAGGTCAAGATCGGACATATGTGGGTGGGTTTGACTCGATGGAGTCAGTGAGGCGTCCGCGAACTAGACTCGGACCGTCGGCGCACAAGAGCAGAGGGGAGTCGGATCCGTGAGCGGGTTGCTGGGCTCGGTTAAGGGACCGCACGACGTCAAACGGCTCGCTGTCGAGGAGTTGCCACAGCTCGCAGGGGAGATCCGTGATCTGCTCGTCGACTCGTGCGCCAGGTTCGGCGGCCACCTGGGCCCCAACCTCGGGGTGGTCGAGCTGACCATCGCGGTGCACCGCGTCTTCGACTCGCCGAACGACCCCGTCGTCTGGGACACCGGCCACCAGGCGTACGTGCACAAACTGCTCACCGGGCGGGCCGCGGGCTTCGAGGCGCTCAAGCAGGAGGGCGGCCTGTCCGGCTATCCGAGCCAGGCCGAGTCCGAGCACGACTTCGTCGAGAACTCCCACGCCTCGACCGCGCTCTCCTATGCCGACGGCCTGGCCAAGGCGTTCAAGCTGCGCGGCGAGCGCGACCGCACGGTCGTCGCGGTGATCGGCGACGGCGCGCTGACCGGCGGCATGGCCTGGGAGGCGCTCAACAACATCGCCGCCGCCAAGGACCTGCCGGTCGTGATCGTGGTCAACGACAACGGCCGCTCCTACTCGCCCACGATCGGCGGCCTGGCCTCCCACCTGTCCTCGTTGCGGGTCAACCGCCGGTACGAGGACATGCTCGAATACGTCAAGGAGAAGCTGGGGAACGTTCCCGTCCTCTACGACGCGCTCCACGGCTTCAAGAAGGGCGTCAAGGACGTTCTGGCGCCGCAGGTCATGTTCGAGGACCTCGGGCTGAAGTACGTCGGCCCCATCGACGGCCACGACGAGCAGGCCATGGAGGCGGCGCTGCGCAAGGCCCGCGACTTCCGCGGCCCCGTCATCGTCCACGCGCTCACCCAGAAGGGCCGCGGCTACTCGCCCGCCGAGAACCACGACGAGGACCAGTTCCACTCGCCCGGCGCCTTCGACCGGGCCACCGGCGCGGAGAAGCCCAAGGGCCGCATCTGGACCAACGTGTTCAGCGAGGAGCTCGTCCGGCTCGGCAAGGAGCGCGAGGACCTCGTCGCGATCACCGCGGCCATGCTTCACCCGACGGGCCTCAACGCGTTCGCCGAGGCCTTCCCCGAGCGCATCTACGACGTCGGCATCGCCGAGCAGCACGCGCTGACCAGCGCCGCCGGGCTGGCCCTCGGCGGCATGCACCCCGTCGTGGCCGTCTACGCCACGTTCCTCAACCGCGCCTTCGACCAGCTCCTCATGGACGTCGCCCTGCACCGGCTGCCCGTCACCGTGGTGCTCGACCGCGCGGGCGTCACGGGCGACGACGGCGCCAGCCACAACGGCATGTGGGACCTGTCGATCCTCCAGGTCGTCCCGGGGCTGCGCATCGCCGTGCCGCGCGACGGCGACCGGCTGACCGAGCTGCTGCGCGAGGCCGTGGAGGTCACCGAGGGCCCGACCGTGCTGCGCTTCCCCAAGGGCCCGGTCGCCGAACCGGTCGAAGCGGTGGGCAAGCTGGGCGAGATGGACCTGCTGCGCGCCCCCGAGGGCGAGCCGGACGTGCTGCTGGTCGGCGTCGGCCCGATGGCGCAGGCCTGCATGGACGCCGCGGTCCTGCTCGACGCCCAGGGCATCTCGGCCACCGTGGTCGACCCCCGCTGGGTCAAGCCGCTCGACGAGGCGCTCGTGCTGGCGGCGAGCGCCCACAAGCTGGTGGCCGTCGTCGAGGACAACGGCCGCGTGGGCGCCGTGGGCGACGCCGTGGCCCGCCTGCTGCGCGACGCCGACGTGGACGTGCCCGTGCGTACGTATGGGATCCCGCAGGAGTTCCTCGACCACGCCAAGCGGGCCGTGATCCTCAGCCGGGTCGGCCTGACGGGGCAGGACCTCGCCCGCCAGATCACCGAGGCCGTCGCCAAGCGCACCTCCCACGAGGAGCCCGCCCGCCACTGACCACCGTGCGGCGCCCGCCGCCTGGTGATCAGGCGCCGCGACCCCCGACCGGCGGCACCCACCCAAGGGTGCTGCCGTGCCGGTCCTCCCGCGCCCACGTCCCTCCGCCACGTGGGCGCGCATCGAGGCGGCGCGGTCGCGTCGGCGACCGCGCCTCACACCCGCTGCTCTGGCGGGCCGTGCCGCAGCCGGACGTCGTGTGGCAGGCCGTGACGAGCGGAAAGCCGTCGCCTGCGCGTGATCAGGCATGATCGCGAAGGGTGGGGGAAGGATCACTGGTCGTGGAGATCTTTCGCACGAAGAGTGTCGAGCAGTCCATCCGCGACACCGAAGCCCCCGAGCACCAGCTGCGCAAGCGCCTGACCGCCACCGATCTGACCGTCTTCGGCATCGGGGTGATCGTCGGCACTGGGATCTTCGTGCTCACAGGGCAGGTCGCCAAGACGATGGCGGGCCCGGCGGTGGCTGTCTCGTTCGTCGTGGCGGGCATCGTCTGCGGGCTCGCCGCCCTGTGCTACGCCGAGTTCGCCTCCACGATCCCGGTCGCCGGCTCGGCCTACACCTTCGCCTTCGCGACCCTGGGCGAGTTCCCGGCCTGGGTGATCGGCTGGGACCTGACGCTGGAGCTGGCACTGGCCGCGGCGGTGGTGGCGGTCGGCTGGTCGGGCTACTTCGCCTCGATGCTCTCCTCCATCGGCGTCCACCTGCCGAACGCGATCGCGGGCGACAACCCCGTGGTGAACGTGCCCGCCATCGCCATCGTCCTCATCCTCACCTTGATCCTGGTCGTCGGGATCAAGGTGTCCTCGCGGGTCAACCTCATCCTCGTCGCCACCAAGATCGCGGTGGTGCTGCTGGTGATCGTGGCCGGGCTCTTCTTCGTCAAGGCCGCCAACTACACGCCGTTCATCCCCGAGCCGGTCCCCACGCCGCAGGTGGGCGGGCTGAAGGCGCCGCTGCTCCAGGTGCTGTTCGGCGTCACGCCCGTCGCGTTCGGCGTGCTCGGCATCTTCTCGGCCGCCGCGATCGTGTTCTTCGCGTTCATCGGCTTCGACATCGTGGCCACGGCCGCAGAGGAGACCATCAATCCGCAGCGCGACGTGCCGCGCGGCATCATCGGCTCCCTGGCCATCTGCACGGCGCTCTACGTCGCCGTCTCGCTCGTCGTCGTCGGCATGCAGCGCTACGACCGGCTGAGCGTCTCGGCACCGCTGTCCGACGCGTTCACCTCGGTCGGCTTCGCCTGGCTGGCCACGATCATCAGCATCGGAGCCCTCGCCGGCCTGACGACCGTGGTGCTGGTGCTGCTGCTCGGGCAGACCCGGGTGCTGTTCGCGATGTGCCGCGACGGGCTGCTGCCGCGCTCTCTGGCCAAGGTCCATCCCCGCTTCGGCACGCCGGCCCGGCTGACGATCATCGTCGGGGTGGTGGCGATGGCGCTGGCCGGGTTCGTGTCGTTCGGCGAGCTGGCCGAGCTGGTCAACATCGGCACGCTCTTCGCGTTCGTGCTGGTCTCGATCGGCGTGGTCGTGCTCAGGCGCACGCGGCCCGACCTGCCGCGCGGCTTCCGCGCGCCGCTGGTGCCGGTGCTGCCCATCCTGTCGGTGCTGGCCTGCTTCTACCTCATGCTCAATCTGCCGGTGGAGACGTGGCTGAGGTTCCTGATCTGGATGGCGATCGGCGTCATCGTCTACTTCGTGTACGGCTACCGCCACAGCCGGACCGCGACCCCCTGGGTCAAGAGCGACGACTGAGGGGCGGGCGCGAACCCGCCCCCCGGCGTCGGGTCAGAGGTCGAAGACCGCTCCTGTCGCGGCCTTCACCAGGCAGGCGTTGCCGAAGACCTTGCCCCAGCGCACCGGTTTGCCCTCCCAGCGGCCCTTGGCCGCGACGGCGTGCGGCTGGGCCTCGCGGGTGCAGACGGCGTCCGGCGAGACGTTGAGCTGCCCGGGGTCCCCGTTGACCTGCTCCAGCAGCTCACAGGCCGCCTGCGCGTCCGGGTGAGTGCCGCCTGCGGGCTCGCAGTGCAGCCGGGCCGTCTTGGTCTCCCCGCCCTTCACCGCGACGACGAGCTTGAGCTGGTCCTTCGGGCGCGCGGCCACCGCAGGTGACGAGGTGCCCAGCATGACGAGGCCGCAGAGCGCGAGGGCGCCTAGTGCTCGGATCATGGTTACTCTCCGTTCGTAGGAACGTTACGCAACGCTACGACGGAGCGGGGTGAGGATTAAGGAGGCCCGCCGGGCGGGCCCCCAAAAAGGATCAGACAGGCACCGAGGCGATGCCCGGAGCGAGGAAACGCGGCCGGGCGATGCCCGTCCTGTCCAGGTACGGGGTGATCCCGCCCAGATGGAACGGCCAGCCCGCCCCGAGGATCATGCACAGGTCGATGTCCTGCGGCGCGGCGACCACGCCCTCGTCCAGCATGATGCGGATCTCCGCGGCCAGCGCCGCCAGCACGCGGTCGCGTACCTGCTCGGCGGTGGACGGGGACGTGCCGCCGGAGAAGATCGCCACCGCCTCCGGGTCGAGCGTGAAGTCGGGGCGGTACACGCCCGGCTTGCCCGCCGCGACCAGCTTGGCCATGTTCTCCGAGACGCCGAACCGGTCGGGGAAGGCCTCGTGCAGCGTCTCGGCCACGTGCAGCCCGACGGCCGGGCCGACCAGCTGCAGCAGCGCGAACGGCGTCATCGGCAGTCCGAGCCCGTCCAGCGCGTGCTCGGCCACCTCCAGCGGCGTGCCCTCGTCCACGGCCGACACGACCTCGCCCATGAAGCAGGTCAGCAGCCGGTTGACCACGAACGCGGGCGCGTCCTTGACCAGCACCGACGACTTCTTCAGCGTCTTGCCCACCGCGAACGCCGTGGCCAGCGTGGCGTCGTCCGTCGCGGCGCCGCGGATGATCTCCAGCAGCGGCATGACGGCCACCGGGTTGAAGAAGTGGAACCCGACCAGCCGCTCAGGATGCTCCAGATCGGCGCCCATCGCGGTCAGGGAGAGCGAGGAGGTGTTCGTGGCCAGCACGCACTCCGCCGAGACCACGGCCTCCACCTCGGCGAACACCTGCTTCTTGACCGCCAGGTCCTCGAACACGGCCTCGATCACGAAGTCGGCGTCGGCGAAGGCGTCCTTGGTCAGCGAGCCGGTCACCAGGGCCTTGAGCCGGTTGGCCTGGTCACCGGAGATGCGGCCCTTGCCGAGGAGTTTGTCGACCTCGGCGTGCACGTACCCGACGCCCTTGTCGAGCCTGGCCTGGTCGAGGTCGGTCAGCACGACCGGCACCTCGAGGCGGCGCGCGAACAGCAGCGCCATCTGCGAGGCCATCAGCCCCGCGCCCACCACGCCGACCTTGGTGACCTTGCGGGCCAGCGACCGGTCGGGCGCGCCCGCGGGCCGCTTGGCGCGGCGCTGCACCAGGTCGAACGAGTAGAGCCCGGCCCGGAGCTCGTCGCCCATCAGCAGGTCGGCCAGCGCCTGGTCCTCGGCGGCGAAGCCCTCGTCGCGGGAGGCCGTGCGGGCCTGGCCGATCAGGTCGAGCGCGCGGTAGGGGGCGGGGGAGGCGCCGCGCAGCTTCATGTCCACCAGGAAGCGCGCGTCGCCGACCGTCTTGTCCCAGTCCTCGTCGTCGTGGGCGGGTCGCTCCACGGCCACCTCGCCGTTGACCACGCGGGCGGCCCAGCGCAGCGACTCCTCCAGGAAGTCGGCGGGCTCGAACATCGCGTCCGCGACACCCAGCTCGTACGCCTCCTTGCCCTTGACCATGCGGTTCTGGGAGAGCGGGTTCTCGATGATGAGCTTGATCGCGTTCGCCGGGCCGATCAGGCGGGGGAGCAGCTGCGTGCCGCCCCAGCCGGGCACCAGGCCGAGGAAGCACTCCGGCAGCGCCACCGCGGGCACGCCGGAGGAGATCGTCCGGTACGTGCAGTGCAGCGCCACCTCGAGCCCGCCGCCCATCGCGGCGCCGTTCACGAGCGCGAACGACGGGATCGGCAGCTCGCCGAGCCTGCGGAAGACGTAATGGCCCAGCGCGCCGATGGCCAGGGCCTCCTCGCGCGTGGTCAGGGCGGCCGCGCCCTTGAGGTCGGCGCCGACGGCGAAGATGAACGGCTTGCCCGTCACGCCCACCGCGGCCAGGTCGGTGCGCTCGGCGATCTCCGACAGTGCGCCGTTGAGCGCGAACAGGCCGCGCGGGCCGAACGTGTTGGGCTTGGTGTGGTCGAAGCCGTTGTCCAGCGTGATCAGCGCCATCGTGCCCGCGCCGTAGGGCAGCTGCACGTCGCGCACCAGCGCCTTGGTGACGACTTCGTCGCCGCTGCGCTCGCTCAGCAGGCCACGCCAGGTCTCAATACCACTCATGCCAGGTTCTCCCAGATCACAGTGCCGCCCATGCCCATGCCGACGCACATGGTGGTGATGCCGTACCGCACGTCGGGACGCTCGCCGAACTGCCGCGCGAGCTGCGTCATCAGCCGCACGCCCGACGAGGCCAGCGGGTGGCCGTAGGCGATCGCGCCGCCGTACTGGTTCACGCGGGGGTCGTCGTCGGCGATGCCGAAGTGGTCGAGGAAGGCCAGCACCTGTACGGCGAACGCCTCGTTGATCTCGAACAGCCCGATCTCCGAGATGTCCAGGCCCGCCAGCCGGAGCGCCCGCTCCGTGGACGGGATCGGCCCCACGCCCATGACCTCGGGGTCCACGCCGGCGAACGCGTAGGAGACGAGCCGCATTTTCGCGCCCAGCCCCAGTTCGTCGGCCACCTCCTTGGCCGCCACGACGCATCCGGTGGCGCCGTCGTTGATGCCGGAGGAGTTGCCCGCCGTGACGTTGCCGTGCGGCCGGAACGGCGTCTTGAGCGCGCTCAGCCCCTCCAGCGTGGTGCCCGGCCGCGGCGCCTCGTCCTCGGCCGCCAGGCCCCAGCCCTGCTCGGCCGTCCTGATCGCGGTCGGCACCAGGTCGGGCTGGATCTTGCCGTCGGCGTACGCCTTGGCCGCCCGCTCCTGCGACAGCACCGCGTACGCGTCCGCGCGCCCCTTCGTGATCGCCGGGTAGCGGTCGTGCAGGTTCTCCGCCGTCATGCCCATGACCAGCGCGCTCGGGTCGACCAGCTTCTCCGACAGGAACCGCGGGTTCGGGTCGACGCCCTCGCCCATCGGGTGGCGACCCATGTGCTCGACGCCGCCCGCGATGGCCACGTCGTACGCGCCGAACGCGATGCCGCCCGCCACCGTGGTGACCGCGGTCATCGCGCCCGCGCACATGCGGTCGATGGCGTAGCCGGGCACGCTCTTGGGCAGCCCGGCCAGCACCGCGGCCGCCCGGCCGATGGTCAGGCCCTGGTCGCCGATCTGCGTGGTCGCGGCGATGGCGACCTCGTCCACGCGCTCGGGTGGCAGGTGGGGGTTGCGCCTGATGAGCTCGCGGATGACGCGGACGACCAGGTCGTCGGCGCGGGTCTCCGCGTACAGTCCCTTCGGCCCCGACTTGCCGAAAGGCGTGCGCACGCCGTCGACGAACACGACGTCACGAGAGGAAGGCACGGATTCGCTCCTCGTTGGAGAGTGGGTTCCGTGCCTATGCTACTCGCCAGTAACTACTCCGCAGACGAGGGCAGCGGTCAGCAGTACGTAAATGACGGCCGTGCCCGGCTCCCAGAGATGGGCGCGGGCTCCGACCAGGGCCGCGACCGCCACGGCCGCGCCCGTCCAGAGCGCCGCGCCCTCTCGCGGGCGCGCGCCGTGGCCGGGGTCCCATGGATCGCCAGGTGATCCGCCCGACCGCGCGGCACGCGCCAGCATCCCCACTGCGTCACGTGCCCACCAGATGACGAACAACACCCCCGCCGCGATACTCACCACCGCCAGCGCCTCGGCGGCCCAGCGCAGGGAGTCGGCGAAGGCGTACAGGGCGGCCTCGTGGAAGAAGTGCGGCTCCGTCCAGCCGAGCAGCAACGTGACCGCCCAGCCGCAGGCCACGGCCAGTCTGCTGAGCGGCCGCGCGCGTGCCGAGGGGACGACGGCGTAGAGCTCGCGCTCTCTCCGGCGGACGAGCCGGGCGTGGGCGCCCCACACGTACTGGGTGGTCACGAGTACGGGGACCGCCGTCATGAAGATCGCCAGTGACAGCACGGCCAGCGGCAGCGTCTGCTCGTCGGTCTGGGCCCGGTCGGCCAGCAACTGGGCGGTGGTCAGCAGCGCGATGGCGGCGGACAGGGCGACGAAGGCCCGGCGGCGGGCGGCCCTGGCCGTGGCCCGCAGCTCGGCCAGTATCTGAGCGCCTGGAGGGGGCGCCGTCTCGGTCAACAGCATGGATGTCATGATGACCTCACTCCGCGTAGCGATGCCTCGCATTCGCGCGCTTTGGATGGAGCCCTCGCTGGCACGGAAGAGTGGCAGCGCAGTGGGTTGCCGTGGTCGGCCGGATGGCGCGACATTCCCTTGGGGGGCACGTTTTCTCAGTACACTGCGCGTCACCGGAGGGGGGCGTGTGAGGGAGAGCGCGAAAAGAGCGGGGGATGCTCCATCTCGGCGGCGGAGCCGCGTGCCGGGCCGGCGCCGGCGGGTCTCCGTGCTGGGGTGGGTCGGCATCGGGCTGACGTTCGTGCTGGTGGCCGTCTCGCTCGGGGGGTACGCGTACTACCGGTACATCGACGGCGGGATCATCCGCGAGCCCATCGAGCCCGGAGCGAGCCGCCCGCCGGACACCGGCGCGCTCAACGTCCTGCTCGTCGGCTCCGACTCCCGCGCGGGCGACAACAAGAAGTACGGCCCGAAGGAGGTCGGCGAGCGGACTGACACGATCATGCTGCTGCACATCTCCCCCAACCGGGACAAGGCCACCATGATCAGCTTCCCGCGCGACTCCATGGTGATGATCCCCGAGTGCCGGAGCCGGACCGGCACGGCGCTTCCCGGGGGTCTGCGCCAGATCAACTCCGCCTTCAACGACGGCGGCATCAACTGCACGATCAGAACGCTCGAGTCGCTCACCAACATCAAGATCAACCACTTCGTGAAGGTCGACTTCACCGGCTTCAAGGGCATCATCGACGCCATCGGCGGCATCGAGATCTGCCTGCCCAAGGCCGTCAACGACCCCAAGGCCAAGCTGGTGCTCGGCCCGGGCAAGCATGTGGTGAACGGCGAGCAGGCGCTGGGCTACGTGCGCACCCGCTACGCGCTGGGCGACGGCAGCGACCTGAGCAGGATCCAGCGGCAGCAGGTCTTCCTCACCAAGGTGCTCGAGGCGGTCACCAACGGCGGCCTGCTCACCAACCCGGTGAAACTGAACGCGTTCCTGGAGGCGGCCACCGCGGCCGTCACCGTGGACAGCGGGCTGACGCTGGACCGGATGCTGGACATCGCCAAGAGCGTCAAAGGCCTGACGGCCAAGGAGCTCAAGGGCATCACCGTGCCCACCGAGCCCTATCCGCCGGACAAGAACCGCGTCCAGTTCAGCGAGCCGGCCGCGCGTGACTTCTTCGAGAGCGTACGGAACGACGTCGAGGTCACCCCGGCCCCCACACCCGGCAAGGCCGCCGCCGTCAAGATCGAGAACAAGCAGGTGCGCGTCCAGGTGCTCAACGGCACGGGGGAGCGGGGCAAGGCGGTCCAGGTGGCCGACCAGCTGGCGGCGCAGGGGTTCGTGATCACGGAGGTCGGCAACGCCGCCGTGACCGACACCACCGCCATCCGGTACGCCAAGAAGGACACCGCGGACGGGCCCGGCTACGCGGACGCGGTGGCGGCGCGGCTGTCGAAGGAGAAGAAGACGCCGGTGGCGGGCAAGGTCCGGCCGGTCAACACGCAGCCGTACAAGTCCCAGGCGGGCGTCAAGGCGCCGGACGGGCCGATCGTCCAGCTCGTCATCGGCAAGGACTGGCCCGGGGTGCGCGTGGTCTCGGCGATCCCTGACTCGCTCAAGGACAAGGTCGTCGACTCCAACACCAACCCGTGCCTGTGACGCCCGGCCCTCGGGCCGGGCGGTGACGTTTCCGGTTCGTCCGGCGCCGATCCGTAGCGCTCATCCGGGCTTCTGCGCGCCTTCAGATGCAGGCCGCAGCACTGTCATAGCCCAAAGTGACGAATGTTACAGAGAGTGGTTTTAGGGAAACATGTGAAATTTCCGGACAACGTGAGGTTTAGTCTGCTAGGAAAGGGCGCGGTCCGCATTCGTACTAGAGAGGTTCCATCGTGGCGCGCGACGAGAACGACAGGCCTTACGAGGATGGGCAGGGGAGGTCGTTAAACCCTGAGATGACGGGTGACGTGCTTTCCCCACGGTGGAGCACCGAGGACACCGACGAGCAGCCCGCCATCCAGGTCGTCGGCAACGAGACCTACATCCTCCCGCTCGACAAGAGCGAGCCGCAGCTCATCGAGGGCCGCGACGTGCTCGACGACGGTCCCCACGACGTGCTCGGCGGCCCCCACGAGGTGCACGGCGGCTCGCACGACCTGTACGGCGGCCCCAGCGGCGCGCACGACGTGCTGGGCGCCCACGACCTCGGCGGCCCCAGTGGCGCGCACGACGTGCTCGGCGACCCCCATGCGAGCGCCGCGCACGACGTGCTCGGAGACCCGCACGCGAGCGGCACCCGCGACCTGCTGAGTGAGCCGAGCGGCTCGCACGGCGTCGAGGACAAGGACGAGAACCCGTATCTCCCGCTCGACCGGAGCTACGAGCCGGGCTTCGACGACGATCGCGACGACGACAAGCCCAAGCGCGGCTTCCTCGGCTCGGGCTGGACCGACGACTCGGACGAGGGGCGCTCGCGCGGCGGCCGTTCCGGTGGCGGCGAGGGCCGTGGCCGTTCCGGCGACGGTGAGGGCGAGGTGCGCCGCCGTACCAGGAAGCTGCTGGTGGCGGCCGCCGCGGTGGTGCTGGTCGGAGTGGGCGCGGGCTTCCTGCTCACCGGCAACTCCTCCGACGACCCCTGCAAGGCCGGCCAGTGCGCCAGCGCGGGCGAGGTGACCTCTCCGTCGGAGACCGCGGCCCCCGAGGACACGGCCGCGGAGGAGGAGGACACCGCCGAGCCCACCGATTCGGACAGCCCTGAGCCGACCGACACCCAGTCCGCGCGGCCGTCCACCCCGCCGACGCAGCGGGCGCGGCACACGCGCGAGCCCTCGGCCCGTCCGACGAACTCGCGCGCCGGACAGCCCACGCAGCGGGCGAGCACCAGGCCCACCCGTGCCCCGCAGAACCAGACGCCGGACGACGGCGACAACAACGTCGCCAACCCCGGTGACAACACGGTGGACACCAAGGCGCCGGAGACCAAGGCTCCGGAGTCCAAGAACACCGAGGCTCCTCCCGCCACCCAGGCGCCCCAGACCCAGGCGCCCGCGCCCACGCCCACGAAGGAGAGCAAAGGCATCCTCGACATCCTGTTCCCCTGGGCCTGAGCACCGTAGGGTGCTCACCGGGGGATGCGGATCCAGGTCCTGGTCTGGCAGACTTGGAAACCGCTTTCCGGGGAGGTCTCGTGGTCACGCTTGAAGACGTCGCCAGGCAGGCGGGCGTCTCGCTCGCGACCGCCTCGCGGGTGCTGAACGGCAGCACCCGCCAGGTGGGCGCGGCCCTGCGGGCGCGCGTCGAGCAGGCCGCCGACGAACTGGGCTATCGCGCCAACATCGCCGCCCAGACGCTGGCCCGCGGGGCGAGCAACGTCATCGGCATCGTCGTGCACGACTTGACCGACCCCTACTTCGCGGCCCTGGCCGACGGGGCGATGCGGGCGGCCACCACCGAGGGCCTGCTGGTCATGGTGGGCACCACGCATCGCGACCCCGAGCAGGAGATCGCCTACGTCGCCACGCTGCACGCCCAGCGCGTGCGGGCGGTGCTGCTGGTCGGCTCGCGCGTCGCCGACCCGGCCGTCACGGGGCGGCTCCGCGACGAACTGGCCCGATACCAGGCGGGCGGCGGCCGTGCCGCCTGCGTGGGCCAGGACCTCCTCGGCGTCGACACGGTCGCGCCCGCCAACAGGCAGGGCGCGGCCGAGCTCGCCCGCGCGCTGGCCGGGCTCGGGCACACGCGGTTCGCGGTGCTGGCCGGGCCGCCGCACCTCGTCACGGCGGCCGACCGGTGCGCCGGATTCACCGAGGCGCTGGAGGAGCTGGAGCTGCCCGCGCCGCAGGTGATCAACGGGCCGTTCGACCGTGACGGCGGCTACGCCGCGGCCCAGCAGGTCGGGGAGGCGACCTGCGTGTTCGCGGTCAACGACGTGATGGCGGTCGGGGCGCTGGCGGCCTACAGGGAGCGCGGGGTCAGGGTGCCCGAGGACGTCTCGGTGGCCGGGTTCGACGACATCGTCACGCTGCGGGATCACGTGCCCGCGCTGACGACCGTGCGGCTGCCGTTGAAGGACATGGGGGCGCGGGCGCTGGAGCTGGCGCTGGGCGAGGAGGAGGCCGTCGTGGTCGAGCAGGTGGCCGGCGAGGTCGTGCTGCGGGAGAGTGTACGGAGGCTGGCGTGAAGCTGGCGGTCAGCACGCTGGGGATGCCCGGCGAGGGACTCGACCGGGCGATCGAGGTCGCGACCGGAGGCGGCTGCCAGGGCCTCGAGCTGCGCCTGCACCCGGACACCGGGGTGCACGGCGGTCTCGACGCCGCCGGGCGTCGCTCGGTGCGGGAGCGGGTGGAGCAGGCAGGTCTCGAAATTTCGGCGCTCGCCGGATATGTCGGCATTTGTGAGCCGGGGGAGGACGAACCGGTCGTCGAGGCGCTGATCGCCGACCTTCAGCTCGCCGCCGACCTGGGTGCGCCCGGCGTGCGGGTGTTCCCGCGCGGCGACGACCCGGCCGTCGGCGCCCGCAGGCTCAAAGCCGTCTCCGGTACGGCCTCCGCGCTCGGCACGCGTGTCCTCGTCGAGACGCACGACCGCATGGCCACCGGCGCGGCGGTGGCCGGGCTGCTGGCCGAGGCGGGCTGCCCCGAGACCACCGGCGCGATCTGGGACCTGCTGCACCCGTGGCGCCACGGCGAGTCCCCGGCCGACACGCTGGCCGCGCTGGGCCCGTACCTCTCCTACGTCCAGGTGAAGGACGCCGTCTCGGCCGAGGACACCACGCCGGTGCCCATGTGGACGGGGTCGGTGCCGCTGGACGAGTCGGGCGAGCTGCTGCGCGCGGCCGGTTACGACGGGTGGGTCTCCCTGGAGTGGGAGCGCACGTGGTATCCGCAGGTCGCACCGGTAGAGGAGATCCTGCCGGGCGCGGCTGACTGGGTGCGGCGTTTCGCCTTTTAGAAGGCTTTCGCCGCTTAGATAGGGGGATGTCCCTTTCTAAGCGGAACAAGGTGCTCGTCGTCGGCATGGACGGCCTGCGGTTCGACCGGCTGCGGGCCCTGGGCGCGCCCGTGCTGGACGGGCTGATGTCCTCCGGCGCGTACGGCACCAGCAAGCTCCCCTACGGTGAGGCGGGAACGCCGCGTACGGAGTCGCCCGGCGAGGTCGTGCCCAAGAGCCCGGAGCCGGGCGGGCGGATCATCGCGTCGCGTACCGACTCGGGCCCCGGCTGGTCGTCGATCGCCACCGGGGTTTGGCCGGACAAGCACGGCGTGGTGGACAACGGCTTCACCAACCCCAATTTCACGAAATTTCCGGACTTCCTGACTCGCGCGAAGAATGCCCGACCGGAGCTGACCACCGCCGCGTTCTTCTCCTGGACGGCGCTCGACGAGCACGGCGCCTTCAGCCGGGCGATCGACCACCGGTTCGTGGTCGACGGGTACGGCATGGGCATCTGGGCCGCCGCCGACGAGCAGGTCGCCGAGGCCGCCGAGCGGCACCTGGCCGCCGCCGACGCCGACGCCGTCTTCGTGTACCTGGGCGACACCGACGAGGTGGCCCACGACCTCGGCCCCCATTGCGAGGAGTACTTCGCCGCGCTCCAGACCCAGGACGCCTACCTGGGCCGCCTGCTCGACGCCGTCCGCGGCCGGTCCACGTACCCGGGCGAGCGGTGGACGGTGCTGGTCACGACCGACCACGGGCACGTGGACGAGGGCGGGCACGGGGGGACGTCGGACGAGGAGCGCACGGTGTTCGTGATCGCGAACCGGTTGGGGGAGGACCTGGGCGGCCGCTCGCTCGCCGAGCCCCGGCTGGTGGACGTGGGGCCGACGGCGCTGGGCGTGCTGGGCATAGCAGCCGATCCCGCGTGGGATCTGGACGGAACGGATCTTTTCATCAACTGTTGAATTTCTGCCGGGAAAGCGTGAGACTGGGTGACAGGACGCTGAAGGGCAGAGGAGCACCCGATGAACACGGCACTGGACTTCGCCGAGATCGACGCGGGGATGCTGGCCGAGGTGGGCGGCAAGGCCGCGAACCTGGGTGAGCTGACCAGGGCCGGCCTGCCCGTCCCGCCAGGGTGGGTGCTGACCACGGAGGCGTACCGGCAGGTGGCGCAGGGCCTCGAGACCAGCGGCGACGACCTCGCCGAGCGGGCCAGGCGGCACCTGCTGGAGGCGCCGGTGCCGCCGGCCGTCCACGAGGCGATCGTGAAGTCCTACGCCGAGCTGGGCGACGACGTGCCCGTCGCGGTCCGCTCGTCGGCCACGGCCGAGGACCTGCCGTTCGCCAGCTTCGCCGGGCAGCAGGACACCTTCCTCAACGTGGTCGGCGCCGCGGCGGTGGTGGACGCCGTACGCCGCTGCTGGGCCTCGCTCTGGACCGACCGCGCGGTCGCCTACCGGGAGTCCAACGGCATCGACCACGCCACGGTGCGGCTCGCGGTGGTCGTCCAGACGATGGTGGACTCCCAGGTGGCGGGCGTGATGTTCACCGCCGACCCGGTGACGGGGCGGCGGCGCCAGGCCGTCATCGACGCGAACCCCGGGCTCGGCGAGGCCGTCGTCTCCGGCGCCGTGAACCCCGACCGCTTCGTCGTGTACGGCGGCGAGATCCTCGAACGCCACGCCGGCGACAAGCGCCTGACCATCCGCTCGCTCCCCGGCGGCGGCACCGAACGCGTCGAGACCCCTCACGAGGGGCTCTGCCTGACCGACGACCAGGTGCGCGCGCTGGCCGACCTGGGCGCCCGCGTCGAGGACCACTACGGCACCCCTCAGGACACCGAGTGGGCCATCGACGAGCACGGCAAGCTCTGGCTCACCCAGGCCAGGCCGATCACCACGCTCTATCCGCTGCCTGAGCAGACCAGACCAGGCCTGCGGGTGTACTTCTCGGTCAACGTCGTCCAGGGCGTCATGGGGCCCATCACTCCGATGGGGGTCTCGGCGTTCCGGCTGCTCAGCGCGGGAGCGGCGAAGGTGTTCGGCTACGGACCCGCCGACCGGCTCGACGGCGCGTCGTTCGTCGCCGTGTCGGGCGGGCGCATGTGGCTCGACCTGACCACGGCCGTCCGCAGCCGCTTCGGCCGCGCCCTGCTGCCGCGCCTGCTCACGCTGGGCGAGGCCCGCGCGGTCCCCCTCCTCGAGCAGCTCATGCAGGATCCGCGGCTCTCGCCGGCGTACACCTCGCCCCGCCCGGTCCTGCGCGCCGTAGGCAGGTTCGCGCGCGGCATCCACGCCCCCTCCCGGGTCCTGCTCGCGCTGACCAGCCCTCGCAAAGCCCTCGAGTACACCGCCCGCCTCGGCACAGAGCTGGACCGGCGCCTCGTGCCGCCCGCGTCCGCCACCCCCGAGCAGCGCCTGGACCACGCCGAGCGCCTGCTCGCCGGCACCTTCCCGGTCATCCTCTCGATCATGCCGATCGTGATCACCGGTTACGGCCTGTTCGCCCTGGCCTCCAAGCTCTCCGGCGTGCCGCTCAACGACATGCAGGACATCCTGCGCAGCGTCCCCCACAACCCGACCACGGAGATGGACCTGGAGCTGTGGGACCTGGCCACCCGCATCGAGCCGGAGCCGTTCAGGGAGCGGCCGGTGGCCGAACTGGTCCGCCTCTACCAGACCGGAGGGCTCCCGCCGGTCGCCCAGCGGGAGATCGCCGCGTTCCTGGACAGGTACGGCCACCGGGGGGTCGCGGAGATCGACATGGGCGTGCCGCGCTGGTCCGAGGAGCCCGCGCACATCCTCGGCGTGCTGGCCAACTACCTGCGGATGGACGGCGGCGCCGACCTCGCACCCTCCGCGCTGTTCGCCAAGGGCGCCGAGCAGGCGCGCTCGGCCATCGCCCACGTGGTGTCCGCGGCCGGGCGCAAGAGCCGGTGGCGCGCCTCGATGGTGCGCTTCGGACTGCGGCGTACGCGGGAGTTCGCCGGGCTGCGCGAGCTGCCCAAGTTCTACCTGGTCAAGACCCTAGCCGGGCTGCGGCGGAGCATGCTGGTGGTCGGGGAGCGCCTGGTGGAGCTCGGCGTCCTGGACTCGGCGCGCGACGTGTTCTTCCTGAGCCTGCGGGAGGCCAGGTCCGCCCTCGGCGGAGGCGACCTGCGCGCGGTCGTGGAGGAGCGGCGGGCGGCGTACGAGCAGGAGTCGCGCCGTAGGCACGTGCCCAGGATGCTGCTGTCCGACGGCACCGAGCCCGAGGCGCTCGCGTCCGCGGCCACGGACGGCGCGCTGACAGGCACGGCCGCCTCGGCGGGCACCGTCACGGGCGTGGCCAGGGTGGTGCTCGACCCCATCGGCGCCCACCTGGAGCCGGGCGAGATCCTGGTCTGCCCCTCGACGGACCCCGGCTGGACGCCGCTGTTCCTGACGGCGGGCGGCCTGGTGATGGAGATGGGCGGAGCCATGTCGCACGGCGCGGTGGTGGCCAGGGAGTACGGCATCCCGGCCGTCGTCGGCGTCCCCGACGCCACCCACCGCATCACCACGGGCCAGGAGATCGAGGTGAACGGCGCGGCGGGCACCGTGACGCCGCTGTGACCACGAGCGGCGGCACGACTCGCTCGTGCCGCCGCTCTCAAGGGGTCACGGCACGAGCACGACGTCCTCGTACCGTGCCTTCATCGTGGCCACCACCTCGTCGGGGTCGGCGGCCCAGATGTCGGCGTTGAAGATCTCCACCTCGACGTCACCGGCGTAGCCCGCCTCGAGGACCGCCCGCGTGATCGGCCGGAAGTCGATCACGCCGTCGCCCATCATGCCCCGCCCGAGCAGGATGTCCTGCGGCAGCGGGTGCAGGTAGTCGCACACCTGGTAGGAGGCGATGCGGCGGCCGGCCCGCGCGATGTCCTCGAACACCCGCGGGTCCCACCACACGTGGAACGTGTCGACCACCACGCCGACCTGCTCCTCCGGGTAGGCCAGGCTCAGATCGAGCGCCTGGCCCAGGGTGGACAGGACCGCCCGGTCGGGGCAGTAGATCGGGTGCAGCGGCTCCAGGGCCAGCTTGACCCCGCGCTCCCCGGCGTAGGGCGCCAGCTCGGCCAGCGCCTCCGCCACCCGCTCGCGCGCCCCGGCCACGTCACGCGAGAAACCGCTCGCGGGCAGGGGCTCGCCCGGTTTCACGCCGGGCAGGCCGCCGACCACCATCACCAGGCACGCCGCCGACAGCTCGGCCGCCTCGTCGACGGCCCGCCGGTTCTCGTCCAGCGCCTGGGCGAACGCACGGCGTCCCTCCTCGCCCGGCAGCCCGCCGGCCGTGAGGAAGCCGCCCCGGCACAGGGACGACACCCGCAGCCCGGCCTCGCGCACCAGCTTCACGCTCTCCGCGAGACCCTGCTCGGCGACCTTCTCCCGCCACAGCCCGACCGCCTCCAGGCCGTGCCGTACGCACCCGTCCACGGCCTCGGCCACGGACCAGCGCCTCGTCGTCCACTGGTTCAGCGAGAGACTCACAGCCCGTTCACCGCCAGCAGCGCCTTCATCCTGCGTACGGCCAGCTCCTGGTCGGCCAGCAGCCCGGCCTGGTCGGCGAGGCGGAACACCTCCGACAGATGGAGCAGCGAGCGCGCCGACTGGGCGCCGTTCACCATGGCGAACGCGTCCTGGTGACCGTTCAGCCAGGCCAGGAAGACGATGCCGGTCTTGTAGTTGTACGTCGGCGCCTCGAAGATCTTCCGCGACAGCGGGACGGTCGGGGCGAAGATCTCGTCGTAGCGGTCCAGGTCGCCGGCGTCGAGCGCGTGCAGGGCCGCCGCCGCGGCCGGGGCGATGGCGTCGAAGATGCCCAGCAGCGCGTGCGAGCCCGACTTGATCAGCGACGGATAGTTGAAGTCGTCGCCCGTGTACAGCTTCACGCCCTCGGGGAGGGCGGCGCGCAGCCGTACCTCGTGCTCCTCGTCCAGCAGCGACACCTTCACGCCGTCCACCAGCGCGGCGTGGGCGTGGATCAGCTCCAGGAACGACTCCGTCGCCGTCGCCACGTCCCGCGAACCCCAGTAGCCGGCCAGCTGCGGATCGAACATCTCGCCCAGCCAGTGCAGGATCACGGGCCGGTCGGCCAGGCCGAACAGCTTGCCGTACACCTGGTGGTAGTCCTCCGGGCCCGTCGCCACCCTGGCGAGCTGGCGGGAGGCCATCACGATCACACCGGCGCCGGCCGACTGGACGGTCTCGATCTGCTCGGCGTACGCGGCGGTGATCGTGTTCAGGTCGGCGGCCTGGGGCGCGTGGTCGGTGCCCGCGCCGCACGCGACCAGCGTCGCCGGGTCGCCGTACGGAAGGGCCTCGGCGGCGCTGCGCCGGATGAGCTCCCTGGTCGCCGCCCAGTCCAGGCCCATGTTGCGCTGGGCGGTGTCCATGGCGTCCGCGACGCGCAGGCCGTGCGACCACAGGTGGCGGCGGAAGCGCAGGGTGGCGTCCCAGTCCACGGCGGCGGGGGAGCCGGGCGTGTTGTCACCGAGCGGGTCGGCCACCACGTGGGCGGCGGCGTACACGATGCGGCCGGCGGGCGCCTTGTCCGGCACCGGCCACGTCACGGGCTCGCGCAGCTCGTAGGCGCCGATCCCCGGCAGGTCGATCGTCGTCACAGCTGCGGAACCTCGATCCTGCGGCCCTCGGCGTTCGAGCGCAGCCCCAGCTCGGCGAGCTGCACGCCGCGGGCGCCCGAGGCGAAGTCGTTGGGGAAGGGCGCGTCCTCCACCACGTGCCGGACGAACGCCTCCCACTGCACCTTGAACCCGTTGTCGAACTCGGCGTTGTCGGGCACCTCCTGCCACCCGTCCCGGAAGCGGGCGGTGGCGGGCAGGTCGGGGTTCCACACGGGCTTGGGGGTGGTGGAGCGGTGCTGCACCCGGCAGTTGCGCAGCCCGGCGACCGCGCTGCCGTGCGTGCCGTCCACCTGGAACTCGACCAGCTCGTCGCGGTTCACGCGAACCGTCCAGGACGAGTTGATCTGCGCGACGATGCCGCCTTCGAGCTCGAAGATCCCGTACGCGGCGTCGTCCGCGGTCGCCTGGTACGTGTTGCCCTGCTCGTCCACACGTGAGGGGACGTGCGTCACGGCGCGGGCGTAGACGGACTGGACGCGGCCGAACAGGTTCTCCATCACGTAGTGCCAGTGCGGGAACATGTCGAGCACGATGCCGCCGCCGTCCTCGGCCCGGTAGTTCCACGACGGGCGCTGCGCCTCCTGCCAGTCGCCCTCGAACACCCAGTAGCCGAACTCACCGCGCACCGACAGGATCCGGCCGAAGAAGCCGCCGTCGATCAGCCGCTTGAGCTTGAGCAGGCCCGGCAGGAACAGCTTGTCCTGCACGACGCCGTTCTTCACACCCTTGGCCGTGGCCGCCTCGGCCAGCGCCATGGCCTCCTGGGTCGACTCGGCCGTGGGCTTCTCGGCGTAGATGTGCTTGCCTGCCTCGATGGCCTTCAGCACGGCCTTGACGCGGGCACTGGTGACCTGGGCGTCGAAGTAGATCAGGTTGTCGTCGTCGGCCAGGGCGGAGTCCAGCTCTGTGGTGAAATCCGAAATTCCATGCTTCTCAGCGATATCTGCCAATTTGTCGGCATTTCTTCCGACAAGTACGGGCTTGAGCTTCACCCTGCTGCCGTCCGAGAGCGTGACGCCGCCCTGCTCGTTGATGGCCAGGACGGAACGGACCAGGTGCTGGCGGTAGCCCATCCGTCCGGTGACGCCGTTCATCACGACGCCGATGGTGCGCACGCTCATTGAGGATCCCTTCAGGACACACGTGGGGAAAGCGCTTTCCCGAACCGTACGGCCGCCCCGCCGACCACGTCAAGTAGCCCCGCCCTCGACCCCTGGAAACCGTGCACCCGAGCCACCCACGGCTGGGCCCTTCCGGCACGCCGCGTCGGTGGGACGTTGTGCGTCGCTGCCCGACGACCACCCGTGTTCCGCGCAACGGCATGGTCGGCCAGAGGCGCGTGCGGTGGCGCGCGGTGCCCAGCCCGCTGGTCCGCACACGGGCGTGCTCGGCCAGGGACGTGCGCGGTGGCGCGCTGTGCCCGGCCCGGCGGCACCACACGGGTGACGCCGGGCCGGGCAGCGGCCCGAGGTTACTGGTCGCCGCCGCGGGTTTCCAGGCGGGCCAGGGCCTTGGTGATCGGGTGGGCCGTCAGGGAGAGCTGCCACTCCCGGGCGCCGAGCTCGCGCAGCCGGGCGGTGACGGTCTCCTCGGTGATCTCCGCAGGCGGCTCCCACGTGAGCCGTCGTACGGCGTCCGGCTGCAGCAGGTTCTCCGTGGGCATGTGGTGCTGCTCGGCCAGCCCCGCCACCACCGCGCGGGCGGCCGCCAGGCGTTTGGCGGCGGCCGGGTCGCGGTCGGCCCAGCGGTTGGGCGGTGGCGGCCCGTCGCCGGGGGTGCTCGGCGTGGGGAGCTGGCCGTCGGGCAGTTGGCGGGCGCGGGTCACCGCGGCGAGCCAGTCGCTCATGTGCCGGCGCGCGCTGCGCCCGGTGAATGCCGATATTTCGGTCAAGGCCTTCTTGGTACGGGGTCCCTCCAGCGCGGCCGTCACGATGGCCGCATCGGGCAGCACCCGTCCGGGCGCCAGGTCGGCCTCCCGGGCGATCCTGTCGCGCATGGTCCACAGCTCCCGCACGATCGCCAGCGCCCGCACATTGCGCACCTTGTGGATGCCCGAGGTACGGCGCCAGGGATCGGACCGGGGGACGGGCGGCGGCGTGTTGAGCACGGCGGCGAACTCCTCGCGCGCCCACTCCAGCTTCCCGCTCTCCGCAAGCTCCTGATGGAGCGCGTCCCGCAGCTCGACCAGCACCTCCACGTCGAGCGCCGCGTACCGCAGCCAGTCTTCTGGCAGCGGCCTGGTGGACCAGTCGGCGGCCGAGTGGCCCTTCTCCAGCCGCAGCCCGAGCACGGTCTCGACCATCGTGCCGAGGCCCACCCGTTCGTAGCCGAGCAGCCGCCCCGCCAGCTCGGTGTCGAACATCGCCCGCGGCCTGAACCCCACCTCCAAGAGGCATGGCAGGTCCTGGGAGGCGGCGTGCAGGACGACCTCGGCGTCGGCCACGGCCGCGTCGAGGTCGGACAGGTCGGGACAGCCGATCGGGTCGATCAACGCGGTGCCCGCCCCGGCCCGGCGCAGCTGCACGAGGTAGGCGCGGTTGCCGTAGCGGTAGCCCGAGGCGCGCTCGGCGTCCACAGCGACGGGACCGGTGCCCGCCGCGAATCGCGAAACGATTTCAGCCAGCCCGGCGGCGTCCGCGATGACCGGTGGTATGCCCTCGCGCGGCTCGAGCAGCGGTTCGACGGTGCGTTCTTCTGTCATGAGCTCACCGACCTCATGACGCTGGTGCTGTCTTTACTGGTGCCCTCACTTCGTACGGTCACTCTCCGGAATCATCGCGGCGGCGGGGAAGGGCGGCCACGTCGGGCGGGAGCGGCGGGATCCCTGCCGCCAGGCACATGAGGTCGCACCAGGCGGCGACGTGGCCGGAGAGATCCTCCTGCGCGGGTGACCAGGACGCCCGCAACTCGAGCTCGGTCGTGACCGGGTCTTCGGCTTTGTTGCCGAACCCCTCGGACACGGCTCTTGTCACGGTACCGCCAGCGGCGGAGTAGTCGGCTTGGTGGGCGTCCAGAGCCTCGGTCAGCCAGCTCCAGGCGACCGGTCCGAGCAGTGGATCGGAGGTGATCTCCGGCTCCATGTCGGCCCTGACGTAGGCCACCAGCCGGAACGGGCCCTCCCACCCGCGCTGGCCGTCAGGGTCGTAGAGCAGGATCAGCCGGCCGACCGCGAGCTCGTCGTCGTCGCGGTAGACGGACGCGCCGATGGCGGCCGAGTAGGGGGCCAGCCGCTGTGGCGCGGGGAGGTCTTCGAGCTCGATCTCCGGCCTGACCTCGGCCTGCCGCATGCTCTCCGCGGCGCGCGTGAACACCGCTGGAGGAGGAGGCTGGTCACCGAGTGTCATAGCGGAAGCGTAGGTCGAAGACGGACGGAAGGGGACCACGGGGGTGCTCATCCTTCGTGATCAAGCCGCTGCCGTAACCAGCTGGCGAATCGGTCGGAGGGTTTCGGCCGTGCCGAGGATGATCGCGTGACCGCAGTCGACGCAGGCCCACTCAGGGCAGTGGCCGGGCTCGTGGCCGTCGAGGCACGGCGGTTGCTCGAACGGCCGCTCGCCTGCACAGGAAGGGCAGCGCTCACTGCGGCGCTCTGGGGAACTCCACAACGCGGTCATCGCACGAGTCATCGAACCGGGGCCTTTCTTCGGGTCGTGGCTCCGACGTTGGCACGAGCTGCTGACAATTCCCCGCAACGCGCTCGGCGTGTCCCGAAAGTGGTCCCTGAATCGGTGCCGCGCGGTGGGTTGGTGAACATTTGGCCCACTCGAAACCGGCTCTCTGGCCGGACATGGGGTGTGTTCGACCCGAGTGCGGCGCCGATGCCGAGCAGACCGGTAAACCTTCATCTGGCTATCTGATCATGCTTTGGGGTGTCCAATCGATGTTTTTCTGACACGTCACTCCCGTGTCATGACCGGCGCCCCTACATGGCACCCTTGTGGGGTGAACCTCGCCGACTCCGCTTTCCTGCGTGCGTGCCGCCGCCAGCCCGTCCCGCACACCCCGGTCTGGTACATGCGCCAGGCCGGTCGGTCGCTGCCCGAATACCTGCGGATGCGTGAGGGCGTGCCGATGCTCACGGCCTGCTCGACGCCCGACATGATCGTCGAGTTCACCATGCAGCCGGTGCGCCGGTACGGCGTGGACGCGGCGGTCTTCTTCAGCGACATCGTGGTGCCGCTCAAGGCCATCGGCGTCGATCTCGACATCAAGCCGGGCGTCGGCCCGGTCGTGGCCGACCCGATCCGTGACGCCAGGGGCCTCGAGGCGCTGCGGCCGATCGAGCCGGACGACGTGCCGTACATCACCGAGGCCATCCAGGCGCTGACCGGCGAGCTGGGCGGCACGCCGCTGATCGGCTTCGCCGGGGCGCCGTTCACGCTCGGGTCGTACCTGATCGAGGGCGGCCCGTCCAAGAACCACGACCACACCAAGGCCATGATGTACGGCGAGCCGCAGCTGTGGCACGCGCTCATGGAACGGCTCTCCACGATCGTCCTCGAGCACCTGCGCATCCAGATCGCCGCCGGGGCCTCGGCCGTGCAGCTCTTCGACTCCTGGGTGGGGGCGCTGGCGCCGGCCGACTACCGGGAGTTCATCCTGCCCCACACCCGCCGCATCTTCGAGGGCCTGCCGGACGTGCCGCGCATCCACTTCGGCGTCGGCACCGGCGAGCTGCTCGGCGTGCTCGGCGAGGCGGGGGCCGACGTGGTGGGCGTCGACTGGCGGGTGCCGCTGGACGAGGCGGCCCGCCGGGTCGGTCCCGGCAAGGCGCTGCAGGGCAACCTCGACCCGGCCGTGCTGCTGGCGCCGTGGGAGGTCGTCGAGCGCAAGGCGCGCGAGGTGCTGCGCCAGGGGCGGGCGGCCGAGGGGCACGTGTTCAACCTGGGGCACGGCGTGCTGCCCTCGACCGATCCCGACCAGCTCAAGCGCCTCACCGACCTGGTGCACGAGGCCGGCTCAGGGTCCTGATCACGCCGCCTCCGGGCCCGGGTCGCCGCGCTCCGGGCCCTGCGGGGGCATGGGGGTCCCGGGACGCCTGGAGCGGCCACGCCGTGCCAGATAGATCACCAGCGCGATCAGCGGCACCGAGACGGCCAGCCATGGCAGCACCGCGCCGAGCACTGTCACCGCGACCTTCGTGAACGACACCAGCGCGTTCCAGCCCGCCCTGAGCCCGCCGAAGAACCCCGCGGGCTCGTCGGAGGGATCCTCGACGACGGCCACCGGCCCGACCAGCCGGAGCGTCAGCGTGGCCATGGCGACCTGCGTGGCCAGCTGCTTCTGCTGCGCCTGCAGCGACTCCAGGTCGGCCTCGCGCGCGGAGATCTCCCGCTCGACCTGCAGCACCTGGCCGATGGTGCCGGCCTTCTTCAGCAGCGTACGCAGCGAGTCCAGCGACTGCTGCGCCGACTTCAGCCGGCTCTCGACGTCGGCCACCTGCATGGTGACGTCCTGGGTGCCCTGGTTCATGGACAGCTGCTTGCCCAGCTCCTTGCCGAGCCGGCCCAGCACCTCGGTGTACCTGGCCGGCGGGATCTTGAACTCCAGCGTGGCCGTGTCCTCGGTGTCGTTGGCCGAGTTGCTCTCCTCCTTGGACAGGTAGCCGCCCGCCGACGTCACGATCTGCTTGGCCTGCTGGGCGGCGGCGGTGACCTGCTTGGCCCGCACCATCAGGTCGCCGGTGTAGATGACCTGGCGATCCTGCTGCTGGGTCAGCTTGACGTTCGAGACGAGGCCGTCCTTGCCCTGCGGCTGTCTCGGCTGCTTGGCGAGGCTCCCGGCCTGGTCGGCGACCGGTGCGGCCGCGGTGCCCGAGCCGGCTTCGCTGGACATCGTGCTGGCGCTGCCACCGCAGCCTGTCAAGAGCAGGGCCGAACAGGCGGCCGTGAGTGCGACTCCGTACCGGATTCTCCTCATGCCCATAAGACGGTCACCGGAAAGCCCCGGTTTGATCGGAGGAATCACGGTCCGGTCACTGTGTGACAACGCTGCCCCACGCAGCTGAGCACTGTGGTGAGGCGGTAGCGTCAGGAGGCGTGGAAGGGAATCGGGCGCACGTGGTCGTCGTCGGCGGAGGGATCTCCGGGCTCGCCGCCGCGTGGTATCTCCGCCAGAGCGCGGGCGAGCGGGTCAAGGTCACCGTGCTCGAGGGCGGGCCGCGGATCGGCGGCAAGCTGTACGCCTCCGAGGTCGCCGGGGTGAACGTGGACGCGGGCGCGGAGGCCATGCTGGCCAGGCGGCCCGAGGGCAAGGAGCTGGCCAGGGCGGTCGGGCTCGGCGACGACCTGGTCTTCCCCGGCACCACGAGCTCGGCCGTCTACAGCAGGGGCGAGCTGCGCCCGATGCCGAAGGGCCAGGTCATGGGCGTGCCCTCCGACCTGACCGAGCTCGCCAAGTCGGGCATCGTCTCACCCGGCGGCCTGCTGCGCGTGCCGCTCGACCAGATCCTGCCGCCGACCCTCGTACGCACCGACGTGTCCGTGGCCGCCTACGTTCGCGCCAGGATGGGTGACGAGATCGTCGAACGGCTGGTCGAGCCGCTGCTCGGCGGCGTCTACGCGGGCCGTTCCGACATGCTCTCGCTGGAGGCCACGATGCCGCGCGTGGCGGCGGTGGCCCGTTCCGAGCGCTCGCTGCTGACCGGGGCCAGGCAGCTCGTCGAGGAGGCGCCGAAGGACGCGGGCCCGGTCTTCACCTCGCTGAAGAGCGGACTCGGCGGCCTGCCCGAGGCGGTCGCCAAGGCGTCGGGGGCGGACATCAGGACCGGCGTCACCGTACGCGAGCTGCACAGGGACGGCGACGGCTGGCGGCTGGTCACCGGCCCCGTCCCCAAGCCCGAGATCGTCCACGCGGACGCGGTGATCGTGGCGACGCCGGGGGCCGCCGCCGGCAGGCTGCTCAAGGCCGAGGTGCCCAAGGCGGCGAGCGAGCTGGCCAAGATCGAGTATGCCAGCATGGCCATCGTCACGCTCGCCTACCCGGTCGGCGCCTTCCCCCAGCCGCCCACCTCCAGCGGCTACCTGGTGCCGCCCGTCGAGGGGCGGCCGGTCAAGGCGGTCACGTTCAGCTCGATCAAGTGGCCGCACCTGACGAAGGACATGGTGATCCTGCGCTGCTCGATCGGCAGGGTCGGCGAGGAGCACCTGCTCCAGCGGGACGACGTCGAGCTGGTGTCGCTGGCCACGGCCGAGATGGCCGACGTGATGGGCGTGAGCGGCCTGCCGATCGACACCAGGGTCACGCGCTGGGGCGGGGCGCTGCCGCAGTACAACGTGGGCCACCTCGACCGGGTGGCCAGGGTGCACGCCGCGGTGGCCGTGGAGCCGGGGCTGGCCGTCTGCGGCGCCGCCTACGACGGCATCGGCATTCCCGCCTGTGTCAGCACGGCTCGTACGGCCGCCGCCCGGATTCTGGACCACCTGTCCCAGCGAGGAGAATAGGCGCTATGACAGACGCTGCTCCGCGGCCCAAGGCCCGCGATCTCAACCAGGTGATCCGTTACACGATGTGGTCGGTCTTCCAGGTCACCGAGCCGTGTCCCGTCGAGCGCGACGGCCTGGCGGGCGAGGTCGAGGAGCTGCTCGAGCAGGCTGCCGGCAAGGGCGTCGTGACCAGGGGGGTCTACGACGTGGCCGGGTTGCGGGCCGACGCCGACTACATGTTCTGGTGGCACGCGGCCACGCCCGAGGACCTGCAGGACGTCTACGCCCGGTTCCGCCGCACCGAGCTGGGCCGGCACAGCAGGCCCGTCTGGTCGGCGATGGCGCTGCACCGGCCGGCGGAGTTCAACAAGTCGCACATCCCCGCCTTCCTCGCCGAGGAGGAGCCGCGCGCCTACGTGAGCGTCTATCCGTTCGTGCGCTCTTACGAGTGGTACCTGCTGGACGACTCCGAGCGCCGGGCCATGCTGGCCGAGCACGGCCGGATGGCCCGCGACTACCCCGACGTGCGGGCCAACACGGTGGCGTGCTTCTCGCTCAACGACTACGAGTGGATGCTGGCGTTCGAGGCCGACGAGCTGCACAGGATCGTCGACCTGATGCGCACGCTGCGGGGCGCGCAGGCCCGCCGGCACACGCGGGTCGAGATCCCGTTCTACACGGGCGCGCGCAAGCCGGTGCGTGAGCTGGTGGCGGCCCTGCCTTAGGCCCTGGCCGTACGGCACCTCGACCTGGGGGCTCAGGGGAAAAAGAGCCAGGCCCAAGTTGGCGATCCAACGGACTTGATCTATCCCCTTTGTCACAATCAGGGAAATCCTTCGTGCGTACGGGCGTGCCTGCGGTGGCACGTTCCAGACGCGGCGGGGAGGGCGGGGTGATGGGCGGATCGGGCAGGCGGGGGAGCAGGCGGCAGTCCACCGGCCGGCATGCGGCGGAGCACTCGCCGAATGCGGCTGAGGGCTCGCCGCAGGGGGCGGGGCGTTCTCGGCATGCGCGGCGTCGTACCGGAAGGCTGCGGTGGGCGGTCGGAGCGGTGGCGCTGGCCGGCGGCGTCGCCGCGGTGCTCGGCGCGAACGGGACGTTCAGCGGGCCGCTGACCGCCGCCTCCGCTCAGCAGCCGCGCGCGGCCTCCGGGCCGCAGGGCCAGGCCGAGCGGCAGAACGGGTCCTCGGCGCTGTCCGGCAGGGCCGAGTCGGGCTCGCGGGCGAGCGCGCAGGCCAGGGCGAGCGAGCTGCCGAAGTCCCAGCCGCCCAGGGCCGCGGCGAGCGCGGCGGCCACCGGCGCGGTGAAGCCTGGGGTGGTGCAGGGGAGTGTCAGTCCTGAGGACCTGTCGGCGGGCGGCCCCGACCCCGCCGACATGGACGATTACAAGGCGGACGGTCCGTCGCGGCACACCGACCAGCAGGCGGCGGATTACTTCCGTACGCACTGGGGGCCGGACGACGCGGCGCTGAAACGCCTCAAGGACATCCGCACCATCGGCGGATATTTGCGCATTTATACGGATTTGCCGGAGACGGCGGGCAATTCCTCCCAAGCGCTGACGCTGTGCAAGCGCGGCCTGGAGTATCTCCGCTCCCTCGGGGTGGCCCGCCCCGTCGTGTTCGTCCAGGCCGAGTTCGGCGAGAACGGGAATCCCGTGCTCGCCAACATCCTCGGCCCCTCCGACACCAGTTGCCGGGTCACCCACCCCGAACCCGATTGACCCCGTTATCGCACCCGTACTCGCGTCTTGGCGCAGAGCTCGCACCGTTGCGTTACGACTCGCCCGATAGTCTCAATCGTCACCCAGCGGTGGCGAAGATGGACAAAGCGCACACGAATCTCCTACCCGAGGTAGGGGATCGGTACGCGCTGTCGTTAACCGATCACCCCTTGGGTTCAAGCCTAAGGGAGATCGAGTTGATGCAGTAACGGTCGTCGGTCGGGGTCGGGTACCCCTCGCCGTGGAAGACGTGACCCAGATGGGAGTCGCACCGCGCGCACCGCACCTCGGTGCGGACCATTCCGTGGCTGCGGTCCTCGATCAGCCGCACCGCGTCGGAGTCTCCGGGCGCGAAGAAGCTCGGCCACCCGCAGTGCGACTCGAACTTCGTGTCCGACCGGAACAGCTCGGCCCCGCAGGCGCGGCACGAGTAGACGCCCTCGGTCTTGGTGTCGACGTACTCGCCCGTGAAGGGGCGCTCGGTCCCGGCCTCCCTGAGGACGTGGAACTCCTCAGGCGAGAGCTGAACCCGCCACTCGGCCTCGCTCTTGACCACCTTTTCCATGTCTCCAGCGTACGAGATCTGGCAAAAAGAGATCTCCGAAGGGTGAAGCATCCGTTCTGGGGTGAATTCGCGTCTTTGTAGGCAAGGGGGTGTCATCGCCTCCTGCCAAGGGGTGAGATCATCCGCAGATCCCGGCGAGCGGCACAGCCCACGCCCGTGCTGGAGCCGCCGGGGGTCGCAACGGCCGGCCGGGTGGCGCGCCAGCGCCCGGAACGGCGGCGGTTGATCTAGCGGTCCGTCCCGTCGAGCCCTCGGTCCCGCCACCGAGGAGGCTCCGGGACGGGCCCACCTCTCTGTCGGTGCGACACCATAAGCTCGTGGCTATGGCATCGCCCTTCATAGAGCTCGAGGTGGGGGAGCGGACCGTCAAGGTCACCAACCCCGACAAGGTGTACTTTCCTGGGATCGGCGCCACCAAGCGGGAGCTGGTCGAATACTACGTGAGCGTCGGCGAGGGCGCGCTGAGGGCGCTCAAGGACCGGCCCACCAACCTCAAACGCCACCCCGACGGCGTGCAGACGGAGGCGATCTACCAGAAGCGGATGCCGCCCAAGCACCCCGACTGGCTCCAGCCCGTGACGGTGACCTTCCCGAGCGGCCGTACGGCGCAGTCCCTGCGGGTCACGGAGGTGGCGGCCATCGCCTACGCCGCGAACCTCGGCACCATCGACTTCCACCCCTGGCAGGTGCGGGCCTCGGACGTCGAGCACCCCGACGAGCTCCGCGTCGACCTGGACCCGCAGCCGGGCCTGGACTTCGCCGCGGCACGCAAGGCGGCCCTGCTCACGAGGGAGGTTCTGGGCGAGTTCGGGATGACCGGGTTCGTGAAGACGTCCGGCAACCGCGGCGTCCACATCGCCGTGCGCATCGAGCCGCGCTGGGACTTCATCCAGGTACGCCACGCCGGCATCGCCCTGGCCAGGGCCGTCGAGGAGCGCGATCCGGCGCTGGTGACCACGGCGTGGTGGAAGGAGGAGCGCGGCGAGCGGGTGTTCATCGACTTCAACCAGAACGCCCGGGACCGCACGGTGGCCAGCGCCTACTCCGTCAGGGCGCAGCCGCATGCCCCCGTCTCGACCCCGCTGACCTGGGACGAGCTGGCGGACGCCGACCCGCGCGACTTCGACATCCGTACGGTTCCCGCGCGGTTCGCCGAGGTGGGCGACGTGCACGCGGCCATCGACGACGTGGCGTACTCGATCGAGCCGCTGCTGGAGCTCTACGCCAAGGACGACCGGGGCGACATGCCGTACCCGCCGAACTATCCCAAGATGCCGGGCGAGCCGATGCGCGTGCAGCCGAGCCGGGCGCGGAACGCCGGCTAGCGCACGAGGTGGTGGGGGGCGAGCTCGCGGGTTTCGCCCCTCTTGAGGTAGACCACCCGGTCGGCCAGGCCGTTCTGCTCGATGTGGTGGCGGAAGTCGTCCAGCGGTGAGGTGGAGGCGGCGTAGTCGTCGTAGTGCACCGGCACGACCGCGTGCGGGTTCATCAGGTCCACCCACGAGGCGCCCTGTTCGCCGTCCATCGTGATGAGCACCAGGCCGAGCAGCCGGGTGCCGCCCAGGTGCACCAGTGCCAGGTCGATGTCGGGGAAGCGGCGCGGGATCGCGTCGAGGCGGCGGTCGAGCAGGGTGTCGCCGCTGACGTGGACGCGCAGCTCCACGCGTTCGTCCGGATTGCAGAACTCCAGCATCGTGCCGATCACGGGCGGCAGCAGCGCCTCGGCGGGGCCCGGCGCGTGCTTGGCGGGCAGCGCGGTGATCCGTACCGAGCCGTGCGGGCCGCGTAGCTCGTGCGTGCGCCACTCCTCCAGCCCCACGGTCCGGCGGAAGCCGCGGCGGCGCAGGCGGCGGGCGGCCGCGGTGGTGGTGATGACCGGGGTGTCCCGGTCCAGGCCTTTCCTGGTGACACGGTCCCAGTGGTCACCGTGCAGGTGCGACAGCACCACCGCGTCGATCGGCGGCAGGTCCTCGATCTCCAGAGCGGGATCGGTGAGGCGGCGGGTTGACAGGCCATAGCCCAGGTACGCCCGCTGGCCCTGATGCAGGAAGTTGGGATCGGTCAGCAGCGTGAGACCGTTGTAGCGGATCAGCGTCGTCGCGTTGCCGATGAACTGCAGGCTCCCTTTCACTTTCGCTCACCCCGGGTACGGAGGGCGCTGACCTGGAGGCACGCCGCCGCCCTGGCCGCCTCCCTTGCCGCCCTTGTCCATGCCATGGGGGCGGGCGGAGCGCTTGGCTCCCTGCTTGGTCTGGGGCGTGAGGTGGGCAGACTTGAACTCGGTGGGCGATTTGCCTGATCTGCGAATCTCAGGTTGCTGTGGGTTGCTCATGGCATTTGTCCCCCTTTGTGCCGTTATTTCCTGCCACGTTGGGGCGCGGTTAAACCCTCCGTGTCCGGTCAATTTCACTTCGGTCTCATTACTTGACTCGTTATCTAATAATTCGCAAAGCTCTCTTGTGCATCGGGGGCGACAAACGAGTCTGGAGCCTTCTCATGGCAAGAGCACGTCTCGCGGCGGCAGTGGCCGCCTTCGTGGTCGGAGGGGTGAGCCTGGCGGCGCCCCCCGCGTACGCCTCCACCGGCCCCGACCTGCCGGTCGAGCTGCCCACCTGCCTCCTTCCGCTGCCGCTGCTCTGCGACGAGCAGCACGAGCCCGAGCCCGAGCAGTCCTGGAGCCCGCCTCCCTCGGTCGAGCCGCAGCCGGAGGAGACCTGGCCGGGGCCGGACGAGCGCGAGGAAGAGCCGTGGCGGCCCGCGGGCGAGGAGGAGCACCGGGTGCCGAGGGGGCATCCGGAGACCGGCGGCGGCGGCCTCGCGCCGGACAACCCGGTGTGGCCGTTCGCGCTGGGCGGTGTGGCCCTGATGACGGGCGCGGGGCTGGCCGGGTTCGCGGCACGGCGCCGCAAGGGTGTCGTCTGAGCAGCGGCTGCTCCGGACCGGAGCAGTCGTCGTCTCGCTGGCGGGGTTGCTGCTGATCGGGCTCGGGATCAGCGGCATCTTCAGCGACGAGCCCGAGCCGGGTCCGGTCGCGGCCACGAACCCCGTGCCGTCGGTCCCGGGCGTGCCGTCCGGCAAGGTGGCCGCGCCCATGAGGGCCGCCAAGCCCACGGCCGTCTACATTCCGTCCATCGGCGTGGCCGCCCCGCTGATGGAGCTGGGCCTGGACGCGCAGGGCGCCATCGAGAACCCGCCGTTCGACCCGCCGAACCAGGCGGGCTGGTACCGCTACGGCCCCGTCCCCGGCCAGCGCGGCGCCGCCGTGATCACCGGTCACCTGGACACCAGGAGCGGCCCCGCCGTCTTCGCCAACCTCAAGAACGTCAAGCGCGGCGATCAGGTCCAGGTGATGCGCGCCGACCGCTCGGTGGCGGTGTTCGTCGTCGACAAGGTCGAGCACGCGCCGAAGCGGAGCTTCCCGGTCAAGAAGGTCTACGCCAAGCTCACCTATCCGGGGCTGCGGCTGGTGACCTGCGGCGGGACGTTCGACCGGCAGGCGCACAGCTACGTCGACAACACGATCGTGTACGCCCACCTCGCGGCGCCGTACTACCCCAAGAGCTGATCACGGGTCGCGGGGGAGGCCGAGCGCCCGTTCGGCGATGATGTTGAGCTGCACCTCCGTGGTGCCGCCGCCGATGGTGAACGCCCGGGTGGCGAGGATCGTACGGTTCCAGCGGCGGCTCCTCGGCGCCAGCGACCAGCAGAACTCCGAGATCGCCTGGGCGTGGCGCATACCGAGCAGCTTGCGCACGCTGGGGGCGGTCGCCGGATCGGCTCCGGCCAGCTGCGAGAGCGTGATGCGCAGGCCGAGCGCGGAGATGGCCTGGCCCTCGGCCCACAGGCGGCCCGCCTGCTCACGCTGAGACTGGCGGAGCGGCGGCAGCCCGGCGATGAGCTCGGCCATGTCGGTGTGCTGCGAGCCCGGCCCCCAGGAGTCGCCGAGCGCGACGCGTTCGTGGGAGAGCGTGTCACGGGCCACCCGCCAGCCCTCGTCCACCGCACCGACGACCAGATCGTCCGGTACGAAGACGTCGTCGAGGAAGACCTCGTTGAACACCTCGTCCCCGTTGATCTCCTTGAGCGGCCTGACGGTGACTCCCTGGGCCGCCATGTCCACCAGGAAGTACGTGATGCCGCTATGTTTCGATTTTTCGGGAGAAGTCCGGGCGAGGCAGATGCCCCAATGGGCGTACTGCGCGAGGGACGTCCAGATCTTCTGGCCTGTCAGCGACCAGCCGCCCTCCACCCGCGTGGCCTTCGTCGCCAGCCCGGCCAGGTCGGAGCCCGCGCCCGGCTCGCTGAACAGCTGGCACCACACGATCTCCCCGGTGAACGTCTTCGGCAGGAAGCGCTCCTGCTGCTCGCGCGTGCCGTACCGGACGATGGAGGGAACCGCCCAGGCCGCGATGCCCAGGTTCGGCCGCTTCAGGTCGCGGAACTCCTGGTGAATGATCACCTGCTCCAGCGGCGACGCGGCCCTGCCCCACGGTCTGGGCAGGTACGGCATGATCCACCCGTCCGCCGCGAACCTCCTCAGCCTGGCCGCCGGCTCCTCGGCCCGCAGCGACCCGGCCTCCGCCCTGATGGCGTCCCTGACGGCGGCGGCCTCCTCGGGCAGGTCCGGCTCCATCGCCCGCCGGGTCCCCGCCACCGCCAGCCTCGCCGTCTCCTCGGCCCACGGCCCCGGGTCCCCGGCCAGCATCCGGTCGGACAGGGCCCTGCGGTAGTAGCGGTGCGCGTCGTGCTCGAAGGTGTATCCGATGCCGCCGAGCACCTGGATCGCGTCCGCCGCACCTCGCACCGCCGCCTCGGGCCCCAGCACCGCGGCCACCGCCGCCGCCAGCCTGACCTCGTCGTACGACGCGGCGCCGTCCATCGCTCTGGCGCCGTCCATCGCTCTGGCGGCGTCCCACACGGCGGCGCGGGCCTGCTCGAGCGCCACGAAGGCGGCGGCCACCCGGTGCTTGACCCCCTGGAACTGCCCGATCGGCCGCCCGAACTGCTCGCGTACCTTGGCGTACCCGGCCGCCGTCGCCACGGCCCACGCCGCCACGCCGCACGCGTCGGCGCCGAGCAGCACGGCGGCGATCTCCCGTACCGGCACCTCGCCCAGCACCCGGTCGGCGGGGATGTCGCGCGTGGTGACGGAGCAGAGCGCCCGGTCGAGGTCCACGCTGTCGGCGGGCTCGGCGACGACGTCGGCACGATCGAGCACCGCCCACCGGGCGCCGTCGATGGGCACGAGAAAGAGGTCCGCGTCCGGCGCCCCCAGGGCGAGTGCGCCGCGCGGGCCGCCGCCTACGGCATTACCGTCGGATGGATCGCCCTCGGGCAGGTCGCCGTCCGACGGGTCGCCGCTCCCGCCGGGAGCACCGGCCGGATCCACGGGCAGCACGACGGCCGCGGTCATGGACCCGTCGGCCAGCCCGGCGATCAGCCCTCTCCTGCCGTCGGCGAGAACGGCCGATTCGCCGGACCGGGCGGGATCGGCTGAGTCGTAGGGCTGGACGGGACCGATGGAGGCCCCCGGCCAGGCGAGGACGGCCGAGGCGAGGACGGTCGGCAGGTACGGCCCCGGGACGCGCCGCTCGCCCAACGCTTCGAGCGCGACGCACAGCTCCAGCAGCCCGTACCCCTGCCCGCCGTACTCCTCAGGCAGATGCAGCCCCAGAATCCCCTGTCCGGCGAGTGCCGCGTGGTCGGGCGCACGCCCGGCGAGCCCGTGTACGGAGGCGGCCAGCGCCCGGTGTTCCTCGGTCAGCCCGATACCCATACGTCCGAACGTAGAAGATGATTCGGTCAAAAACCATTGGCCGCTCGCGGCCTCGCCTGGTTACGCTCCTTCGTGTCCTGACGGTGGAGCATTCGGGCAGCCATGCCCTGGGAGGGGTGGATTGATGCCTGGCACCGCGCCTTGCGCGCCTCGCCGTGCCGTGGGCGAATCCTGCCTCTGAGACCTCAGACCTGATCGGCGGATCGCCTGCCGTACCAGCATGCCCGCGTACGCCGCGAGGCTCGCTCGGCGCTCTCTTGCTGCCTTATCGAACATTCCGGCAAGGAGTACCCAGGTTGTCCACCAACAGCAAGCCCCGTTCCGTAGTGAACACCGAAATATTCCAGTGCGTGCGCTGCGGCCTGACCGTGACCGCGACCGCGCCGGACGGCACCCGCCGAAACCACTGCCCGAGTTGTCTGCACTCGAAGCACATCCTCGACCGCGCGGAAGGCGGCCCGTCGGAGTGCGGGGCGCGGATGATCCTGATCTCGATCGCGGTCCTGCGTACCGGCGACTGGATGGTCATCCATCGCTGCACCCGGTGTGGCGAGCTGACGTCCAATCCCATCTGCGGCGACGACAACCAGCTCATCCTCATGCGCATGGCCGTACGGCCGCTGGCACAGCCGCCGTTCCCGCTCGAGGCGTTCGGTGATCTCTGACATGCCGAGGAGAAAGCCGGGCCGGGAACGGCCCCAACGGCGCAAGAGCACGGGCCACGGGGAGCGCGGGGACACGTTCCGCTGCGTCGGATGCAGGCTGGACGTGCCGATGATCGCGCCGGGCACCGCCCATCGCAACCACTGCCCGCACTGCCTGACGAGCCTGCACGTCGACCACCGGATCCCGGGGGACCGGCGGGCGGGCTGCCGGGGCCGGATGGCGGCGCTGAGCGTCACCGTCCGGCACGACGGGGAGTGGCTGATCATCCACCACTGCCAGTCCTGCGACGAGCTCAGCGCCAACCGCATCGCAGGTGACGACAACGCGCTGGCCCTGCTCCGCATCGCCATCCGCCCGCTGTCCAATCCCCGCCTACGAGCGAACGCCCTCCTCACCCTCTAGCCCAGCCTTGGCAGCTTGCGACGGGTAGCGGTTGTTGCTGCTGACCGGCCGGCGGGTGCACGGCGTTGTATTACCGCTGCTCGCCGCGACGGGGGCGCTCCCGCAGCGGCCCACGTCGCTGAGACAGGCGGTCGACGCACTGCACGCCCTCGGCGACGGCGAGCCGCCAACGGCTGCTCCACGGCGAGAATCTCCGACAGAACGCTTGAGGTTCCACTAGGTGGAAGGTGCAGATTCGAGCCATGAACGACGTGACCGGTCTTTACACGATCGGACAGCTGGCCCAGCGCACGGGGCTGCAGGCGCGCACGATCCGCTTCTGGTCCGACAGCGGCGTCGTCCCGCCGGCCCAGAGATCGGAGGGCGGGTACCGGCTCTACGACGCGGAGTCGGTCGCGCGGCTGGACCTGGTCCGGACCCTTCGCGATCTCGGGCTCGGTCTGGACGCCATCCAGCAGGTGCTGGAGAAGCGGGCCACGCTGCGCGAAGTGGCGGACCTCCACGTCAAAGCGCTCGACGCCGAGATCCGCACCTTGCAGATACGCCGGTCCGTCCTGCGCATTCTCGCCAACCGTGACAGCTCGACCAAGGAGATTGCATTGATCAACGCGCTAGCCCGACTGTCGGCACGGGAACGCCAGCAGATCATCGACGACTTCGTCGACCGCGCGTTCGCCGATGTCGTCGATGAGGACGCCACGCTTGTCGCGGGATGGATGCGTGACCTCCCGTCGGATCTCCCGGAAGACCCGACCTCTGAACAGGTCAACGCGTGGGTGGAGTTGGCCGAGCTGGTGGGCGATGACAGCTTCCAGCGGACGGTCCGACGGATGGTTCTCAGCGGCGAGGAGGACAACCACCTGGAGTACGGCCTCAACCTCCGGCCGCTGGTCCTGGAGCACGCGGGCGGCGCTCTGTCGCGCGGCATCGCGCCGGAGTCGGCCGGGGCGCGCCTGATCCTGAAGCGGATCATGCCTGACGACCTTCCTGCCGAGGAGACCGCCGCCCTGATCACATGGCTGGAGATGGTCGCGGAGCCCAGGGTGGAGCGGTACTGGCAGCTCCTGAGCATCCTCAAGGGCCAAGAGCCCGCACCGCCGGCGGTCCCGGCCTTCGAATGGCTGCTGGCCGCACTGCGCGCACACCGCTGATCCGTCCGGCACCTCCCGGCCCGTATCTTTCGCCGCATCCGTGAGGAGAGCTATGCACACCCAGCTCCACATCGACTGCAGCCTGCGCCAGGACGGCTCGGTGACAGGGAGATGTGGCGGCCGGCCGGATACGACCTCGTCCGCCACCGGCCGGCGGTCACACGTCCCAGGCGACCGGGAGGCTCTTGACCCCGTAGATGTCCGCGATCTCCGTCTCGACGCGGGTCAGGTGCTGACCCAGGCACTGGTGGATGCCGTGGCCGAAGGCCAGGCGGCCGCCCTTCTGCCTGCTCAGATCGAGCACGTGGGGGTCGGTGAAGCGCCGAACATCAGCATCGTCATCAGACTGTCCCGGTGCCCTCGCCGGCGGCGCGCTCGATGGCGCTGGTGAACCGTTCTCGCTCCCGGCTGATCCACCGGCCCACGGGGTAGTTGAGGACGAACGCCTCGACGAACTCCACGGGGTCCTCCCCGAAGATCTCGCGGATCGGGGTTCCGTTCGCCGCGCTCTGCTCGAACAGATCGGCAAGATCCTCGTACATCGCCATCGCGCCGGTGCCGTCCGCCGGCCCGAAGAGCATCAGGTACCGCTCCAGCGCCTCGACTGCCGTGCGGTAGTTCTCGGGAAGCTGCTCCATGCGCGCCTTGTACCGCCGGTAGCGCCTCTTGTCCTCGAGCGACCCTGTGATGACCTCCAGGTACTGCCGGAAGCGCTTCTTCTGCTCGGCCGACTCTGTGGCCATGTCTAATTACCTCCGTTGCGGAGCTGTTCGAGCCGTTCCGTGAGGAAGCTCCAGGTCTTCCAGAACTCTGCGAGATACTCCTGTCCCTGAGCGTTCAGGGAGTAGACCTTGCGCGGCGGCCCCTTCTCGGACGGGACCTTCTCCACGTCGACGAAACCGCGCTGCTCGATCCTGACCAGGAGCGCGTAGATGGTGCCCTCGGCGATGTCGGAGAAGCCCTGGTCGCGCAGCCACGCCGTGATCTCGTAGCCGTACGCGGGCCGGCCGGACAAGATCGCCAGGACGATGCCCTCCAGCACGCCCTTGAGCATCTCCGTCGCCTGCTTGCCCATGGGACACCCTCTCCAGCTACTCAGTATTACTAACTACTAGTACAACACTGAATAGATGAAGCGCAAGCCGAGCCGTCTGGGGTGGTGTGAAGACGACATCCCGTTCGCGGAGGACGCCACGGGCAGCCGTATCGAGCAGCTCTATCGCGAGCGCCGGCCCTTGGTCTGCGGATATCTCATGCGCCGGACCACAGAATCGGTGCGGGCGAGGCGGATGCCCCCACCGAGCAGGGGCGACGCCAAGGGGAAAGCGAGTTCGCGGCATTCGGCCGGTGGCACACTGCTGTTCCCCCAGAGGCGGCGATTCACGACGGGCGGATCGGCGCCCGACGCGCAGGGCTGAACTGATCCCGGAAGTGGTCCGACGCTCAGTGGAAGTCGGTGATGCGGAGCACCGCCATCATGTCCTGCGCCCGGGAGCCGCCGGTCGAGAAGGAGGCTTCCGCGCCGACCCAGCCACGGAAGGCGCCCGTGTCGTCGATGATCTGCATGAGCGGCTTGACGTGAGAGTTGCCGGTGTAGCAGAACTCACGGCGCTCCATCGCCAGGCAGGTGCACCAGTGCCAGAGCGTGTCGCGGCGGTCGGAGTTGGAGATCTTCGTGAGGTAGTACTGGATGGAGCTGATGTTGGCGCGCGTTCCGCCGCCGTAGTGGGGGCAGCCGCCCTCCTTCTGGCACGCGCTGTTCGAGGACGGCTGCAGGTAGGTCAGGCACGTGGTGGTGGTGGAGCAGGCGCGGAAGGCGGACAGGCCGAACGGCTGGTTGCCGGCGGTGGTGATCTTGCCGCCCGCCCAGCTTGTCAGGTCCTGCCGGAGCGAGCCGGGGAACGCCTTCACCGAGCTCATCGCGCGCCGGGTGCCGAGCGCGGCGTTGCTGCCGTAGCCGTACCCGTGAGTGGCCAGCGTGCTGGACTTGAGGTCCAGGCGGGCCAGCTTCCCGTCGGGGGAAGGCCGCACGTACCACTGCTCCGTCCACGTCTGGGCGATCTTCCACCGGATGGTCAGCACGTTCCCTGACATGGTGTACGTCCCGGTGCGGCTCTCGTCGGGTGCGCCGGTGAAGCCGCCGGCGGTGAGCACCTCGCACATACGGGGGCGCGATTGGGCGCCGCCGGCCTTGGTGGTGCAGCCGGAGTCGGGGACGAGGCCGGTGCGCTGCCTGGCCACGGGGTGACGCTGCCACCACAGGTAGAGGGCGGAGGTCACCGTGCCGTTCGCGGCGAAGCGGTAGCTGCCCAGCCGTACCCAGTTCTCGTTGGAGGCGGCCTTGAGATGCCCCTGCGACACGACGTAGGTGGCCTTGCCGCCTGGCAGCTGCGCGGCGGCGGCTGGTGCGGAAGGCGCGACGATGATCGCGAGAACGAAGGAGAGGACTGCCGCTGCAGCGCGCATAGAGAGACTCCCGAAGGCTTACGGGCTTGGCCGATCGTCCACGGGCCACCATATTCGGTCTGTACCGGAAACGTCACCGAAATGGCCGCCTGGACACCATCTTCATTCCTGAGGCGCAGCAACCGGAGCGGTTTCGGCCGCGCCTCCGCGCCCGGGGCCGCCGGCGGTCCAGCCCTGTTCGAGCAGGTCGAAGACCGCCCGCGCGGCCTCACGCGGGTCGGGGTGCCTGCGGACCAGGCCCGCGGCTTCGAGGGCGAACCGGGCCAGCGCGGCGCAGGTGAGGTCATCGGCGGGGGCACCGGCCTCCTCGGCGATGGCGTGCGCGAGGGCGGTCTCGTGGCGCAGCCACATGCGGCGGGCGTACTCGCGCAAGGCGGGGGTGCCCTCGACCAGGCGGGTGATGGCGGCGGCCCGCTCGTCCTCGTCGACCTTGCCCGTCCACTCCAGGATGTGTTCCCGCAGGGCAGCGGGGATCGACCGGCCGGGGGCGCGGTCGCGCACCGCGGCGACGAGCGCGGCCTCGTGGTCGGCGTCGAGGTCGAAGAACAGGGCTTCCTTGCTGGGGAAGTGTTTGAACAGGGTGGTCACCGCCACGTCGGCGGCGTCGGCGACGTCCTTGACGCCGACATTGTCATAGCCGCGTTCGAGGAAGAGCCGCAGCGCGGCGTCGGCCAGGGCCTGGCGGGTCTGGGCTTTCTTGCGCTCGCGGCGTCCGACGGCTTCGCTCACGTACCCAGCATAGGGCAAACGTGCACCCACTACGAAGGGCTAGTCAATACACTTTTGAAGTGGATACTCTTTTGAGGAAACGTCGCGTGCCGGGCCGTCCGGCGCGTCCGTACCACGAAGGGACCCATGCGCCATGACCTCTCCCCGCCTCGCCATCGTCGGTGCCGGCATCGGCGGCCTCGCCTGCGCCCGAACCCTCCAGCAGCACGGCCACCGGGTCACCGTGTTCGAGCGCGAGACCTCTCCTCATGCGCGCTGGCAGGGCGGCATGCTGGACCTGCACGTCGACACCGGCCAGGCCGCGCTGCGCGCCGCGGGCCTGTTCGAGGAGTTCCGCGCCCTGGCCCGTCCCGAAGGCCAGGAACTGCGTGGACTTGATCCCGTCACCGGCGCACTCGTGCATCACGAGCAGCCCAGCGACGGCGCGGGCAACGCGCCCGAGATCGACCGCGGCCAGCTGCGCGGCCTGATCCTGGACTCCCTCGCTCCCGGCACCGTCCGCTGGGGACACGCGATCGACGCGGTCACCCCGGTCGGCGACGGGACCGCCCGCCTGCACTTCAAGGACGGCACGACCCAGGACTTCGACCTCGTCGTCGGCGCCGACGGCGCCTGGTCACGGACCCGACCGGCGCTCTCCGACGCGATCCCCGCCTATACCGGCGACACCATCGTCGAAACCTTCCTCGACGACGCCGACAGCCGCCATCCCGAGCTGGCACGCCTGGTCGGCAACGGCACCATGGCCGCGAAATCCCGCCAGGCCATGCTGTCGGCCCAACGCAACAGCGGCGGTCACATCCGCGTCTACGCCAGACTCCAGGTCCCCGCCGACTGGCACGTCACGGCCGGCCTGGACCTCGATGACGCCGCGGCCGTACGCGACCACCTGCTCGCGGTGCTCGACGGCTGGCACGACAGCCTGCTCGGCCTCATCCGCGAGTCCGACGGCGGCTTCGTCAACCGGCCGCTGCACGTCCTGCCCATCGGACACACCTGGGACCACGTCCCCGGCATCACGCTGCTCGGCGACGCCGCCCACCTCATGCCCCCGTACGGCATCGGCGCCAACCTCGCCATGCTCGACGGCACCCACCTCGCCACCGCCATCGCCACCCACACCGACCTCGACCAGGCCGTCCGCGCGTACGAAGATCTCATGCTGCCCCGCGCCGCGGCGGCCGCCCAAGCCTGCGCCGACCTGACCGACACCATCCCCGGGGACACGGTCATCGACGTGGACTCTGCGCGACGACACCTGAACAAGCGGATCCTGAGCGCCCAGACGCCCGGCTGAGCCAGTCACGCGTGGCCGGCCCACGACCACAGAGCGCCCGTGGCGCGTGCGGCGTCACCGCGGGCCGGGCCGGGGGTACGAGCCGGCGCCGCTCCCGGAGCTCAGGAGTCAAGCACGGCGGCGACGGCTTCGATCTCGACGAGCTGGTCGCTGTATCCGAGCACGGTGACGCCCATCAAGGTGCTCGGGACGTCATGCTCACCGAACGAGTCCCGGACCACCGCCCAGGCGGTCCCCAGGTCCTCCTGCCGGGTGGACGCGACGAGAACCCTCGTGCTGATGACATCCTGCAGCGACGCGCCGGCGGCGGCGAGAGCTTCCCGCATGTTCTCGACGGCCTTCGCCGCCTGCCCCGCATAGTCGCCGATCGCGGCCGTCGACCCGTCCTCGTTCAGCGGACACGCGCCGGCGAGGAAGATGAGCCGCGACTCGGCAGGCGCCGTGGCCGCGTAAGCGTACTGGGCGACGTCGGAGAGGGAGGCGGAGCGGATCAATGTGATGGCGCGGGGCACGGTCGTTCAGGTCCCTTCGGGGTCTTTCGCAGCAGGCATGAAGGAACCATCCTGACAGGGGCATTCTCGTCCCCGCCTCCTGTTTTCCGCCGGCCGGCTGTCATGCGGCTGCTTCGGGCGGGCGCCGTGGCCGCACCGGCTCTACGCGCCCCGTCTCTCCAGCAGACGATCGAGCCTGATCGCCAAGTCGATCATGTCCCCCCGCAGGGCCTCGCACCGCCTGAGCATCTTGCTCCGAGCCGAGGCGAACTGCTCGTCCGTCTGCCGCCGAAGACCGGCCAATTCGTCCCGCAGGGCCGCGAAGTCCTGGTTCAGCCCGATGTGAAGGTCGGCGACGTCGGCCCGCACCTCGGCGATGGCGACCTCCAGCGTGGTGGCGCCCTCCCCTAGCGTGCTCTCCTCTGCCGGGAAGTGACCGTAGAGCACGTTGGCCTGGGCGGAGGCCATGTCCTCGGAACGCATCATTGCTTCGAGGGCCGCCAGACGGTGTTTCAATTCGCGAATCGCCGCCTCTATATCCATCTCCCCCCGGCCTTTGCGCTAGTCGTAAGGGCCCATGTCCTGACGACCGGGTCCCACTGCCAGTGAGTCCATGGTGGCAAACCGATTCAAGATCGTGGCGATCGGCGGCTGGGGTGGGGTGTGGTTTCCCTCTTCCCAGGGTGACAAAAATCGCCGGCAGGATGAATTTCTGCACTTCGAGGCGGTGTCCGCCGACGAGGGGACGGCGGTCAGGCCGCGATCTGTCAGTCGCGGTCGTTAGGCTCGCGGCGTGATGAAGGAGTTCGATCTCGATCTCGGCGACGGCCGTACGCTGCACGTTTACGACACCGGCCAGCAGGACGCGCCCCATCCGCTGTCCGTCTTCTGGCACCACGGCACGCCGAACATCGGGACGCCGCCCGAGCCGCTCTTCCCCGTCTCCGAACGACTCGGCATCCGATGGGTGTCCTACGACCGGCCCGGTTACGGCGGCTCCACTCCCTCAAAGGGGAGGGACCTGGCGTCGGCCGCCGGCTACGTGTCCCGGGTCGCCGACGCGCTGGGCATCGATCGGTTCGCGGTCATGGGCCACTCCGGCGGCGGTTCACATGCCCTGGCCTGCGGCGCCCTGCTCCAGGAGCGCGTGCTGGCCGTCGTCAGCGTGTCCGGCCTGGCTCCGTACGGTGCTGAGGGCCTTGACTGGTTCGCGGGCATGTACGCCTCCGGCCAGGCGTCACTGCGCGCCGCCGTCCAGGGCCGCGCGGCGAAGGAGCGGTTCGAGGCGTCGGCCGAGTACGACCCGGAGATGTTCATCCCGGCCGATCACGCCGCGCTGGGAGGCGACTGGTCGTGGTTCGGCAGCGTCGTCGGCCCGGCGGTCAAGGGCGGCCAGGGCGGGCCGATCGACGACGACCTCGCGTACGTGAACCCGTGGGGCTGCGACCCCGCGCGGATCACGGCGCCGACGCTGCTCATGCACGGCGACCAGGACCGCGTCGTGCCCAGCTCGCACGGCACGTGGCTGGCCCGGCACTGCCCTTCGGCGCAGATCCGGAGATTTCCCGGCGACGGCCACATCTCGGTCCTCCGCTCCGCCGCAGAAGCCCTGGACTGGCTCCACGCGAACGCCCGATAGCGGACCGGCGGAAACCGCCGCCAACTACCCGGCATCCGTCGGGGTGCTGCTTGTCACCGTGCGCCTCTCCGGGCAGGGAGCACCGGGACACCTATGAGCGGATCGTGAGCAGGCTCACCAGGAGGGTGGTCAGTTCAGCCAGGGACAGTTCGCGTCCCCGGGCCGTCAGGCGTCCGTAGGCGTCCTGCGGGAGGGCTTCGCGTACGGCGGCGGCCTCGCGGGGGCCATCCATCGGGTCCATCAACTCGGGGGAGAAGCCCACCCGGCGGCCGACCGCCTCCACGCCGCCCATCAGCACGGCTGCCTGCTCGGCCTGTCCGGTCAGCACGAGGGCGTGGGCGGCGGTGTGGATGAGCACAAGTCTGGAGGTGACGTCCTGGTGACGGTCGAGCGCGTTCAGAATGCCGGCGGCGATCTCCAGGGCACGCCGGCCGTCGCCACGATCGCACGCGGTCTTCATGGCGGCCCACGCGGCAGAGCCGGCCGCCCAGTCGTGGCCGCAGGAGTCGGCGGTCGCGACGGCTTCGGCCAGGACCGCGGCGGCAGTCGGAAGATCTCCTAGAACGCGGGCGAGCGTGCCCTGAACCATCAGCGCCTCGGCCACCAGCCAGTCCTCGCCGGCCCGCCGGGCGAGTTCGACCGCGCTGCGGGCGAGCGCCGGAGCGTCGACGGGTATTCCGGCGAACACGCCGAAGTGCGCCTGGTAGACCCGTGCGGACGCCTCGACCACCAGGTCGCCGGCCTCCCGTGCCTCCTGCTCCGCCAGCACGACGGACTCGTACGCCTGCGCCGGGTTCCCGGCCAGGTAGCTGAGCCCGCTGACGGCGAGCCGGGCCCTACCCCGGACCGCCGGCTCGGCGTGCGGCGCCGCGGCGAAAGCCTTCGACATCCAGGACAGGCCTTCGGCGATGTGGCCCATGCGGTACCAGAACCAGTACAGGGCTCCGCCCAATCGCAGCGCGTAGTCGCCATCGCCAGCGGCCAGCGCGGAGTCGAAGGCGGCGCGGAACTCCGGCTGCTCCCTGGTCAGCCGGCCCAGCAGCACGGCCGCCTGAGGGCCGTGGAGCCTGCGCTCGGCGCTCTCCGCCTGGGCCAGGACCCAGGCGCGGTGCCGTTGCTGGGTCCGCGCGAGGTCGTCCGGGTCGAGTTCGCGCAGCGCGTACTGACGCAGCGTCTCCAGCAGCCGGTAGCGGCGTGGAGCGGTCCCGGGCTCGACACCGACCAGCGACTTGCGGACCAGGGCCGACAAGGCAGGCAGCACGGGAGTGTGGCCTCCGACCACGTCCGCGGCGTCGAGGTCGAACCCGGCGGCGAACACGCTCAGCCGGTGGAAGAGCCGCCGTTCCTCGGGTTCGAGCAGCCGGTGGCTCCAGGCGATCGTGGACTCCAGTGCACGATGCCGGGCGGGCAGGTCGAGAGGGCCGCCGACCAGGACGTCGAAGCGGTTCTCCAAGGCGTCGGCGATCTGGCCGATGGAAAGCATCCGGCATTGCGCGGCGGCCAGTTCGATGGCGAGCGGAATGCCGTCGAGGCCGGCGCAGAGCCCGGGGATCCGGTCGAGGTCGTCCACGTCGGGGGACCATGTGGACAGGGCGGCGGCCCGTTCCCGGAAGAGTTCGGCGCCATCGCCGTCAGGGTCGAGCGGCCGTACCTCGTAGACCGCCTCGCCCTCGACACCCAGCGGTTCGCGGCTGGTGGACAGCACCCGCAGGCCGCCGCAGCGGCTCAGCAGCACACCGGTCAGTGTGGTGACCTCGTCCAGCAGGTGTTCGCAGTTGTCGAGGACCAGCAGCAGTCGCCGTCCGGCGAGCACGGCCGACAGGTCTTCGGCCGAGGATGCCCCGGGGATGCCGACGGCGGTGCCGATCGTGGCCGGCAGCAGCTCGGGTGAGGTGAGGCCGGCCAGTTCGACCAGCCACGGCCCGTCGGTGCCGTCGGTACGGGCTCTGGCCGTCTCCAGCGCGAGGCGGGTCTTGCCCACTCCGCCCGGGCCGGTGAGGGTGACCAGCCGGTACTCGGCCAGCAGACGCTCCACGGCGGCGATGTCGTCCGTACGTCCGAGCAGGCTGGTCAAGGCGAACGGCAGGTTACCGACGGGCGCCGTCGCCGGACGGTTGTCAGAGGCGACGGGGGCGATGCGGGGCCTGGTAGTGGCGGGAGTGGCGCCGCCGACGTGAGCGCCGGCGGAGCGGGCGGGCGGCGGCGGGTCGAGCCGGGGGTCCTGGGCGAGCACCGCGGACTCCAGGTCGCGTAACGCGGGTCCGGGGTCGATGCCCAGCTCGTCAGCGAGCCGTCGCCTGGCCGTGCGCAGCGCCGCGATTGCGTCAGCCTGCCGCCCGGACCGGTACAGGGCGAGGACGAGCAGCTCCCAGCCGCGTTCGCGCAGCGGTTGCTCGGCCACCAGGGCCTCCAGCTCGCCGACCGCCGCGGTGTGCCTGCCCAGGTCGATGGTGGCGGCCAGCCGGTCCTCGTACGCGGCCGCACGCAGGTCCTCCAGCCGGGCCGCTTCCGTGAAGGCGAAACCGGCCCCGTCGAAGTCCGCGTAGGCGGGACCACGCCACAGCTCCAGCGCCTCGGTGAGCACTTCCACGGCGGAGCCCGGTCTGCGGCCGTCCAAAGCCCGCCGCCCCGCCACGGCGAGGTCGGCGAAGCGCTCGGCGTCTACCGCGGACGGATCCGTCCGCAGCGCGTATCCCGTCCCCTCACGGACCAGCAGCCGGGGCAGAGCGCCGGCCGGGCGTTCCGGCTCCAGGGCCCGGCGCAGCTCGGAGATGTACGCGTGGAGGGTCGTCGGTGAGGAGGGCGGCGAGCCTTCCCACACCTGGGACGTGATCCGCTCGGCGGAGACCGTCCTGCCCCTGGCGATCAGCAGGACAGCAAGGACCGCCCGCTGCCGCAGACCCCCCAGGCCGACTGCCCGTCCCGCCAGCTCGGCCCGGAGAGGACCGAGCACCCCGAACCGCACAATATCGGGAGCGACCCCACCCATCGGCCTCCCTCGCGCACTTTATGAAGATCTCATGCGAGAGTAACCGAAGAGCTGCGGCCCAGGAAGGGGGCGGGAAGCGGGTGGCCGGAGACGGTCAGCTCGAGCAGGTGGCCGTGACCGAGACGTACCTGCGGACGGCGCCTCCGTTCGTGGCCGTCACCGTGAGCATGTCGCGGCTGAACGCGTCGGAGTCCGTGTCCAGGCTGGTCGAGACCGACACTCCGGTGGCGGCGGTGATCTTGATCGTGTCGGTCAGCATCGTGGGGGCGTACGAAGGGCACATGACCAGGAAAGATCTGGTGGCGCCGGGCTCGACCCAGACCGCGTTGCCCGCGCCGGCCGTCGCCGCCGAGGCCGGAGCCGCGATGGCCGTCAGCCCACCGGCCACGGCGGTCGCCAGGACGATGCCCGCGGTGATGTTCTTGAACATGATGGTGTCCTTTCGTTCGGGTTTCGGATGCCGGGGCTCAGGATGAGCCGCGACGTCATTGACCGGCCGGGATCTGCTCCCGGGCCGGAAGCCGGGGGTGGGCCGGGCCGCCGCTGGGACGCGGCCGGAGCACACGGGCCAGGACGCCGGGCGACAACAGGAGCTGTGGAGGGGCCTGCAGGTTGGCGACGCTCAGGAAGGCGTGCCCGACCACCGGGTCCGCTTCCGCGGCCACGTGGAGGCGTGCGATGTAGCGGTTGAGCAGCTTCACGCGCAGCGGGCGTGGCGCCTCGACGGACGGGAACCGCAGATCACCACCGACCGACAGGTCCCAGGGCACGTCGATGATCCGCGCCGCCCGCTCGAAGAAGCGGCGGGCCAGGCCGTCGCGCCGGCCGTCCGCCAAGCACTCACGCAGGGCGACGGCCTCGCAGGCGGCCACCGTCATGCCCTGTCCGTAGCTGGGATTGAACTGGCACAGGGCGTCGCCGAACACCACATAGCCCTCGGGGAAGCGGCCCATCCGTTCGTAGCGGCGCCGGATGCTCACGGGAATGCGCATCCGCCGCGGCTCCCCCAGCGGTTCCAGGCGCTCCAGGATGCGGTGCAGGTCCGGGACCGGAAGCCGGGCGGCGAACCCGTGGTACCCGTCCGGGTCGACGGGTGGGACGTCGTCGCCCATGCCGAACAGGGTGACGAGCCAGCGGTCTCCCTCGCCGCTGAGTGCGACCCCGCCCCTGGGGACCGCCGCGCTGTGCCCCACCACCATGGCGATGAAGTCGGCGTCGCCCGGCCGCCGGCGGTACTCACGCGAGACGTACTGCAGCCGGGAGTCGACACGTTCCTCCGGCGCGGGCTCGTATCCCAGCCGGCGCAGCCACTCCGCGCCCCGGTTTCCCCGGCCCACGGCGTTCACCACGAGATCGGCCGCCATCTCCTCGGGCCGGTGCCCCGAACGCTGCAGACGTACCCCGGTGACCGCGCCGTCCCTGCCGGCGATCGGCTCGACCACCTCGCAGCGCTCGTGGATCACCACACCGGGAAGATCCGCGACCCGGGACCGCAGGTACCGTTCGAGTTCAGGCCGGCTCACCGTCAGGCCGCGCAGCCGCGAAGGCGCGGGGTGCAGCAGCCGGCCGTCGTTGTACCAGCGGACGTCGTCCTGGATGTCGCAGGTGGTGGCGCCCGCGGCGACCAGGTCCGCGGTCAGCCGGGGGAACAGCTCCTCGAGGATCTCGCAGCCCCGGGACAGCAGCCCGTGCGCGTGATGCCCCTGCGGCACACCCCGCCGGGGGACACCCTGGGCGGGCAGTGCGTCGCGGTCGATCACCGTGACCCGGTCGAACGTCTCGCGCAGCACCCGGGCCGCCAGGAGCCCGCCGATCCCCGCTCCCGCGACGACGGCGTGTCCGGTGGGCGGGTGTCCGATGCTTGTCATGGCTTTCTCACCCTTCTCTCCGGATCAGCCCCACTGGGAGGGGTCGCCGGCCACACCCCATTGGGAGGGGTCGCCGTCGGTGGCGTGGGCCGCCGCGGCACCCAGTCCGAGCAGGACTCCCAGGGCGATTCCCGCCGCCGCCGCGGTACGGATCATCCGCTTGATCATGATTCACCTCGTTGTCCGGCCGCCCGGGACCAGGCGGCGCCGCGTTCACAACAACGAGAGTGGGCCGGCCCGCTTCGAGGTCGGTGGGAACCGGCTTTCCCAGCGACTTCCAAGGCTTCCAAGCCTTCCAAGGCTCAAGGCTTGGAAGGCCACGATCAGCGGATCATCGTCCAGCGATCAACGAGGTGAGCAGGGCGCTCGCGTCCCGCCGGGACATCGCGCGCCCGCGGGCCGCATGACGTTCGTACTCCTCCGGCGGAAGTGCCCCGCGTACGGCGGCGGCCTCGCGCGGCCCGTCCAACGGGTCCATCAGCTCCGGGGAGACGCCGGCTCGCTTGCCGATGGCCTCCACGGCCCCCATGAGCACGGCCGCGTGCTCGGCCTGCCCGGTCAGCGCGAGGGCGCGGGCTGCGCTGTGCACCGTCACCAGCCAGAAGGAGATGTCTCCGTAACGGTCCATCGTGGCCAGGATGTCCGCCGCGATGGCCAGTGCCCGGGCGCCGTCCCCGCGGTCCGAGGCCGTCTTCATCTCGCACCAGGCTGCACCGTCCGCCGCCCAGTCGTGGCCACTGGCGCGAGCGGCGCCGATGGCCTCCTGGAAGACGCTGTCGGCGCCCGGCAGATCCCCCAGCACCCGCAGGACCATGCCCTGGATCATGAGCGTTTCCGCTTCCAGCCAGTCCAGGGCGCTGTGCCGGGCCACCTCGACGGCCTCGCGGGCGAGAGCCTCGGCGTCGAGCGCCGCCCCGGTCAGCAGCCCCACGTAGGCGGCGTACGCGGTCGCGACCGCCTCCGTCACCGGGTCGCCTGCCTGGCGGGCCTCCTCCATCGCCGAACGGGCCGCCTGGTACGCCTGTTGCGGCTGTCCGGCCAGGTAGTGCAGTCCCACGACCGCGAACCGGGCACGCGCCCGGACATCCGCGCCGGCTTGCGGGGCCGCCGCGAACGCCTCGGACAGCCAGGCCAGGCCCTCCGCGACATGACCCATGCGGAACCAGAACCAGAACAGCGCTCCGCCCAGCCGTAGCGCGTACTCGCCGTCACCTGCTGCCAGTGATGAGGCGAACGCCGCCCGGAACTCCGCCTGATCGCGGCTCAGCCCGTTCAGCAACGCCGCTCCCTGCGGGCCGCGGAGATGGCGTTCGGCGTTCTCGGCCCGGGCCAGGGCCCAGGCGCGGTGGCGTTCCTGCGCCCGGGCCAGCTCGCCGGTGGAGAGCGAGGCCAGGGCGTACTGGCGCAAGGTCTCCAGCATCCGGTAGCGGCGTGGTGCCGTGCCGGGTTCCGCGGTGACCAGCGATTTGCGGACCAACGCCAGCAGCGGCGCCAGGACGGGATCGACTCCTCCCACTGCGGTGGCCGCCTCCAGGTCGAAGCCGGCTTCGAACACGCCGAGCCGGTGGAAGAGCCGGCGTTCGGCCGGCTGCAGCAGTTGATCGCTCCAGGCGACCGTGTCCAGTAGCGCGCGATGACGGTCCGGCCGTCCGGCTGATCCGTCCACCAGCAAGGTGAAGCGGTCCGCTACGGCATCGGCTATCTGGGCCACGGACAGCGCCCGGCTCTGCGCGGCGGCGAGTTCGATGGCCAGCGGGATGCCGTCGAGCCGTACGCACAGGGCGGCGATCCTTTCCCTGTCGCCCGGCTCGGCCGCCCAGCCGGGCGAGACGGCTGCCGCACGGCGCAGGAACAGGTCCGCGGCCTCCGTGGCGGCATCCAGAGGCGGTACTTCGTAGACCGTCTCACCCGAGATGCCCAGGGGTTCGCGGCTGGTGCACAGTATCCGTACGGTGCCGCAGCGGGTCAGCAGGGTGTGGACCAGCATGGCGGCGGGGACCAGCAGATGCTCGCAGTTGTCCAGGACGATCAGCATGTCACGGTCGGCGATCATCCCGGCCAGCTGGTCGGGGGACGCCGCGGTGGGCAGCCCCAGGGCGGCGGCCATGGTCCCGGTGAGCAGTTCGGGTGTGTGCAGACCTGCCAGTTCCACGAGCCAGGGCCCGTCGGCGTCGGTACGGGCGCGTGCGACCTCCAAGGCCAGGCGGGTCTTGCCGACCCCGCCCGGGCCGGTGAGCGTGACCAGCCGGTGCCCGTCCAGCAGGGACGCGACGGCCGTGAGGTCGCCGCCGCGGCCGACGAAGCTGGACAGCGCGAACGGCAGATTGCCCGAGGGCTGCGCCGGAGCCGCGGCCGGAGGGTATGACATGCGGGTGGGCTCAGCCGGCACCGGGGCCAGCCGCGGGTCCTGGGCGAGTACGGCCGCCTCCAGGTCGCGCAGGCCGCGTCCCGGGTCGATGCCCAGCTCGTCGGCCAGCCTTCTGCGTACCGCTCGAAGGGTGGCGAGCGCGTCGGCCTGCCGTCCTGACCGGTATAAGGCGAGGACCAGCAGCTCCCAGCCACGCTCCCGCAGCGGTTGCTCGGCGATCACCGCCTCCAGCTCGCCTATGGCAGCGGCGTGCTCACCCGACGCGATGACGGCCGCAAGCCAGTCCTCGCGGATGGTGGCCCGCAGATCCTCCAGCCGGGTCGCGTCGGGCACCGCGAAGGCGGCTCCGCCGAAGTCGGCATAGGCCGGGCCCCGCCACAGCGCGAGCGCCTGTCCGAGCAGGTCTGCGGCGACTCTCGGTTCGCCGCCGTCCAACGCGCGCCGACCACGAGCGGCCAGATCGGTGAAGCGCTCAGCGTCAACCGCGGCGGGTCCTGCCCGAAGGGCGTAGCCGGGTCCCTCGCGCACCAGCAACCGGGCCGGGGCGCCGGGCGCTCTTTCCGGCTCCAGCGTCCTGCGCAGATCGGCGACGTATCCATGGAGTGTTGTCAGGGAGGGAGGTCGCGAGCCCTCCCACACTTCGGACAGGATCCGCTCCGCCGAGACGCTCCTGCCCCGCGCGATGAGCAGCAGCGCCAGCACGGCCCGCTGGCGAGGTCCGCCAAGCCCTGCCGGGCGACCGCCGACCTCGGCCCGGAGCGGCCCGAGAACGCCGAATCTCACGTCCTCGGTCACCACGCTCACCAGCAGACCTCCCGCCGCACCAAACGCGCTGTGAGAATATCGTCCGAATCATCCTGAAGCGCGTCAAAACTCGCGTGTCGGGCGGCTCGCTTGTGCTCGTTCGATCGATCCTCCGAGCACGCGATGCGACATGGTGACTGGAGTTCTTCGTGGGGTGTGGGAGGGCAGATGGTCGTGTTCGCGTGTGCGGGATGCGGTGCCGTGCTGACGGCGCGGGTGTCACGGGTCGCACTCCCCGTCCACGCTGGTCAGCTGTTCGGCCATGAGCTGCTGCCTGCGCTCCTGGAGCCTGGGACGTACGCGGTGAACCCTGAACCTTCCGGCCCGCCGTGGCGGCGGTGGGAGGAGGTGGGTGCGGACGAAGCGGAGGCCCGTGGCGTGTATGCGCCGGTGTTCTCCCTGTCGTACGGGCCGCCCGGGAGGGCCGGGGTCGCGCCGGGGCGATGTCCGCGGAACCGTTCTGATTCCGGAGCGGTGCGACGGTTACTGTTTGGGGCTGGACGGTCGGGCCGGTCCGAATCTGGCGTGCGAGGGGTGCGGGCAGGCGGTGGCCACCCGCATGGACGACTGCACGCTCTGGCAGGTGGTGTGGCTGGACTCGCACGCCGTGCACCCGGTCAGCGTCGAGGGCCCCGCTCGTCGGGTGGTCAGCTGGGAGGCGCTACGGGAGGAACATCCGGGCACGCCCCCGGTTGAACAGCCCGGATGGTGGAGCCCCGTGTGGACGGCGGCGATCGCGGGAGCGCTGGCCCACCTGCTGGCGGTGTCGGGCGGAAAGCGGGTGGCCGTCCCCGACGGACCGGTCGCCGAGGCGTTTCGCAGGGCGATCGACACCTTGCTCCCACCGGGACCGCCGGCACGGAACGTGGTCCTGGCCGGTCCGGGCCTGCCCGCCACGGTCACAGACATAGCCCTGGTGCCGCGGCATCCGCAGACTGATGAGGTGTGGCCGACCGATGCACGGGCCGTGGTGCCGCTGGCTGCTGACGTGTGGATGTACCTGGCCTTCCACGACGATCGGCGGCTTGTTCCAGCGGCGAGTGGGATGCCTGACGGTGTCCGCCGCGATGATCCGCCGCCACTGTTGCCGTGGAGTCCGTTCCAGCCCGATCGAGGGGTGTTCCTCAGTACATTGGCGCGCCTGCCGGAGGTTCGCCAGCCCTGGCTACGCGCCATCTATGACCAGGTGAGAGACCGCCGACACCCAAGAGCCTTCATCATTGCTGGGCCGTCCGCGCTCACAAGTCGCCGAACACCATGCGATGCCCGTTGGCGGTGTCCATGTACTCCCGTACCCGGTGGATCAGCCCGTCCCGCACGTCGAAGACGAAGCAGTAGTCGTTGCGGTAGGCGTTGCCGTTGGCGAGCGTCGCCTGCATGGTCTCCTCCACCACGACCACGTCGCCGGTGGCGTGGAACCCCCGGAAATCCACCGTCACATCGGCGACGAACAGGCGCGGGAAGTCCACGGTGAGGAAGTGGACGATGGCGTCCCTGCCCACCATGTGGTGCGACCCGCCGAGCGCCACGGCGGTCGCGTTCCCGGGTGGGGCGAGCCACTCCGCGTCCTTGGTGAAGAACGTCGCGATCAGGTCCTTGTCCCGGGTCGCGAACGATCGCCATGCCTGCTTCACCAGCGTGCGGTTCTGCTCAGAAGTCATGCGGGGCAGTGTGGCATCGTGCGGAGCAGGAAGACCGGCCGGATTCGGACAAGATCACCGGACGGTGTACTGTACCGCCCGCATACGGACAGGAGAACACGATGGCCGCCGGCATTGACAAGATCGCATGGATCCATCTGGAGGACGGCAAGATCCTCAGCACCCGGTCATACGGGAAGGACGTCTACTACCTGCCCGGTGGTAAACGCGAGCCCGGTGAGAGCGACCTCGACACGCTCGTCCGGGAGATCGACGAGGAGCTGTCCGTCGCCATCGTCCCTGCCACTGCCGCCTATCTGGGGACCTATCAGGCTCAGGCGCACGGTCATCCTGGGGGTGTCGTCGTGCAGATGGCCTGTTACACCGCCGACCACCTTGGGACGCCGACGGCCAGTAACGAGATCGAAGAGATCGCCTGGCTGACCTATGCCGACCGCCACCGCGTGTCAGCCGTGGATCAGATCATCTTCGACGAACTGCACCAGGCAGGCCGGCTCCACTGACTCGACTGGTCTCGTACACGTACGGCCGGTCAGGATTCCATGCTCGTGGACACCCTTGCACTGCTCAGTCGCCGAATTCCAGGTGGAGGGCCTGGGTGAAGTCGGAGACCGCCTCCTCGTGGCGGTCCAGCTCCTGAAGGATCTCCCCGCGCACCCGGTACGCCCAAATGTATTCGGGGTCCAGCTCGATGGCCCGGTTCAGATCGTTCAGGGCCGCCTCGTTGTCGCCCAGTTCGCTCAGCACCGCCCCTCGGCTGCCATAGGCGCGGTCGTTCTCCGGGTCCAGCTCCAAAGCGCGGCTGAGGTCTTTCAGCGCCTCCTCGTACCGGTCTGTCATGCGCAGCGCCTCGCCCCTCCGGCTCAGCGCGCGTACGTAGTCCGGACTCACCTCCAGCGCCTTCGTGTAGTCGTCGATGGCCTCGGCGTAAAGGTGCATGCGCTGGTACAGGTCGCCGCGGGCCGCCCAGGAATAGGGCAGCTCCTCGTTCAGGGCGATGATTTTCCCGTGCGCCTCCAGGGCCTCGTCCAGGCGGTCCAGGTCCACCAGGGCGTCGGCCTTCGCCTCCAGGATCCACAGGGAGTCGGGGGCGAGGGTGAGGGCGTGCTCGAAGTCCGCCATGGCGTCCTCCACGCGCCCCATCGCGGCGTACGTCTGGCCGCGCGAGCCCAGGGCGTACGCGCTGTCCGGCTCCAGCCTGAGCGCCTCGTCGAAATCCTCCAGCGCGGCCTCGTAGCGTTCGATGACGCGGTGGCTCTCGCCGCGCAGCCGCCAGGCGCGGGCGTTGTCGGGCGCCAGCGCGATCGACTCCGTCAGATCCGCGATCGCCGCGTCGTGTCTCGACAGGGCGATGTACGATTCGGCGCGGCTGCGCAGCACCGACGCACGGGACTGGGCGGCTGCCTCCGACAGGCCCGGCTGGTCCTTGATCCCCTCGCTCATGAGGGGTAAATCTATCTGACTAAATCTGGATTATGGCTGCCTTTTCGCGGGTGTACTCGAGGACCGAATCGTGCCCGTACCCGCTGTCCTTGACGCCGCCGAACGGCAGCCCGGGCGGCATCTGGCGGAACGTGTTCACCCACACCGTACCGCTCTGGAGATCGCGCACGAACCGGTGCGCCCGGCCCAGGTCGCGCGTCCAGACGCCCGCCGCCAGCCCGTAGCGGGAGTCGTTCGCGATCTCCAGCGCCTCCTCGTCGGAGGAGAACGGCATGGCCACGGCCACCGGGCCGAAGATCTCCTCCTGGCAGATCCGGAGCGAGTTGTCCGTGGTCGTGTAGAGGGTGGGGGCGACCCAGTAGCCGTCCGGGAGGCTGGGCACCACGTCGGCGCCCGTCCGGCCGCCGAAGACCAGGCTCGCCCCCTCCTTCTCCGCCAGCTCGAGGTACGACCTCACCTGCTCGTACTGCGCCGACGACACGATCGGGCCCATGGTCGTCCGCAGGTCCAGGGGGTCGTTCAGGATCAGGCCCGCGCAGGCGCGCTCGATGCGGCCCAGCATCTCGTCCCAGATCGACCGGTGGATGAGGATGCGCGAGCCTGCCACGCACACCTGTCCGGCGTTGCCGGTGTAGATCGAGTTCACGGTGACGCCCTGGGTGGCCGCGTCCAGGTCGGCGTCGGGAAAGACGATGTTGGGGGACTTGCCCCCGAGCTCGAACGTCAGCGGCTTGAGCGCGTCCGCCGACGCCCGGGTGATCGCCTGTCCGGTGGCCGTCGAGCCGGTGAGGCTGATCCTGGCCACGTCGCGGTGCCGTACGAGCGCGTCCCCGACCTCCTCGCCCAGGCCGCTGACGATGTTGAGCACGCCGGGCGGGAACACCTCCGCCAGCAGCTCGCCCAGCCGCAGCACCGACGCGCTCGCCTGCTCGGCCGGTTTGACGATCACCGTGTTCCCGGCCGCCAGCGCGTACGCCGCCTTGGCCGAGAACGTCGAGATGGGGGAGTTCCACGGGATGATGCAGACTGCCACCCCGTACGGCTCCCGCCGCGTCAGCCCGAGCGTGTCGGGGCCGAGGACGACCGTGTCGCCCTTGGCCGCGTCCAGGCACTGCCCCGCGGCCAGCTGCCACAGGTACGCCATCCCCGGCAGGTCCCTCTTCAGCGTGTCGCGCAGGATCCGGCCGTTGTCGCGTGTCTCCAGCCTCGCCAGCTCCTCGGCGTTCCCGGCGAACACCTCCGACACCTTGCGCAGGTAGCCCGCTCTGGCCAAGGCGGGCAGCGCCGACCAGGCGGGGAAGGCGCTGCGGGCCGCCGCCACGGCCGTCTCGGCGTCGCGCGGCCCGCAGGCCGGGATCCGCGCCCACGCCTCCCCGGTGGCCGGATTGATCGAGTCGAGGGTTCTGCCGTCGCTTGCGGGGACCAGCTCGCCGCCGATGAGATTGAGATAGTCAGGCACGTGCCCAAGCATACGCTTGCTTGAGGCTCTCGAACACCTAAGGTCACGTAAAGTACGCGAACAGGTACGCATGGCTACCAAGACGGCCGGGGAAGACGCTTCGCATGGCACCTCGACTGTTGGGCCGGCTGGCCTATGGCTCCCGATATGACCGCGTTCCGTGGAGCCAGCGCGTCTACATCCGCCCAGGGGAGCTGCTGGTACGCGAGGCCCAGTGGCGCTGGCTGACCAGGCGCGCTCCCGTCATGCGCCTGGCCGACTACCAGCAGCTCAGGCCGCTGAAGGCGATCGAGGAGTTCCTGAGCTGCATGATGTGCGGGGACTCCCGCCAGCAGCTGCTCTTCTCGCCCGGAGGCAACGGATGGCGCTACCACGTCGTCCGCTGTCCGGGCTGCGGCTTTCTCTACCGCAACCCGGGCATCCGTCCCGAGCGCCTCGGCGACCTGTACGCCACCGGCTACAACACCTTCCTGACCGGCAGGTACGCCGCCAACCGGCAGCGCCGCTACGAGCTGACCATGCAGGCGTTCTCGCCGGTGTTCGACGAGGGCAAGGAGCGGCGGCTGCTCGATTTCGGCTCCGGGATCGGGCTCTTCCTGGAACTGGCCGAGCAGCGCGGGTTCGACGCCTGCGGGGTGGACCTGTCGCCCGAGTCCGTCGCCCAGGCCAACGAACGGCTGAGCGGCGTGCGTACGTACCTCGGCGCGCCCGAGGACGTGCCGGAGATCGCCGCCGGCGGGTTCGACGTGATCACGCTCTGGTCGGTGCTGGCGCACCTGCCCAGGCCGCTGGACGACTTCGCGGCGTTCAGGCGCCTGCTGGCGCCCGGCGGGGTGCTGCTCATCCTGACCGTGAACGCGCGGTCGACGCAGCTCAAGGCGTACGGGCCGGCGTGGAGCGGATTCACCAAGAACCACCTGATGTTCTACTCGTCGCAGACCGTTCGCACGCTGCTGGGCCGTACCGGCTTCGCGGGCGTCGCCTTCGCCCCCCATTACGGCGACACGGTCGAGGCGGGCACGAGCCGTCTGCCCGGTGACCTGGTGCGCAGGCTGCGCCGCAACGTGGAGCTGAGCGACGGCGGGAACATGATGCGGGTCCTGGCCTTCGCCGACGAGGAGGCCATCGGCCGCTGGGGCGGCGGCCCGCTGACGGTCCACCGCCTGGGCGCCTAAAGCTTGGGAACGCCCAGGCCGAGGGCGGGTCCACCGCCTGAGCGCCTAGAGCTCGGGAACGCCCAGGTCCGGGGCGGGTCCGGCGCCGACCTGCTTGCCGAGCGCGGGGTCGAGCTGCTCGATCAGCCGCTGCACCAGCGCCGCCCGCCGCACCCGCTCACGCCCCAGCTCCCGCGGCACCGCCCCGAGGTGCGAGCCGGAGGGGTAGATGTTGGGCGCGTTGCGCAGCCCCATCTTCAGGTAGACCGGCGCGGCGGCCCGTACGATCTCCACCGCCTCGTAGAACCGTACGAACCCACCCTGGTCGTCCGGCACCTCCAGGTAAAGGTCGATCGGCAGCCTGGTCGCAGCCCGGATCTCGGCCAGGTGCGGCACGGTCAGGTCGGTGCCCACGTTCACGGTGCTCGCGCCGAGCCGCTCGAAGACCGCCGCGGTGGGGCCGTTGGTGAGCGGCATCAGCACGGACGTCTTCAGCACCAGGTTGGCGGGCAGCGTGCCGTCATCCTTCAGCGCGCGCAGCACCTCCAGCGTGCCGACGTCGCCGACGAGGAGGCTGCGGATGCCCAGCGAGCAGGCCCGCAGCGCGTCCGCCACGCACGCCGCCACCATCGCGTTCCCCCGCGCGGCCGCGCCGACGGCCTGGGTCAGCTTGGCCTGGCCGCCGGTGTCCCAGGCGGCCCGCGGCCCGAGGAACAGGTTGATCTCGATGCCCCGCTCGGCCCCGATCCTCGCCATGTCGGAGATCTCGGCGTCCGTCAGCATCATCACGCCGCTGCCCTGCGACGTCCTGGCGATCGGCACGCCCAGCCGGTCGGCCTCGGCGACCACCGACTCGAGCACGGCGGGCCCCTCGACGCTGGGGATCTCGAACCGGTACGGCGCCCCGTCCGCGAACCGCGACTCCACAGCGGAGGCGGTCCCGGCCACCGGATGCCCGAGCCGGGCCATCAGGGCGTGCAGGTCGGCAAGGTTCGTCATCGGGAAGGCTCCTCGTCATGAATACTCCGCACGCCCGAGCGTAGTGCCCGCCCCACCAGGCGGCCCTCCGGCAGGCGCTCTAGGATCGAGCCATGCAGCTGGCCCCTGGAGTGCATGTCGCCGTCACCGACCGACACGGAGGCGTCAGCGTCCCGCCGTACGGGGCGCGCAACCTCGGCGGAATGGTCGGCGACGACCCGGAGGCCGTGCGGGCCAACCGGGCAGGTCTGGCGGCCGAGCTGGGCGTGCGGGGCATCGTGTTCATGCGCCAGGTCCACGGCGCCGACGTCGCCTACGTGAGCGAGCCGTTCGGGGACGATCCGCCGGCGCTCGACGGGGTGTTCACCACCGAGCCGGGCCTGGCGCTGGCCTCGCTCGGGGCCGACTGCCCGGCGGTGCTGGTGGCCGATCCGGTGGCGCGCATGGTCGGCGCGGCGCACTCCGGCCGCCCGGGCACCGAGGCGGGCATCGCGAGCGCCCTGGTGGCGGCCATGGCGGCCAAGGGCGCGGAGCCGGGGCGGATGGTCGCGCTGATCGGGCCCGGCGCGTGCGGCCGCTGCTACGAGGTGCCCCCCGAGCTGCGCGAGCGGGTGGCCGCCCGCGTTCCCGAGACGTGGTCCACGACGTCGTGGGACACGCCCGCGCTCGACCTGCGGGCCGGGATCGAGGCCCAGCTCCGTGCGGCGGGGCTGCCGGACGTACGCCATGACGCCCGCTGCACGATCGAGTCGGAAGAGCTGTACTCGCACCGCAGAGAGCAGCCGGGCGGCCGCTTCGCCGGGCTCGTCTGGCTCGCCCGCTGACATCGGGGCCTGCGTTTGCGGTCTAGCGGGCCAGGATGTCGTCCAGGTCGTAGCTGACGGGCCGCTCGAGCTGCTCGTACGTGCATGACTCAGGGGTGCGGTCGGGCCGCCAGCGCCGCCACTGGGCGGTGTGCCGGAACCGGTCGCCTTCCATCTGGTCGTAGGCCACCTCGATCACCAGCTCCGGCCTGAGCGGGATGAACGACAGGTCCTTCTTGGCGTTCCACCGCGACACCGCGCCCGGCACCCGCTGCCCGCCGCGCGAGGGACCGGTGGCGGGCTGTCCGACGTTGGCCGCCGCCTGCTCGGCCCAGTGGCCCCAGGGGTGCTCGCTCAGCTCCGCGATGTACGGCCTGATCTCCTCCACCAGCTCGGCCCTGCGCGCCATCGGGAACGAGGCCGCCACCCCCACATGGTGCAGCCGGCCGTCGTCGCCGTAGAGGCCGAGCAGCAGCGACCCCACGACCGGGCCCGACTTGTGCTCGCGGTAGCCGCAGATCACCACGTCGGCCGTGCGCTCGTGCTTGACCTTGAACATGGTGCGCTTGTCGGGGACGTACGGCTGGTCGCCCGGCTTGACGATGATGCCGTCGAGCCCCGCGCCCTCGAACGTCTCGAACCACTCGGCGGCCTGCTCGTCGCTGGTCGTGACCGGGGTCAGCCGGATGGCCTCTCCCTTTTCCGGAAATATCCGCTCAAGACGCGCCCGCCGCTCCGAGAACGGCTCCTCCATCAGCGACTCGTCGCCCAGTGCGAGCAGGTCGAACGCGATGAACTGGGCCGGAGTCTGCTCCGACAGCAACTTCACCCGCGAGGCGGCCGGATGGATGCGCTGCTGCAGCGCGTCGAAGTCGAGCTGCGACCCCCTGGGCAGCACGATCTCGCCGTCCACCACGCACTTGTCCGGCAGCTCGGCCCTGACCGCCTCGACCAGCTCGGGGAAGTAGCGCGTGAACGGCCGCTCGTTGCGGCTGCCCAGGTAGACCTCGTCGCCGTCGCGGAACACGATGCAGCGGAAGCCGTCCCACTTCGGCTCGTAGAACAGCGTGCCGTTCTGCTTGGGCATGGCCTTGACCGGCTTGGCCAGCATGGGCGGCACGGGAGGGCGCACCGGCAGGTTGGGCACCGGCTCCGGCTCTTGCTCCTCGACGGGCCCATCGACGGGCCTCTCGACGCGCCCTTCGATGGGCGCCGGCTCTTCGACGGGCTCAGTCTGATCAGTCGGTTCGCTCATCGCTCGGCTCCCTCGTGTATTTGCAGAAGAGGACCCCCTCCTCTTCCAGCACCTGGCTGAGGCCCAGTGTGACCTGCGCGGGCTCGCCGTTGACGATGCGCGCCGCGCCGCCCCCGACCAGCATCGGGCTGATCGACAGGCAGAGCTCGTCGACCAGGTCGTCCGCCGAGAGCTGGGCGTTGACCCTGGGGCCGCCCTCGCACAGGATCCTGGTCAGGCCGCGCTCGTGCAGCGCGGCCACGGCCCGCCGCATGTCGACGCCCTCCTGTCCGGCGACGACGACGTCGGAGCCCCTGGCCGCCGCCTTGCGCCGCTCCTGCGGGGCGGCCTCACAGGTGATCACGATCGTCCTGCTGGGGGCGTCGGCGAACCGCTCGAGGTCGAAGTCCAGGCTGCGGCTGATGACCGCGATGGGGGGCACGTCGGGCCGGCCCGCGCGGATCGCGGCCCACGCCTCACGCGGCTTGATCGGGCCGTAGCCCTCCTTGCGCACGGTGGCGGCCCCCGCGACGACGACGTCGGCCAGGCCGCGCAGGATCTGGAAGATCTGCTTGTCGCCGCTGCTGGACAGGCCGCCTGACCGGCCCTTCAGCCAGGCCGCGCCGTCGGCGCTGGCCACCATGTTGAGCCGCAGCCATGGCCGGTCCTCGGGGTAGGCATACGCCTGAACGATGTCCGGATTGTCCTTTATGTCGGGATAGATGCGCCGCACTCCTCTACCTTGGCACACCCCACCGACAACCCACGCCCACGCCCCTTACCGGCCGGTCGGCCCCGACGGCGGGCATCATCGAGCCCTCGAGACGGCGTCTCCATCTCTGGCCGGGACATCGTCGGCCGGGCGCAGCACACCGAACGGGTTGTCGATCGCGTACCGCCAGCGCCCGTCCTCGCCGCGCCGGGCGACGTCGGTGGCGGTGCCCTCGATGTGGACGTGCTCGCCGTCCTTGTCTGTCCCGTCGATCGTCCAGTCCACGATGAGCAGCGCGAGGTCGCCGGTCGTGTAGACGTGCCGCGGGCGGACGCTGATCGGCACCCCGAGGCCGGCGAACGCGGCGTTGGCGGCCTGGGCCTCCGCGCCGGTCAGTGGCAGGCCCGGCTCGGGCACGAACACCGCCTCGCTCTCGTACACCTCGGCCAGCGCCGCCAGGTCGCCGCTGTTGAACCGTTCGGCGAACACCGCCGGCACGTCCTCCGCCCGCTCCGCAAGCTCCCGCATTGTCCGTCCACGTCCTTCCGCACGGTAGAAACACCTGAGATACGGAACGCTAGGAGGCGCCATCGTGGCTCACCAAATGGTTGGTCATGCGGTCAGGCCGGGCCTGCCCGACGACCCGTCGGCCGCCGTCACCGAACCCGACCCGGCGTGCCCCGTGGAGATCACCCTCGCCGTGCTGCGCGGCCGCTGGACGACCTTGGTGGTACGCGAGCTCCTGCGGGGCGAACGTACGTTCACCGAACTCCGGGACGCGCTGCCGGCGCTGTCGGACAAGGTCCTGTCGGACCGGCTGGCGCAACTGACCCAGGCCGGCGTCCTCACCCGGCACCGCCGGCCCGGCTGGCCGCCGCGCACCCGCTACCAGCTGACCCCGCAGGGGCGCGGCCTCGGGCCCGTGCTGCAGGCCCTGTGGGACTGGGGAGCCGAACACCTCCCGCCATCAGCGGAGTGACACGGCCGGGGGAGGGGTGGTTTAAGGACATGTTTCAGGACATATAGCGCTTTTGTGTATTCCGAGGACGTACGGGCGTTCATGTGCTTACCGTGACGGCAGGGATGGGGAGGGAGGCCCAGTGGGTCTGGTCACCGCTGCCGCATGGACCGTCGCCGCGCTCGCCGGGGTGTACCTGCTCTACTTCTGGCTGGCCGGAGGCGGCCTGCGCCGGGCCAAGGTGACCCGGTTCCCGGCCGCGCTGGTGTTCGCCCACCCGGCGCTGGCCGTGTCGGCGCTGGTGTGCTGGATCGCCGGGCTGGTCACGGGGAGCCAGGCGTTGGCGTGGGTGGCGTTCGGCGGACTGGCGGCGGCGGCGCTGCTCGGGTTCGCGATGTTCACGCGGTGGCTCGGAGCCGGGCGGCACAAGGTGAGCGGCCGGGGGTTCCCGGCGCTGGCGGTGACGTTGCACGGGCTGGCGGGCGTGGCGACGTTCGCGCTGGTGCTCCTCACCGCCAGTGCGCCCCGCTTCTTCTGAGCCCGACCCGTCGCGGCGCCGCCGTCTATCGGGAGTTTCCCGGAGTGCGGCGGGGCTGGCGGAGCACCTGGAGGGAACGGGACGTGACCGCCACCACGTCGCCCGCCTGCCAGCCCTCGTCCACGAACGCCTCCTCCATCGTGTCGTGGCTGGTGTCGAGCACGGGCACCCATCCCGTGCCGCACTCCTCGCCCGGCAGCGTGAACGGCATGTTCTCGTGGTGCGCGTTGATGAGCAGCAGGAACGAGTCGTCCGCGATCCGCTCGCCCCTCGGCCCCGGCTCGGTGATGGCCTCGCCGTTCAGGTAGACCATGAGCGACTTGGCGTACCCGATGTGCCAGTCGCCCGCCGTCATCTCCTTGCCGCCCGGGGTGAGCCAGACCAGGTCGCGCTTGCCGTCGTCGGGATGGCGGCCGTGGAAGAAGCGGCGGCGCTGGAAGACCGGGTGCTCGCGGCGCAGCTTCGACAGCGCCCTGACGAAGTCGAGCAGCTCCGTCTCCGTGTGCACCATCGACCAGTCGACCCAGGCCAGCTCGTTGTCCTGGCAGTAGGCGTTGTTGTTGCCGCGCTGGGTGCGCCCGAGCTCGTCGCCGTGGGAGAGCATGGGCACGCCCTGCGACAGGAACAGGGTGGCCAGGAAGTTGCGCCGCTGGCGGCGGCGGAGCCGGACGATCTCGGGGTCCTCGACGGGGCCCTCCGCGCCGCAGTTCCAGGAGCGGTTGTCGTTGGTGCCGTCGCGGTTGTCCTCGGCGTTGGCCTCGTTGTGCTTGTGGTCGTACGAGACCAGGTCGGCGAGGGTGAACCCGTCGTGACAGGTCACGAAGTTGATCGAGGCGACCGGGCGGCGTCCGGAGGACTCGTAGAGGTCGGCGGAGCCGGTCAGGCGGGAGGCGAACTCGGGGAGGGCGGAATGAGTGCCCCTCCAGAAATCTCGCACGATGTCGCGGTATTTCCCGTTCCACTCCGTCCACAAGGGCGGGAAATTTCCGACCTGGTAGCCGCCGGGACCCACGTCCCACGGCTCGGCGATCAGCTTGACCTGCGAGATCACCGGGTCCTGCTGGATCAGGTCGAAGAACGCGCTCAGCCGGTCGACGTCGTGCAGCTCCCTGGCCAGCGCCGAGGCCAGGTCGAACCGGAACCCGTCGACGTGCATGTCGAGCACCCAGTAACGCAGCGAGTCCATGATCAGCTGGAGCGCGTGCGGCGAGCGGACGTTGAGGGAGTTGCCGCAGCCGGTGTAGTCGAGGTAGTAGCGCCGGTCACCGTCGTGCAGCCGGTAGTAGGCGGCGTTGTCGATCCCCCTGAACCCCAGCGTGGGCCCCATGTGGTCACCCTCGGCCGTGTGGTTGTAGACCACGTCGAGAATGACCTCGATGCCCGCCTCGTGCAGCGCCCGCACCATGGCCTTGAACTCCAGCACCTGCTGCCCCCGCGTCCCCGCGCTGGAGTAGCCGCCGTGGGGCGCCAGGTAGGCCATGGTGTTGTAGCCCCAGTAGTTGGTCAGCCCGCGGGCCACCAGGAAGTGCTCGGGGATGTAGTGGTGCACCGGCATCAGCTCGACCGCCGTCACCCCGAGCGACAGCAGGTGCTCGATGACCGCGGGATGCCCCATGCCCGCGTACGTGCCGCGCTGGTCGGGCGGCACGTCGGGGTGGCGCATGGTGAGCCCGCGCACGTGGGCCTCGTAGATCACGGTCTGGTGGTACGGGATGCGCGGCGGCCGGTCGTTGCCCCACTCGAAGAACGGATTGATCACCACGTTCTTCGGCATGTAGGGAGCGCTGTCCTCGGTGTTGCGCCTGGAGGGGTCGGTGAAGTAGTAGGGGAACAGCGCCTGGTTCCAGGTCAGCTCGCCGTCGATGGCCTTGGCGTAGGGGTCGAGGAGCAGCTTGGCGGGGTTGCTCCGGTGGCCCTGGGACGGCTCGTAAGGCCCGTGGACGCGGAAGCCGTACCGCTGCCCCGGCTGGATGCCCGGCAGATAACCATGCCAGACGAACCCGTCGACCTCGGGCAGATCGACCCGCTCCTCGGTGCCGTCATCGTGAAAAAGGCACAGCTCGACCCGCTCGGCGACCTCCGAGAACACCGAAAAGCTGGTGCCCACGCCATCCCAGGTAGCGCCGAGGGGATAGGGCTCGCCCGGCCAGACCTCACGCATGTGACCGTATTGTCGCATGCGAACGTGCTCTTGGTCTCTCAATAACCCGATCGCCCTTCGTACAGGGGGGCACCCCAACATGCCGCAAAGGGCGCCCCCGGGCGTGTCGGCAAGCGTCGGACAGTCAGAGCAGCTCAGCCTTGAGCATGATCGTGGTGCCCGCCAGGGCCTTGCTGACCGGGCAGTTGGCCTTGGCCGTCTCGGCGGCCTCCTGGAACTGCTCGGCCGAGATGCCCGGCACCTGCCCCTTCACCGTGAGCACGATGCCCGTGATGCCCTCACCCGGCTGGAACGTCACGTCGGCGCTCGTCTCCAGCGACTCCGGCGGGGTGCCGGCGCCGGCCAGCCCGTGCGAGAGCGCCATCGAGAAGCAGGACGAGTGGGCGGCGGCGATGAGCTCCTCAGGGGAGGTCTTGCCATTGGCCTGCTCGGCCCTGGACGGCCAGGAGACCTCGAACGTGCCCACGCCCGACGAGTTCAGCGAGACCGTGCCCGAGCCGTTGATCAGGGCGCCCCTCCACTCGGTGGTGGCGGTGCGGGTGGTGGCCATGGCGTTTGCTCCCTCCGTAGTGGTCCTCCGACCTTATCGCGAGTGGGCAAAGTGCGGGCCGCCGGTCATCCGGCTCTACTTTTCCGGCGAATAATGACATGCTCGGGTCGCGGCGCACCCGCCGCCTTGGTCCGGATTACACAGGAGTGTGGTGCCAGTGGAGGCACCGTACGACGACCGCCTGTTGCACCGGCGGGTGGTCGGCGGCGACGAGTCCGCGCTGGGCGAGGTCTACGATCGGCTCTCCCCGCTGATCTTCGGTCTCGCCCTGCGGGTCACCAGGGACCGGGTGATCGCCGAGGACATCACTCAAGAGGTCTTTCTGGTCTTCTGGGAGCGGCCGCTCGCCTACGACCCCGAGCGTGGCACCTTACGCGCGTGGCTGGCGACGATCGCGCACCGCCGGGCGGTCGACCATGTACGCGCCGAGGAGCGCCGGCGGGTGTCCGCGCTGGGGCCGAGGCTGTTCGAGCGCGAACCCGCGAGACTGGAGGACACCGTGCTCGCCGCCGACGAGGCCGAGCGGGTGCGGCAGGCGGTGACGTCGCTGCCCGACGGCCTCCGGGAGGCGGTGGAGCTCGCCTATTTCGGCGGCAGGACCTACCGGCAGGTAGGAGAGGAACTGGGCGTGCCCGAGGGCACGGCCAAATCGCGCATCCGGCTGGCGCTGAGACGCCTGGCGGACGCGCTTGCGGAGGAAGAGGTGTAATGGACCCCGTCGAGCGCCTCTACCTGGACGCGATGATGGAGGACCCGGGGGTGCCGGCCCGCTCGCTGCGGCCCCAGCTCCTGGCCGGGGCCAGGGCCCGGCGCAGGCCCGCGGCTCCCACCGCGCCCTGGGCGGAGCCGTACGCGGGCCGGGTGGCCGCGATGGACGCGCTGCTCGCCTCGGCCGAGGACGACGACTGGTCGCGCGTGGTCGTCGAGGGCTGGACCCTCCAGGAGCTCGTCGCCCACCTGGCCGCCAAGGACGGCCTGCTGGCCGCCTCCGTGGGGGCTCCCGTGCTGGGCCCGCCCATGGGGGCGACGGACTCGCTGGGACGTACGAGCGACGTGCAGGCGTACGAGCGCGCCCGCAGCCCCGAGCAGACGAGAAGGGACTGGCGGGCCCAGGCCGACGCCCTCTGCCGCCACCTGGCGGACCTGCCGCCCACGACCCCCGCGACGCTGGACGGCATGGAGGTGCCGGTACGCGACCAGATCCTGGCGAGATGCCTGGAGACCTGGATCCACACCGCCGACGCCGCCCGGACCGCCCGGATCCACCTGCCCGACCCCCTCGCGGACCACATCCGCCCGACCGCCGACCTGTGCGCCCGCCTGCTGCCCTGGACGATGCTCCTGTCGGGCCTGGACGGCTCCGGCCGTACCCTCCGTCTCACCCTGACGGGCGACGGCGGGGGCGAGTGGCAGGTCCCGCTGGGTGTCGAGGACGCCGGGCCCGGCACGCCGGACGCGCACATCACGGCGGACGTGGTGGAGTTCTGCTTCCTGCTGGGCGGCAGGGGAGACCCGGCCGAGTTCCCCGCCGAGCTGGCCGGCGACCTCTCGCTGGCCAGGGACGTCCTCGCCACGGCGCCCGCGCTCTCCGGCCCCTGATTCCGATGATTTCCCGGGCGGCCGCCGGTCTGTCCTTGTGAGAATGGGAGTCGGATCGACACAGGGAGTCACGATGAGCGGTGGGCTGTCCCAGGCCGGACTCAGGCGCATGCGCAAGGCGCTCGACGACACTGTCACGCACGGGGAGGCGCCGGGGCTGGTGGCGCTCGTGCATCGGCGCGGGGAGACGTACGTGACCGAGCACGGCACGACGGAGGTCGGCGGCAGCGCGCCCATGCGGCGGGACACACTCTTCCGCCTCGCGTCGATGGGTAAGCCCATCACCGCCGTGGCCGCGATGATCCTCGTCGAGGAGTGCCGGCTGCGGCTGGACGACCCGGTGGACGACCTGATCCCCGAGCTGGCCGGGCGGCGCGTGCTGCGGCGGATCGACGGGCCGGTCGACGACACCGTGCCGGCCGAGCGCTCGATCACCCTGCGCGACCTGCTGACCTCCCGCCTCGGCCTGGGGGCGATCATCGCGCCTCCCGGCAGCTACCCGATCCAGCGGGCGATCGACGAGGCCGGGCTCGGGGTCGGGGTGGACGGGCCGACGGTCGAGCCCGATGAGTGGATCAAGCGGCTCGCCACGCTGCCGCTGGTCCACCAGCCGGGAGCCGTGTGGATGTACCACACCTCGATGGACGTGCTCGGCGTGCTGATCGCGCGTGCCGCGGGGCAGCCGTTCGACGGGTTCCTGCGCGAGCGGGTCTTCAAGCCGCTCGGCATGCGGGACACCGGCTTCCACCTGCCGGCCGCCAAGCTCGGCCGGCTGGCGGGGTCCTACGCCCTCGACCCCGCGACGGGCAAACTGGTGCGCAGGAACGGCCCTCGAGAAGGGGCCTGGGACCGTCCACCGGCCTTCCCGTCCGGCGGCGGCGCGCCGGGCCTGCTCTCGACAGCCGACGACTACCTGGCCTTCTGCCGCATGCTGCTCGACAAGGGCCGCTACGACGGCGGCCGGCTCCTGTCGCGGGCGTCGGTCGAGCTCATGACCACCGACCACCTCCTGCCGGAGCACAAGGCGGGCAGCGAGATCTTCTTCGCCTCGGGCGGCGGCTGGGGGTTCGGGGTCGGGATCAACGGCCGCCGCGTGGACCTTGCCACCAGGCCGGGACGGTTCGGCTGGGACGGCGGCCTGGGCACCTCGATGGCCGTCGATCCCACCGAGGACGTGGTGGGCATCCTGCTCACCCAGCGGGCCCTGGGCGGGCCGCGGCTGCCGCGCGCGTTCGTGGACTTCTGGACGACGGCGTACGCGGCACTCGACGACTGAGGGCCACGGGCCGTGCGGCCGGAAAGGCCGGAGTGACGCCCGCAGGACTTGACGCGTTGTTTGGCTTCGGGGAGGTAGCCGAGAATATGCGCGTGGGTACGCCTTGTTCTGTCCGAGCGCCTGCCGGTACGACCGCACGGATCAGGGCGTGGGCGGCACGAGCGAGGTCTGCTCCCCCGGCCGGGCAGGCGCCGGTGACATCTCGCACGCGAAAGCCGGTTGACGCCGTGACCGGGCGGGAGATCGTTTGAGCCATTTCGACGGCGGCGGCGGGCGAATGCCGTGACCACTCTGCTGGGTCACGGCATTCGCCGCTGGACCGGCACCACGCATTTCGCACAGAGGAAAGGGGGTCCCCGTGGATGACGAGGCGACGGGGCTGGCGGGGTTGCTGTACGAGTTCGGGCTGCTCAAGCGCTACAAGAGGACCGGGTGGCTGGTCGCGGGCGTACGCGATCCGGAGAGCATCGCCGACCACTCCTTCCGCGCGGCCGTCATCGCCGGCATGATCGCCAAGCTCGAGGGCGGCAACCCGGAGCGGGCCGCGTTCATGAGCCTCTTCCACGACACGCAGGAGACCCGCATCACCGACATCCCGTACATCGGCAAGCGTTACCTCAAAGCGGCCCGCAACGAGGACGTCACCGCCGACCAGGTGCGAGGGGTGTCCGCAGAAGTGGCGGACATGGTGGCCGACGCGGTGGGGGAGTACGAGGAGAAGGCCAGCCTCGAAGCCGTCTGCGCCCGTGACGCCGACAAACTGGAATGCCTGCTCCAGGCGGTCGAATACCGGGAGCAGGGGCACCAGAACGTCCAGGGGTGGATCGACAGCTCGCTGGCCGCGATCACGACCCCGACCGGCAAGCGCCTCGCCGAGGAGGCCCTGCGCACGGGCACCCTGGAGTGGGTGACCCGCGTGCTCAACGGCGACTGAGCCCCCGCCCGGCCGCCCTGACCCTTCGATCGCGGGGCAGGGCGGCGGCAGGTGCTGCGGTCAGTCGGTGGCCGGTTGGGTGACGAGGTCCCTGGCGTACTCGTCGTCGCTCTCCGCCAGCACCCGCGCGGCCCCCTGCTCGGCCCGGGCGTCGCCGCGGACGGCCAGCCCGCGGGTGGCCTCGGCCACCGTGGTCAGGTCCGCGTCCCCGAGCCTGTCCGCGAGGGCCTCCCTGATCTGCGGCGTGTCGGCCGACAGCCCCGCGAGCCCCGCGGTGGCCCAGTCGCGCACCTCGGCCTCTTCGTCCCGGCTCATCTCGATCAGCAGCGCCAGCCCCTCCTCGTGGTCCGGCGGCAGCACGTCGGCCAGCGCGATGGGGTCCGTCATCGTGCGCTTGTGCCCCGGGCGGCCGATGATGTCCAGGACGGCCGGCAGCGCCCGCGGGTCGCCCTGGTGGCCGAGCGCGGCCAGTACCGAGCGCAGCACCTGCGGATTGCTCTCCGTGGTGACCATCTTCAGCAGCAGCGGCAGCGTGCGCTCCAGATAGGGCTTCCCGCCTTCCCTGAACCCGAACTGGGCGAGCGCGTCCACGCCGAACTCCCGCTCCCTGGCGTCCTCGCTCACGCACAACGTGGCCAGTGCCTCGAACGTCTCGTCATCGGCCCGCTTGCCCAGCGTGTCGGCCACGACCCACCAGGTCTCGGCGTCCTCGTCGACGTCGCGGTGCGCCACGGCCCGCGCCACGAGCTGGTCCACCGGCGTGTACGTGCCCTGGGCCTCCTCCAGCAGGGTCGCGACGGCGGCGTGGCCGCGCTGGGCCTGCACCTGCTCGGTCTCGGAGCCGTCGGCCGAGCGCCCGGCCACCGTGACGAGCTCGGTGCCGTCCTTGGCGTACTGGCGGGTCACGACGTACTCCCAGCCCTCCTGCTCGATCTGGTCGAGCAGCGCGCTCTCCAGGTGCACGCCCACCCAGGAGGTGGCGATGTCGAGCGGCGTGTCGCCGTCGCCGTCGTACTTGCTGGCGTCGGCACCGGCCTCGAGCAGCACCTGGACCACGCCCAGCGCGCCGCGCCTGGCGGCCAGCGAGAGCGGGGTGTCACCGTCGTCGTTGGCCCCGTCGACCTCGGCTCCCGCCTCGATCAGCGCCTTGGCGGTGGCCGCGTGGCCGTTGGCGGCGGCCCAGAGCAGCGCCGTCCAGCCGCCGGACTCCCGGCCGTTCACGTCGGCGCCGGCCGTCAGCAGCACATCGGCCACCTCGACGCGGTCCCACGCGGCGGCCGCGCACAGCGGCAGTCCCTCGTCGCTCGCACTGTTGGGATCGGCGCCGCCGGCCAGCAGCTTGCCCACGGTCTCCGAGTCGCCGTTCAACGCCGCGCGGTAGAGCTGTTGTTCCATGACAGGGACCCTAGCGTCTTCGGCTCTCTGTGTTCACATGAGCGAAACGGACATCAGCGTGGCCTCGTCGCATGCAGGCCGACGCCAGGATGCGATCCGGTGGAAGCCGATGCCGCGTCCGTCCGGTGAGCCGGGCGGACCGTGGCTGAGAACCGCGTTGTCGGGGCCTGACTCCGCATTCCTGGAGGGAGTGCGGCTCTTGGGCCACCGCCCCGCCGGACGCTGTCCCGTTGGTGCGGACACCAATGGGGGCGGGGACCGGGCGCCCGTCAGGCACCCGGCTGTGACTGAACATTACCATTCGATTACCTTCAGTCGCAGTCGATCGCCTCAGAAAGCCCATCGCCATTCTTGGGGCAACCACAGGTTCACGTAGCGAGCGCCGTCAACAGTTCATGCCTGGCTTGGTCCGGCCGCGCCCCGGACCAAGCCAGGGGCCCGGTGTCATCGCTTGGTACGCGCCAAAGCCCCGTCTGGGTTCAAACACCTACAAGGGATGACATGTTTTCCTCCCGCGGGAGGAGGGTCAATATTCGGCAAACGCGATATGTTGCGAGTATGACTGATCCCGGGGAGCTCCGCGCGTCGGACGCCGAGCGCGAGGCCGTCGTCGAGCAGCTCCGTGTCGCCTCGGTCGACGGCAGGCTCACGCTCGCCGAGCTGACCGACCGCACGGAGGCCGCCTATTCCGCGACCACACACGCGGAGCTGGCCCTCCTCACCCAGGACCTGCCGTCAGGAGCCATGCCGGCGCCCGCCCCCGTGCACCACGAGGGCAGGAAGCGCCGGTGGTACGTGGGCGTCATGGGCGACGCCAAGCGCCGCGGCACCTGGCGGATCGACCAGGAGCTCGGCGCGGTGGCCGTGATGGGCGACGTGGTGCTCGACCTGCGTGAGGCAGAGGTGCGTACCGACATGGTGGACATCACCGCCGTCTCCGTGATGGGCGACGTGAAGATCATCGTGCCCGACGGCGTCAACGTGGACCTCGACGGCGTGGCCGTCATGGGCGACAAGAAGGTGGACGTCCTGGAGGCGGCCCCCGGCATGAACGTCCCCGTGGTGCGCGTGCGCGCGTACGCGGTGATGGGCGACGTCAAGGTGATCGGCGACTCGCGGGCGCAGCCGCTGCAGCGCGGGTTCGCGGCCTGGCGCGAGCACTGGCGGCGCCTGCACGGCGAGGACTGGCGCGCCCTCGGCAGGCAGATGCGCCAGGAGGGCCGCGAGCTGGGAAGGCAGCTCCGCGAGGAGCGTCGCAACCTCAGAAGGGGTTACTGAGCGGGCTCAGCCGACCAGCGACACCGGCTGTCGCCGCTGGGCTTGTTCGTAACGTTCCAGGAGCACGTCCACCAGCTCCGGCGCCGGGCCCAGCACGTCCGACACCACCGCGGCGCCCGCTTCCAGCGTGCTCCGCCGTACCTTGTCCGCGAAATGGCCGGGCGCCAGCAGGTACGGTGCGACGGCCACCCTTGGGGCGCCCGCCCGCCTGAGCGCGGCGACCGCCTCGGCGGGGGAGGGTCCGGCGGCCGAGGCGTAGGCGGCCGACACCGTCCACCAGCCGGAACGCCGCCACGCGCGGGCCAGGTCCGTGATCACCGCGTTGGCCCTGGCGTCGCTCGAACCCGCCGACACCAGCACCACCGCCGTGTCCGGATCGCCGGCCGGCACGCCGGACTCGGCCAGGCGCCGCTCCAGCGCCGTCAGCAGCAGCGGATGGGGCCCCAGCGTGGCGCCATAGTGCACCCGGAGCCGTGGCTCGCGTGCCCGGACGTCGTTCAGCGCCGCCGGCAGGTCCACCCGGCTGTGGTAGGCCTCCGTGAGCAGCAGGGGCAGCACGACCGCCTCCTGCAGGCCGCTCAGGGCCTGCGCGAGCGTGGGAGCGCAGTGATCGAGGTACGCCACGCGCACGTCCAGCGGCACCTGGTCGAGCAGCGCGGCCACGGTGGCGGCGGCACGCGGATCTCGCGACCCGTGCGCCACCGCCACCAGTGGCACGCGGCCGGGGGCCCTCCCGCCTGCCAACGGGACAGGTCCCCTGCTGGGGATCACAGGTGAATGCCGCATTCGACCTTCCCCAGGCCCGCCCAGCGTCCGCTGCGCGGATCCTCTCCCTCCGCGACCTGCCGCGTGCACGGCGCGCAGCCGATCGAGGGGTAGTTGTCGTAGTGCAACGGGTTGATCAGCACCCCGTTGTCGGCGATGTAGTTGTCGACGTCCTCCTGGGTCCAGGCCGCGATCGGGTTGACCTTGACCATCTGCCGCTTGGCGTCCCACTCGACGACCTTGGAGTCGGCGCGGCTGGGCGACTCGTCGCGGCGGATGCCGGAGATCCACGCCAGGTACGGCTCCAGCGCCCGGTTGAGCGGCTCCACCTTGCGCAGGTAGCAGCACAGGTCGGGATTGCGGCCGAACAGGCGCGGGCCGAGATCGCGTTCCTGCTCCTCGACCGTCCGCGACGGCTTGATGTCGATCACGTTGACGTCATAGACCTGGCGCACCGCGTCACGCGTGCCGATCGTCTCGGCGAAGTGGTAACCGGTGTCGATGAACAGCACGTCAACGCCGGGCTTGACCCGGCTCACCAGGTCGATCAGCAGGGCGTCGCTCATCGAGGAGGTCAGGCACAGCCGGTCGCCGAACGTCGCCGCCGCCCAGCGGATGATCTCGCGGGCGGGGGCGCCCTCCAGGAAGGTCGCGGCGGACTCGACGATGTCCTGCAGGTCGAGCGTGCCCCGCTGCTGTTTCAGACCGACCTCGATGTCCACCAGCGTCATATCTTCACTCCGATCCCGAGAAACTTGAGCTTGAAGGCGCGGGAGCAGGCGCGGCAGTACCAGCCGCCGTCCCCCTCGTAGGGTTCGAGGTCCTCGTCGCCGCAGTAGGGGCAGTGGAACGGGACCGCTCGCTCGCTCATTTGAGGTCCGCCTCGTCGGCCCGCTGCACCCAGTCGGCGAACGACTCGCCTTCCTTCTTCTGGGTGTCGAAGTTGCGCACGACGCGCTCCACGTAGTCGGGCAGCGCCTTGGCGGTGGTCTTGAGGCCGCGGACCTTGCGTCCGAAGCCGGAGTCGACGCCGAGGGAGCCGCCCAGGTGGATCTGGTAGCCCTCGACCTGCTCGCCGTTCTCGTCCACCACGAGCTGGCCCTTCAGGCCGATGTCGGCGACCTGGATGCGGGCGCAGGAGTTGGGGCAGCCGTTGACGTTGATGGTCAGCGGCTCGTCGAACGTGGGCAGCCGGCGCTCCAGCTCGTCGATCAGGTCGGCGGCCGTGGCCTTGGTCTCGACGATGGCCAGCTTGCAGAACTCGATGCCGGTGCAGGCCATCGTCTGGCGGCGGAACGTGGACGGCTTGACCCGCAGGTCGTTGGCCTCCAGCTCGGCCACGATCGAGTCGACCTGGTCGGGCGCGACGTCGAGGATGACCAGCTTCTGCTCGACCGTCGTGCGGACCCGGCCGGAGCCGTGCCGCTCGGCGATGTCGGCGATCACGTGCAGCTTGTCGCCGTCGACCCGGCCGACCTTGGGCGCGAAGCCGACGTAGAAGTTGCCGTCCTTCTGCGGGAAGACGCCGACGTGGTCACGGCGGCTGCTGCGCGGCTGCTCGGGGGCGGGGCCGTCGGGCAGCGGCTCCTTGAGGTACTCCTGTTCGAGGACCTCGCGGAACTTCTCCACTCCCCAGTCGTTGACCAGGAACTTCAGACGGGCGCGGTGCCGCAGCCGCCGGTAGCCGTAGTCGCGGAAGATCCCGACCACGCCCTCGTGGACGTCGCCCACCCGCTCCGGCCGGACGAACACCCCGAGCCGCTTGGCCAGCATCGGGTTGGTCGACAGGCCGCCGCCGACCCACAGGTCGTAGCCGGCCTCGCCCTGCTCGTTCACCACGCCGACGAACGCCACGTCGTTGATCTCGTGCACCGTGCAGTGCGCAGGGCAGCCGCTCAGCGCGGACTTGAACTTCCGCGGCAGGTTGGAGTACGCGGGGTTGCCCACGACCCGGTCCTGCAGCTCGCGGATCGCCGGCGTCGCGTCGAGCACCTCGTCGGCGTCGATCCCGGCCAGCGGACAGCCCAGGATGACGCGCGGGGTGTCGCCGCACGCCTCGGTGGTGGACAGGCCCACGGCCTCCAGGCGCTCCCAGATGTCCGGCACCGACTCGATCTCGATCCAGTGCAGCTGGATGTTCTGACGGTCGGTCACGTCGGCGGTGCCGCGGGCGTACTCGTTGGAGATGTCCGCGATCGTGCGCAACTGGGCGAGGTCGAGCTGGCCGCCGTCGATGCGTACGCGGAGCATGAAGTAGCGGTCGTCGAGCTCCTCCGGCTCCAGGATGGCGGTCTTGCCGCCGTCGATGCCGGGCTTGCGCTGGGTGTAGAGGCCGTACCAGCGCATGCGGCCACGCAGGTCGGCCGGGTCGATCGAGTCGAAGCCCCGCTTGGAGTAGATGTCGATGATGCGCTGGCGGACGTTGAGGCCGTCGTCGTTCTTCTTGTTCTCTTCGTTCTTGTTGAGCGGCTCACGGTAACCGAGAGCCCACTGACCTTCGCCGCGCGGGCGTTTGTGGTGCCGGCTGGCAGGAGTGCGGCTGGCAGGGGTGCTCATTGCGCGTCCTTCGGATCTTGGGCGCGCGCAGGTTTCCTCCTGCCTCGTCATCGAGGGCAGGGGTGGAGAGGAGGGTGCGACGCGCTCAGCGGTGAAAAAGGATGGGGTTACATGCGGGCGTCGCAACAGATGGCACTGCGGACACGCTGGAGGTCGACGTGGCGTCGACCGACGAGCATGGGGTCCGCTGGCATACCTAAGAAGATACTCGGGCCGTCCCGTATGTCCAAGACAGGGTCCAGAGTGTGGGACTGTCCAGTACCCTGCCGCGCGTGTTTCCTGGCACGGGGACGCCGGTAGAGTGCCGGGCATGCCCGAAGCCGCGCCGTCCCCCGTGACCGCAGAAGACCTCGACGAGGCCGTACGGCTGGCCGTCGCCACCCTGCGGCAGGCGCCCGAGAGCGCCTGGGACGGCAAGGCCGGGTCACTGGAGTGGACATGCTGGGAGACGGTCGAGCACCTCGCGGACGACCTGTTCGCCTACGCCGCCCAGCTCGGGCTCAGGACGCCACCGCTGGACACCTACGTCCCGTTCGTCCTGGAACGCCGCAGGCCGGAAGGCCCCGGCAACACGATCCAGGCCGAGCGCGAGGCCGGTCCCACCGGGCTGCTGCAGGTGCTGGAGGCGTGCGGCGCGCTGTTGTCCGCGATGGTACGCACGACGCCGCCGCAGGTCCTCGCGCACCACGGCTTCGGCGCGGCCGACGCGGAGGGCTCGGCCGCGATGGGCATCGTGGAGACGTTCGTGCACACCTACGACCTGGCCGAGGGCCTCGGTCTCGCCTGGGCTCCACCGGCGGGCATGTGCGCGCGGGTGCTGGCCCGGCTGTTCCCCGACGCCCCGCGTGACACGGATCCGTGGACCACCCTGCTGTGGGCCACCGGGCGCGCCGAGCTTCCCGGCCGCCCGCGCCTCACCAAATGGCGCTGGTACAGCGCGCCGCGGCCGTAGGGGTCACGGCCGCGCGCGCCTCAGACGATGAGGTCGTCGAACTCGCCGTCCTTGGCCCCGAGGACGAACGCGGTGATCTCCGCCTGCGTGTAGACCAGTGCGGGACCTTCAGGAAAACGTGAGTTACGCATGGCTATCTCCCCTGTGGGCAAGTTCGCGACTTCGACGCAGTTGCCGTTGGGGTTGCTCCGCTTGCTCTTGCGCCAGACGACTGGAAGGCGACCGGCGGGCGTTCCGTTCCGGAACTCATGCATGGGGGCAGCTCCTCACGATCTTACGGATGCACGTGCATCCGCGTTTGCGAGGAGACAATACGGTAACGCGTGGATCTCCATATAGCGGATGACCAAAAAACCCTGTATGGGGTGGCTCACATGAAACGGCAGCTCATCGGGAAAGCAGGCCTTCCAGGAAGCGCCTGGTCTCCTTCGGCTCCTCGGCCTGGATGCTGAGCCGGTCCATGACCTCCATGTAGTGGTCGGAGTCGGCGGGCTTGTCCAAGTAGAGGGCGCTGGTCAGCTGCTCCATGTAGACGACGTCGGGCAGCTCGGGCTCGGGGAAGCGCAGGATGCTGAACGGCCCGCCCGCCGCCGCGTGGCCGCCGCGGTCGAACGGCATGATCTGGACGGTGACGTTGCGCTCCGCCGTGAGGTCGAGGAGGTGGGCGATCTGCCCGCGCATGATCTCGGGGCCGCCCAGCGTGCGGCGCACGACGGCCTCGTCGATCACGGCCCAGACCGTGAGCCCGCTCTCCAGCCGCCTCTGCCTCGTGGTGCGCACCGCCACGCGTCGGTCGAGCTCGGCCTTCGGGGCCCTCTCGTGGGCCAGCTCGATGACCGCCCTGGCATAGGCGGGCGTCTGGAGCAGGCCGGGCACGAACTGGTTCTCGTACGTGCGCATGCTGGAGGCCGCGCCCTCGAGCCCGATGTAGACCTCGAACCAGGCCGGCAGCACGTCGCCGTATTTGTGCCACCAGCCCGGGGCGTTGGCCTGCTTGGCCAGGGCGAGCAGCGGGTCGCGCTCGGCGGGGTCGGTGACGCCGTACAGGGTGAGCAGGTCGGCCACGTCCCGCTGCTTGAAGCTGACCTGACCGAGCTCGAGCCGGCTGATCTTCGCGTGAGATGCGCGAATGGAGTATCCGGCGTCCTCGCGCGAGATACCCTTCTCCGTGCGGAGCCTGCGCAGTTGCGTTCCGAGCAGGATCCGCAGCACCGTCGGGCTTCCCGGCGAATGGCTGAGAAGTTTTCCCTCCGCGCGCTCTGCGCTCACCGCACCGCTCCTAGATCATCTGCACGTGCAGATGCGATACGCATCCGTAAACGACGAAAAGTCTTGCATCGGTAAGCACTCCCCGTAAAGATGGGCATTGGATCACCAGACCGCGCTTCGGGGGCCAGAATGACGACTTTCGACGCTCGGCCGCAAGCCGCCATCGGTTCCCGGCCACCAGGTTGGCTCTTCTCCATCCTCGTGGAGGGGCGTGCTTGGGAGTGCGACGCGGTGTTTCCCTTCCATCAACGCGTCGCGCTGGAGCCGGCCTGCGTGGCGACGGCCCGGCGGTTCGTCGATCAGACACTGGCCGCGTGGGGCGCGCTGGGGCTGGCCTTCGACGCTCAGCTCGTGGTGTCGGAGCTGGTGACCAACGCGATGCGGCACGGCGGCGGGGCGGCGCAGCTCCGGCTCCTGTCGCACGGGCCCGAGCTGGCGTGCGTGGTGACCGACCACAGCCACACGGTGCCCGTGGCGGCGGCGCCTGACGTGTTCTCGGAGTTCGGGCGGGGGCTGCGGCTGGTGGACGCCCTCTGCACCGCCTGGGGCTGGCTGTCCCCGGGCGACGCCCGCAAGCTGGTCTGGGCCGTACTCGCCGGCTGACGCCGTTTCCCTCATCTCCTCGCCTTGTCCAGGAGCCCGAGTACGTCGGCGTCGCTGAGCTGGTCGAAGTGCTCGTACCACTGGCCGACCGCCCTGAAGTCGACCGGCGTGCGCAGCACGACCACCTCGTCGGCCTCCTGCCGCAGGGAGCTGACGGTCTCGCGGGCACCCACCGGCACGGCCAGCGTCACCTTGGCGGGCCCGGCCGTGCGCACCGCCCGGAGCGCGGCCCGTGCGGTGCCGCCGGTGGCCAGGCCGTCGTCCACCACGATCACCTCCCGCCCTTCGAGCGAGGGCAGCGGCCGGTCGCCGCGGTAGGTGCGTACCCTGCGGGCCAGCTCGCGCCGCTCCCTCTCCACCACGTCGGCGACGGACTCGGGCGTCATGCCCAGGCGGCGCAGCAGCGTGTGGTCGAACACCGGCTCACCGCCCTCGGCTATCGCGCCCACGCCCAGCTCAGGGGTGGGCGGATAGCCGATCTTCCTGGTCACGAGGACCTCGAGGGGGACGTCGAGCCGCCGTGCGATGGGCTCGGCCACCGCGACCCCACCGCGGGGCAGGGCGAGCACGACGGGGTCGTGCGCGTCCTTCAGCCGCTCGGCGAGCAACTTCCCCGCCTCGGACCGGTCTCGGAAGCGCTCCATGACCTGTGACTACCCGCTCACACGCGCTCCTCGCCTCTTTCCGCCGCGCGACGTCTCGCCGACGCGGCGTGCCGAAACGGGGGCGGCACGACGCCCACCTGCGCGGGGCGGGGAGGTGGCGGCCACCGTGGTGACGCCCGTCAGGGGCGGCTGCGGCCCGAGCGGCGCATTTCCTTGGTGATGAACTTCCACCGGCTCTGCTGCTCCTTGCGCAGTCGCGCGTCCGTCCGGGAGGCCATCCACGCCGCCTCCCGCTGCAGCTTGCGCCAGCTCTCCAGCCGCCGCTCCGGCAGCTCCCCGCTCTCCAGAGCGGCCAGCACCGCGCACCCGGGCTCGCTCGAGTGCCCGCAGTCGCCGAAGCGGCACCGCGACGCCAGCGCCTCGATGTCGGAGAAGACCAGGTCGACCCCGTCGCCGATGTCGTAGAGGCCGATGCGCCGGATCCCGGGGGTGTCGATGATCAGGCCGCCTGCGGGCAGCGGGATGAGCTCCCGGTGCACCGTGGTGTGCCGGCCGCGCCCGTCGGCGGCGCGTACCTGCTGGGTCACCATGACGTGGTCGCCGGCGAGCGCGTTGACCAGGGTGGACTTGCCGGCGCCCGACGGGCCGAGGATGACGGCCGTACGGGAGCCGCCGAGGTAGTCGGCGACCAGCGGCACCCCGTCCCCGTGCAGGGACGAGACCGCGTGCACGTCGACCCCCGGCGCGGCCACCCGGACGTCGTCGAGGAGCTCGTCGAGGCCGTTCTCGAACAGGTCGGACTTGGTGATGAGCACGACGGGCGTGCCGCCGGACTCCCAGGCCAGCGCGACGAGGCGCTCGATGCGGCCCAGGTCGGCGAAGTCCGTGGAGTGCATGGACGGCTCGGCCACGAAGACGAGGTCGACGTTCGCGGCGAGCACCTGGCCCTGGCCGTCGCCCGACAGGCCGCCCACCGAGTCGCGGCTCACGCCGCCCCTGATGAACGCGGTCGTCCGCGGCAGAACCCCGTCGAGCTCGTACCGGCCCTCGGGCAGCCATCGCAGCGCGGCCCAGTCGCCGACGCAGGGCAGCGCGACGGGGTCGGCGGCCGACGCCCTGCGGACGCGGGCGCCGTACTTGACGTGATGCTGACCGTCCGCCGCGATCACCTCGGCGGCGCCGCGGTCGACGCGGGCCACGCGGGCGGGGACGGTGTCAGCGGGCAGCTCGGCGGCGCGCAGGTCGGTCCAGCCGAGCAGAGAAAGATCGTAAGACAACTGAGTGAAACCCTTTGGTCGAGAAGGAGCCGGGCGGCTCAGCGGAGCCCCCGGAAGTGAGTGGACGGCACGGTGAACAGGACAACCCGCATGGTCCTCACCTCCTCGATCAGTTCTCGCAGCGACTCTACGCACCCTGTCCGCGAGGACGCAATCGGATTACGTATCGCGATTTGTTGAACCGTGCCAGGGCCGCCGGCCGTACCACCTGCCGACGGACGCGAGAAAGGGGAATGATGCACACCAGCACGTATCCCCCGCCCTCGGCCGAGGGAGCCGCCCCCATGGGCAGACCGGGCTTTCGACACTGGATCCGCCGCGTGCGGCCGGATGACGGGGTGCCAAACGACGAGGCGGCAGTGTCCGCGCTCTACCGGGAATATCACAGGCCGCTCCTGGCCTTCGTGATCAGGTTGACGGCGGGCGATCGGCAGTGGGCGGAAGACGTGGTGCAGGAGACCATGATCCGGGCCTGGCGCAGTGCGGAGCAGCTCGATCCCGAGTCTGTCTCGCTGATGCCCTGGCTGGCGACGGTCGCCAGACGTATCGTGATCGATGACCGGCGGCGCCGGGACGCCCGCCCTCAGGAGTCGGGCGACGGGCCGCTGGCGAGCCTGCCCGTGCCTGACGAGATGGAGGGACTGCTGCACCAGGTGGTCGTGTCAGAGGCGCTGAAGGCGTTGTCACCGGCACATCGCGAGATCCTCAACGAGACGATCCTGCGGGACCGGTCCGTGAACGACGCCGCCGAGGCGCTCGGCATCCCGGTCGGCACCGTGAAATCCCGGGTCTACTACGCCGTTCGCGCGCTGCGGATCGCACTGGAGGAGAGGGGGGTGACGGCGTGACTTCGAGAGTCGAGCACACGGACGTGGGCGCGTACGCGCTCGGCCTGCTGGAGGAGGACGACAGGCAGGCCTTCGAGGCCCACCTCCTCGGCTGCGCGCCCTGCCGCTCCGAGCTGTCCGATCTGTCCGGCATGGCGAGCGTGCTGAGCGGGATCGGCCCGGTGGAGGAGTACGACGTGCCGTCCCCCGAGCCGGTGATCGACCTGCTCCAGCGCAAGAAGGCGGCCGACCGGCGGACGCGCAGGGGGACGTTCGTGATCGGGATGGCGGCGGCGGTCACGCTGGTCGCCGGCGGGCTGACGGTCGGCACGCAGCTCAACGGGGAGGCCGCGCCGCAGATCGCACAGGGCCACGCCAACCATCTGGGGCCCGCCGAGCAGTTCTACGCCGACGGCGTCCCCATCGAGGGGAAGGGCGTCGACGGGGTGACCGGCGGGCTGGTGGTCGAGTCCAAGGCCTGGGGCACGCACGCGGCGCTCAAGCTGGCCGGGGTGAAAGGGCCGCTCGAGTGCGAGCTGGTCTCGGTCGGCAAGTCGGGCGAGCGGCGGGTCATGACCGGGTGGTCCGTACCTCCAGCCGGGTACGGAGTGCCGGGTTCGCCCGATCCGCTCTACATGCACGGCGGCAGCGCGACGCCGCTGAAGGACATCGACCACTTCGAGGTGGTCACCACGACAGGTAAGAAGCTGCTCACCGTGAACGTCTGACCGACAGGCGTGCCGAGCCCTCCCGCCGCTGGTGGGAGGGCTTTTTCATGCCTCCGCCCTTGTGTGTAAATTTACGGATTCCTGGGTTGAACCTCCGTGGGTTCCGGCCGCGTACTGCCTGCCGTACCGACCGGAATATCAAACCCTTTAAGAGGTTTAGCCATGTTCATCCGAAAGTTCGGAATTCCCGGCACCCTGCTCGCCGCCGCCCTGCTCGCCGCTCCCGCGCCTGCCCACGCCTCCGGTGACGACGTGTATCTCGCGGCCGGCCTGCGCGGCGCGAACGAGGTGGGGATCAAGGGTGACGCCGACGGCCGCTCGACGGTCGTGCTCAGAATCAGCGGGAACGAGGTCACGTACGCGATCCGCTGGAACAAGATCGACACGCCTACCGCCGGCCACGTCCACCTGGGCGCCAAGGGCGCGAACGGCGACGTCAAGCTCGAGTTCTTCACCAAGCCGCTGCCCGCGACCGTCCTCGGCGTCACCGGCACCGTCAAGGCCGACAACGAGCTCGTCACGTCGCTCATCGACAACCCTGGCGGCTTCTACGCCAACCTGCACGACGCCGCGCACCCCAAGGGCGCCGTACGCGGCCAGTTCCACCGGCTGAACAGGCCGATCGACCTCAACGGCGTCCTTCAGGGCAGCAACCAGGCCACGCTCTCCGCGCGCGCCGACGGGGCGCAGGAGGTGCCGGAGAACGACGGCAAGAAGCGCGGCGACCAGGACGGCCAGGCCGTCTGGTGGCTGCGCCCGAACGGCTCGTCCATCGCCTACACCGCCTTCTGGTCGGGCCTCGGCCAAGTGGCCAACGGCCACCTGCACAAGGGCGTGACCGGCAGGAACGGGCCCGTGGTCGCGGACCTGTTCGCGGGCGCCCTGCCCGAGAACGTGACCGGCGTCGCCGGTGAGACGCCGCTTGCCGCCGCGGTGGTCAAGCGCATCGCCGCGCACCCCGACCGCTACTACTCGAACCTGCACACGCTCGACTTCGACGGCGGCGCCGTACGGGGCCAGCTGTCCGACCGGCCGTTCACCCACCCGCGCGCGCTCACCGCCGAGGTGCTGCGCGGCGCGCAGATCTACTCCTGCACGGCACAGCCGTCGGGCGGGTACGCCTTCACCCAGCTCGGCGTTTCGGCCAAGCTGCGGCGCGGGATCGACCACTCCTTCGTGACGCCCGCCGCCGGCCCGCCGCAGTGGATCGCTCCAGACGGCAGCGCGGTGCGCGGCTCGGTCGTCACCAAGACGCCCAACGGCGACGGCAACATCCCCGAACTCGTGCTCGACGCCACCCAGGCGGGCAAGGAGAGCGGGCTGCTCGCGCACGCCACGCAGATCCTGCGCCTCAACACCACGGGCGGCGTCGCGCCGACCGGCTCCTGCTCGCCCGGCTCTGAGGCCAAGGTCCCGTACGGGGCGGACTACCTCTTCCTCGGCTGAGGCTCGATCCTCTGGCTTCCGGCTTCCGAGGTGACGATTCGGTCCCGTCCCCCGGCAGGCCTTCCCCGGTCGGCCCCGGTCCACGTCCCCCGGACCGCCGGCCGGCCACCGCGAGCGAGGCACTCCGGCCCGCCCCGCTCGCCCAGAACGCCCCGCCGCACCCGGAGCCCGTGCGGCGGGGCGTTCCCGTGCGTCCGGAGCCCGTGTGGCGCGGCGTTCCCCTGCGCTTCCGCCACAGGGCGGAATACATTGGGGGAGCCCAGCCGCAATGGATGGCGACGATCAAGGGCGGCTCACCACGGTGACGGCCCTGAGCGCGCCGTGACGGCGGCCGACTCTGGCGCGGGTCAAACGGGCGTCACTTTGGCGGCCGTGAGCCCCCTGCCGTGGGCGGCGCCCACTCGGCGCCGCCGCACGGGAGAATTACAGGCCCGGGGCCGGGAACTGGGCCGTGAGCTCGCTGACCTCGCGGTGGACGCGCGTGATGACGTCCTCGGCGTCGCCCTTGGCGAGGGCGCCGACGACCTCGTCCATCCAGGCGCCGATCTGCCGCATCTCCGCCTCGCCCATCCCGCGGGAGGTGACGGACGGCGTGCCGATGCGGATGCCGGACGGGTCGAAGGGCTTACGCGGGTCGAACGGGACCGTGTTGTAGTTGGTCTCCAGACCGGCCCGGTCGAGCGCCTTGGCGGCGGGCTTGCCCGCGACGCCCTTGGAGGTCAGGTCGATGAGGATCAGGTGGTTGTCGGTGCCACCGGAGACCAGGTCGAAGCCGCGGCTGTTGAGCTCTTCTGCCAGCGCCTTGGCGTTGGCGACCACCTGGTGGGCGTAGGCCTTGAACTCGGGCTGCGCGGCCTCGTGCAGCGCCACCGCGATGGCCGCGGTGGTGTGGTTGTGCGGGCCGCCCTGCAGACCGGGGAAGACCGCCTTGTTGAGCGCGGTGGCCTTGTCGTCGTCGTCGGCCATGAGCATCGCGCCGCGGGGGCCGCGCAGCGTCTTGTGCGTGGTGGTGGAGATGACGTCGGCGTGGCCGACGGGCGAGGGGTGGGCGCCACCCGCCACCAGGCCCGCGATGTGGGCGATGTCGGCCGCCAGGATCGCGCCGACCTCGCGGGCGATCTCGGCGAAGGCGGGGAAGTCGATGGTGCGCGGGATCGCCGTGCCGCCGCAGAAGATCACCTTCGGCCGGTGCTCCAGGGCGAGCTCGCGGACCTGGTCCATGTCGACGCGGCCGGTCTCCTTGCGCACGTTGTAGGAGACGGGCTTGAACCACTTGCCGGTGATCGACACGGGCGAGCCGTGGGTCAGGTGGCCGCCGGAGGGCAGGTTCATGCCCATGAAGGTGTCGCCCGGCTGCATGAAGGCCAGGTAGATGGCGAGGTTGGCGGGCGAGCCGGAGTAGGGCTGGACGTTGGCGTGGTTGACGCCGAACAGCGACTTGGCCCGCTCGATGGCCAGGACCTCGATCTGGTCGATGACCTGCTGGCCCTCGTAGTAACGCTTGTTCGCGTAGCCTTCGGAGTACTTGTTCGTCAGGACGGTGCCGGTGGCCTCCAGCACGGCCTTGGACACGTAGTTCTCTGACGGGATGAGCTTGACGGTGTCGGCCTGACGCCGCTCCTCCGCTTTGACGAGCTCGGCGATCTGCGGGTCGACGCTAGCGAGAGAACTCATGACTCTCCTGTCATCATTGACGATGTGCGAAGACCCAGGCGCACGGCCTCCGCTCCTTTCGCTCCCTGGTGGTCGATCCCACCCAATGCGCCAGTCGCGTCACGTCCTAGACGATAGCGGATGCGCTAGCGGCCCGTTCCCCCGCTGAGCAGCCGTGTCACGACGAGGAGACGGCCACGTTCCTGATGACGCCGAGCAGCACGAGATCGACGTCGACCCGGTCGACGTCCTGCGGCACGCCCTCGAAGATCGCGTACATCCGGATCTGGTCGCCCCCGTCGAACGGCGCGGCCGGCAGGTTGGTGCACTGGCAGGCACCGTTCTTCCACGCGGGGTAGATGGGCTTCCCCACACCGGGCGGGATGAGGTTCACCCGTGACACGGTGAAGTCGAGGGTGGCGCCGCCGAACTTGTTGTAGACGGGTGCGTTCTTGCTGCCGGTGTTCTTGACCGTCCACTGCAGGCGTACCGTCTCGCCCTGCCGGGTCAGGGAGTCGATCTGGACGCTCATCGTGCTGCCGTCGGACTCGACCGTGGCGCGCGCGGACGGCGTGCCCGCCTCATATGCGGACGACTCCCACGGTCGCACGACGACGAGCGTGACAGCGACACCGAGCACCGCGGCCAGCACTCCGACGATGACGGGCAGCCACACGCTCCGCTTCACGGGCTTCGGAGCAGGCGGGGAAGGCGGGGACGCGGCGGGTGCGAGGACGATCGGCGTCCAGGTGTCGGAGACCACTCTGGTGGCCGCGTCCACCGCCACCTCGGTGCGGCCGAGCAGCCGGTCCATGAGCTGCTGCGCGGTCGGCCGCCGGGCCGGGTCCTTGTCCAGCGCCCGCTCCACCAGCGGCCTGATGCCCTCGTCGAGGCCGTCGAGCACGGGCGCGTGGTTGATCACCCGGTAGACCACCTCCGCGACCCCGCCGGTGCCGAACGGCGGCCTGCCCGTGCCCGCGTAGGCCACCAGCGCGCCCCACGAGAAAATGTCGCTGGCCGGAGTCACCTGCTCGCCCTTGGCCTGCTCGGGCGACATGTAGGCGGGCGTGCCCATGCTCTGCGCCACCGTGGGCAGCGCGCCCGCGGCGTCGGCGAGCTGGGCGATGCCGAAGTCGATGACCCGCGGTCCGACCGGGCTGAGCAGCACGTTCGACGGCTTGAGATCGCGGTGGACGACCCCGGCCTGGTGGATGGCGGCCAGCGCGGTCGCCACTCCGACGGCCAGCGCCTCCAGGTTGGAGCCGGTCAGCGGCGCCAGCCTGACCACGGCGGACAGGTCGGGGCCCTCGACATACTCGGTGACGAGGTACGCGGTGCCGGCGTCGAACCCGGCGTCCAGCACGGGCGCGGTGCAGAACCTCGCGACCCGCCTGGCGGCCTCGGCCTCCTTGCCGAACCTCCGCCTGAACTCCTCACGCGCGGCCAGCTCCGGCCGCATCGTCTTCAGCGCGACCCGCCGGCCCGCGCCGTCCTGCGCGAGGTAGACGAAGCCCATGCCGCCCTCGCCGAGCTTGCGCACGAGCGTGTAGGGCCCGACTCTCTGCTGCACCTCCATATCGGGACGACTCTATTTGGTCCGGCTCACACCCGGCCAGAGCCGGTCGACCTCGGCGTTCAGGATCGCCCCGATGAGCACGGCCAGCGCGGTGATGTAGAGCCAGAGCAGCAGGGCGATGGGCGCGGCCAGCGAGCCGTAGACGGAGACGGGGGAGAACCACGCGGCCAGCACGGCCCGCAGCACCGCCGCGCACACGATCCACAGGATCAGCGCCAGGATCGCGCCGGGCAGCTCCCGGTACCACTTCGTCCGCACCGGCACGCTGACGTGGTAGAGCACGGTCAGGAACAGCACCGAGCCGATGATCACGACCGGCCAGTAGAGGATGTCGATGAGGCCGCCGTACTGGGCCGGCAGGGCGTCCTTGAGCAGGGTCGGGCCGATGACCAGGATCGGCATGACGATGATGCCGATGATCAGGCCGACGATGTAGAGGCCGAAGGACATCAGCCTGGTGCGGATGATGCCGCGCTCCTCGCCCAGCCCGTAGGCCACGGAGATGAGGTCCACGTACACGTAGAGCGCTCTGGAGCCGGACCAGAGCGACAGCAGGAAGCCCAGCGAGATGATCGACACCTTGCCCGCGTCGTCGCTGAGCACGTCGGTGATGAGAGGGTTGATCACCTTGTTGACGGCCTCGTCGGTGAACAGCAGCCCCGCCTGGTCGATCACCCACGTCTTGACCTGCCCGACCACGGTGGAGCCCAGCCAGGTGCCGAGCTTGGCCAGCACACCGATGAGGCCCAGCACGAACGGCGGCAGCGACAGCAGCGCGAAGAACGCCGCCTCGCCGGCCAGGCCGGTCACCCGGTAGGCGACGCCCGCGTTCGTCGCCGCGCGGACGATCGCCCACGACTTCGTGTCGAGCACCCAGCTCAGCCGAGCGCGGGCGTTTGAGACGAGTCCCCTTTTCGGCCGGGAAGGCGCATCGGTGGACGTCATGGCACCCAACGGTATTCGCAGTGACTCTTCGGCACAGCTTACGTCGGGGAACTGCCCTAGTCGTTATCGACGATGCGCGCACCCAGCGGGAGCAGGGAAACCGGGATGAGTTTGAGGTTCGCGACGCCCATCGGGATGCCGATGATCGACAGGAACAGCGGGATCGAGGTGACGACGTGACCGATGGCCAGCCAGACGCCGGCCACCACGCACCAGATGACGTTCCCGATCAAGGAGAACGCGCCCGCGTCCGGGTCGCGCACCACGGTCCTGCCGAACGGCCACAGCGCGTACGCGGCGATCCGGAACGAGGCGATGCCGAACGGGATCGTGACAATCAGGATGCAGCAGATGATCCCGGCCACCGCGTACCCGATGGCCAGCCAGAGCCCCGCGAAGACCAGCCAGATGACGTTCAGGATTGTGCGCATGTGCACAGCATGTCATCGCGTGCGTCGTACGCGTCATCCGGCAAGTCCCTGACTTCACCCTGACCTGGGCTCCCTGCCCTTCCCAGGGGGCCCGGCGAACGCCTGGGCGATCTCCATCCAGGCCCGCGCGGGCTCGCCCGTCAGCTCGAGCGCGGTGTCGGACAGGTGGACGCGCTGGGTGACGGCCAGGCAGAAGTCAAGGATCGGACCGCGCACGGTGCTGTCCGCGTCGTCGGGCCCCGCCGTCCACCGGTTCCCGTCGGGCATGGTCAGCTCGGCGCGTACGGGGTCGGCCGGCACGGGGCGGCCGCGTACGGCGAAGCTGTAGGGGCGGGCGCGGAACCCCATCATGGCCACGTGCCGCAGCCGGGCCGTGGGCTCCCTGGTGACGCCGAGCGCGTCGGCCACGTCCTGGCCGTGCGCCCACGTCTCCATCAGCCGCGCCGTCACGAACGACGCGGCCGACATCGCGGGCCCGAACCACGGCACCCGTTCACGGGCGTCCAGCGTGGCGAAGACCTCCAGGCTCCGGGAGCGCGCCGCCCGGAACCACTCGCGCAGCTCGCCCGGAGAGATCCCGCGGGACTCGAGTGCGACGTCGTCCACGGAGCGGAAGTCCTTGAGCGACGCCTCATAAGCGCCGGGGTCGGTGGCCGCCAGGGCGGCGGCGTCGTCGAACCAGGCCAGATGGCTCACCTGGTCGCGGATCGCCCACCCCTCGGCGGGCGTGGGCCGCTCCCAGTCCGCGTCCCGCAGGGGCTGGAGCAGCGCTTCGAAGGACGCGGTCTCGGCACGCAGATCGTCGAGTAACTCGGCCATGAGGTCCACGCGCGCCAGCGTAACCCGAACAAGGTTCTAGGAGAATAATGCAGGCGTGATCTGCGAAAGCTGCAAGGAGAAACGTCACGAGGACTGCCGTGGCGGCTCCTGGTGCGACTGCCAGCACCAGACGGACGCGCGCAGAGAGCCGGACGAGGCCGTGACAGAGAAGTCTGTGACAGAGAAGGCAGAGATGGAGAAGCCGGAGCCGATGGTGAACTGGCTCCGGCAGGGCTGAGTGCCGCTCTGACGCTCGCGGTGGAGGGTGCGAGCGTCAGAGCTCGGTGTCCGGGGTGAGGATGTGACGCCTGATCAGGCAGTTGTCCCGACCGGGTTCGCCAGAGCCTGGACATGGAGGGCCAGGCTCTGGTTCATCGGGACAACTGCTTGATCACGCGATGATGGTGACGCTGCCGGGTGTGTCAGGCGGCGGAGATGCCGGCGCTGGCCGCGCGGCGCATGCGACGACGACGCTCGGAGGCGCGCTCGTCTTCGTTGAGACCGCCCCACGTGCCGTACTTCTCGGGCCGGGACAGCGCGTAGTCAAGGCACTCGTTGCGGACAGGGCACTGGGCGCAGATCGCCTTGGCCTTCCGCTCACGTACGTCACGCTCGGGCTGCCGCTCCCCGTCGGGGCCGAAGAAGAGCACGAGGTCCTCACCCCGGCACGCGGCATCATCCTGCCAACCCCAGCTGGGGCGCGGGCGGGCGAGCTGCCGACGTACCTGAGACATGAGAAAACCACCTTCGTGAGAGGTATTTCGGTAATTGAGCCGCATTGGACGCTTTTGGCGTCACTGTTCCAACGCAAGGTAGGGCCGCGATGTTCCCTGTTCAGGCAAGAGCGGGCGTGGCATACCGCACAGGCGTGAGCCTGTCCAGCGAAACCAGCCGGTAGGTGGTGATCGTCTCGGCGCAAGCCGTACCACACGGCGCTGTGAACGCCGATGGCTCAACCACAACCTGGAACCGGACGTCGCCGCAGCGCACAATGGCTTCGGTGACGTCACCGTCCGACCTGGAGGATTCCACGGCCACCGCGCCGACGGCGCACTCTCCCGTATGGGCTCGGGCGAAGTGCTCCACGGCTTGCAATGGCTCAGGGATGCCTGCGCGTCCCCGGTAGCGGTCGAGAATGATCTCGCCCGACCGGTACGCGTTAGCCGCTGCCAGTGCAGCAGCCTGAGACATGCTGCCGTAGAAAATTCCGTGTGGCAAGCACACGAGGTTGGCGGCGTAGCGATCGCCGCCAACGTGTGACGTTTCCCATACTCTGTCCGGCAGCGAATCGGCCAGCGACCGAGCGAGGGGTAGTCCAATGCGGGCGCAGCACGCATTGCGCTTGGCGTGCGTGCAGACCAGAAATACCGGCTCGACTTCAAGTATGCAGGACTCCGGGACCACTCCCGCCACGAACGAGTCCAGGTCAAGATCGTCAGGACCTGCGACGACACCGCTCGCCAACCAGGGACGTTCTCCAACCGCGTACGCCAATAGCACACGGATTCCCTGCTCCCCCGGGCGGGTCCGCTTGCCCGGGCGGCGGATCAGCTGGGGCCTGATACCGCGTTCGAGCGCCCGGCGGACGAGTTCGGAGATTCTTTCAGGAAGTTCGAAGCTTTCCAGGTGTGACGGCCAGGCGCCGGTGTACTCGACGAGCAGCCAGAGCCTGGCTCCCACGGTGGCGCTGGCCAACGTGGGAAACCTCCCGGTGTGGCACCCCGCCGGATGCTCGCAGCCCCTCGCCAACGCCCGATCCCCCTCCCGATCCGAATTAGGTAAGACTAACCTAACGGATTGGAGGGGTCAGAGGCGGCCCATCCGGTCCAGAGCCGCCCGTGCCGCCGCAAGCGCGCGGTCCCTGTCCTGCTTGACCAGGCCGATCCTCGTCCTCCTGTCCAGCAGGTCGCCCTCGTCGAGCGCGCCCTCGTGCCGGACCGACCAGATCAGCTCGCCCTCGGTGACGCCGAGCCCGGCCTCCTCCGGGTGCGCCTTGACGAGTTCGTGCACGGCCTCGGCCTCGCTGCCGTACCGCTCGGCCAGCCGGTGCGGCACCCCTGACGGCCGCGCTCCCGCCCCCACGAGCGGGATCTTCCTCGTACGGCACCGCCCGGCCGGCAGCTTCGCGGACGAGACCGCTCGATCCACCGCGTCCTCGGCCATGCGCCGATATGTCGTCAGCTTGCCCCCGACGACCGTGACGACCCCGTCGTGCGACAGAACCGCGTGCCTGCGGGAGATGTCCGCCGTGCGACCGTCGGCCGCCAGGAGGGGCCTGAGGCCCGCGTACGCGCCCGCGACCGCCTCTCTGGTCACCCGAGTCTCAAGAACGCCGTTCAGCACCTCCAGGAGCGTTCTGACGTCCTCCTCGGGCGCTTCGGGAACGTCGGGCACCGGCCCGTCCACCGGTTCGTCCGTGAGGCCGACGTGGACGCGGCCGTCGCGCTGGGGGAGTACGAGCGCGAATCGGCTGGTCTCTCCGGGAATGGGCACGTGCATGCCGGCGATCAGCCCGGGGAGCGTGCCGGGCGCCAGCACGAGGTGGGTGCCACGGGACGGCCGCAGCTTCACCTCGGGGTCCAGCGTGCCCGCCCACACCCCGGCCGCGTTGATCACCGTCGTGGCGCGGACGTCGAACTCCTCGCCGGTCAGCTCGTCGCGTACCAGCGCGCCCCGGTCCGTCAGCCGCAGCGCGCGGCAGCGGGTCAGCACGCGGGCGCCCTGCGCGGCGGCCGTCCTGGCGATGGCCACCACCAGGCGGGCGTCGTCGAGCAGCCGGCCGTCCCACGACAGCAGCGCGCCGCGCAGGCCGTCGCCGTCGAGCACGGGCGCCAGCGTGCGGGTGCGGGCCGCGCTCAGCCGCGTGGGTCCTGGCAGCAGCCGGCGCGGCGTGCGCGCGGCGGCCCGCAGGCTGTCGCCGAGCCGGTAGCCGCTCATCACCAGCGCCGCCTGCTGCCGCGAGACCGCCTTCGTGAGCGGCAGCAGGTACGGGTGCGCCGCGACCAGGTGCGGAGCCGTGGTGCGGAGCAGGATGCCGCGCTCGACCGCGCTCTCGTAGGCCACGTCCACCTGCCCCTTGGCCAGGTAGCGCAGGCCGCCGTGGATCATCTTGGAGCTCCACCTGGACGTCCCGAAAGCCAGGTCGTGCGCGTCGATCGCCGCTACGCTCAACCCCCGGGAGGCGGCGTCGAGCGCGGCGCCCGCGCCGGTCGCGCCGAGCCCCACCACCAGGACGTCCAGCCGTTCCTCCGCGACCTCGCGGAGCTCACGGGAGCGTCTGCGGGCGTTCAGCGAGCTGTCCAAGGTGCGCCTCCACGCGAGCTGTCCGAAGTGCCTCCACCCGGGCTACCCAAGGTAGGCCTCCAGCATGGCGGCGAGCTCGTCGTCGAGCTCGTCCAGGGTCACGGGGCCGAGCATCGTGGGCGCCGACAGCAGGAACGACTGCGCCACCAGCAGCACCGCCCGCGCCTTGCGCGGGTCGCCGACCGCCCGCTCGAGGACGCCGAGCGCGGCCTCCTGGCTCGCGCCCCGCCGGTCGATCAGGTACGGCATGAGCAGCTCGGGATCGGCCTCCACGATCTTCCGCCACAACGGGTGCGCGCGCAGCCCGCGGACCCCGGCGACGACCGCGCGCACCGGGTCGGCCAGGTCGAGCCCCTCGACCACCCGCACCCACTCCCTGGTCATCAGGTCCGCGACCAGCGTGCGCACGTCGGGCCAGCGGCGGTAGATCGTCATCCGCGACACCCCGGCCCTGCGTGCCACGTCCGTCAGGGTCGTCCTCCGCACCCCGTACGCCAGCACGCAGTCGCGCGCCGCGTCCAGCACGCCGTCATTGTGACGATTCGACGTCATGTGTCACAGTGTAAGCATGTGCGGAGAACCGATGCTGTGGTCCGGCTGGGGCGACCCCGCCAAGGCGCGCGAGCTGCCCGAGCAGGTTCGCCGGCTGCTGCGCGACTTCCTCGGCGTGCGCGCGCCCGGCACTCCCGCCGTCGCCCTGGAGTCGGTGCGCCTGCCGCCGGTCGCCCTGTCCGAGCCGCTGCTCGGCGCGCTGGCCGAGGTCGTCGGCTCCGCGCACGTGCTGACCTCCCACGAGGCCCGCGTACGCCACACCCGTGGCAAGTCCACCCCCGACCTGCTGCGGGTGCGCACCGGGGACGGCTCCGACGCCCCCGACGCGGTGGTGCTGCCCGGCTCGCACGACGAGGTGGCCGAGCTGCTGCGGGTCTGCTCCGCCGAACGCGTCGCCGTGGTGCCCTTCGGCGGCGGCACCTCCGTGGTCGGCGGGCTCGCGCCCGCGCGTTCCGGCTTCGCCGGGGTGATCGCGCTCGATCTGGGGCGGCTCGACCGGCTGCGCGCCGTGGACCTGGAGTCGCTCGTGGCCACGTTCGAGCCGGGCGTACGGGCGCCCGAGGCCGAGCGGCTGCTGGCCGGACACGGGCTGACGCTGGGGCACTTCCCCCAGTCCTTCGAGTACGCCACGCTCGGCGGCTTCGCCGCGGCCCGCTCCAGCGGCCAGGCCTCGGCGGGGTACGGGCGCTTCGACGACATGGTCGTCGGCCTCACGGTGGCCACGCCGTCCGGCACCCTGGACCTCGGGCGCGCCCCCAAGTCGGCGGCCGGGCCCGATCTGCGGCAGCTCGTGCTCGGCTCCGAGGGCGCCTTCGGCGTGATCACGTCGCTCAGGCTGCGGGTGCGGCGGGCTCCCGCCGAGCGCCGGTACGAAGGATGGCGGTTCGGGACGTTCGCGGAGGGATCGGCGGCCGTACGCGCGCTCGCCCAGGAAGGGCCGCTCCCCACCGTGCTGCGGCTGTCGGACGAGACCGAGACCATGATCGGCCTGGCCAAGCCGGAGGCGATCGGCTCCGGCGGCTCGGGCTGCCTGCTGATCGCAGGCTACGAAGGCGCTTCCGTGACGGAGCGGCAGGCGGCGGCCTCGGCCGTCCTGGAGCGGGCGGGCGGCGAGCCCCTGGGCGCGGAGCCGGGCGAGGCGTGGGAGCACGGCCGCTTCTCCGCCCCGTACCTGCGTGACTCGCTGCTCGCCGCCGGGGCCACGGTCGAGACGCTGGAGACCGCCGGGTTCTGGGCGAACCTGCCGCGGCTCTACGACGCGGTCCGGCTGGCCCTGGCGGGCGCGCTCGGCTCACCGCTGGTCATGTGTCACATCTCCCACGTGTACGAGACCGGCGCGTCGCTCTACTTCACCGTCGTCACCGCGCAGGAGGGCGACCCCGTGGCGCAGTGGGAGCGGGCCAAGGCGGCGGCGAACGCGGCCATCGTCGAGGCGGGGGGCACGATCACGCACCATCACGGGGTCGGGCGCGAGCACCGGGACGCCTACGCGGCCGAGCTGGGGCCCGTGGGGGTGAGCGTGCTGCAGGCGGTCAAGAGCCGGCTCGACCCGGCCGGGATACTCAACCCCGGCGTCCTCGTCCCGCCGGACGGCTCGCCCGCCTGACGGCCGCCACCCGCGTTCCCGCGCACTTCGGCGGAGGTCCTTCAGGGAGAGGGGCGAGGGCGCGGCAGGACCACGGCCGGGCGCCCGCGACGGCGCGGGGTCAGGGAGTCTCGGGCGGGGAGATCTGGTCGGCCTCCGCCATCGTGGCCGCGGCCTCGCTGTAGCGGTGCAGGGCCTCGTACACCTCGGCCAGGCGCATCAGCGAGTGCACCAGCGGCGCGCCGCACATCGCGCGGGTGAGCGCGGCCGCCTCCTGCGCCATCGGCAGCGCCTCCACGGCCCGGCCCCGCTTCAGCAGCAGCTTCGCCGTCAAGCGCAGGCTGCGTGCCAGCAGCGCCGTGTGCTCGGGGAACTCCGTGGCCAGCGCCCTGCTGCGCGCCACCGCCTCGCGGGCTCTGCGGAGCGCCGCGCCGCCCCACCGGGAGCTGGTTTGCGCATATGCCAGCAGGCCCTCAATAGCCTCCGCCTCGGAGGTGCCTCTTCGGGTCGCGTCGTCCGGGCTGTTACGGGTCATGGGAGCCTCCCCTCGGCGGTCCCAACCGCTTGCTTGGGGGGTGAGGCTACACCATTGCGAACCTTCTGTGTTCCTTGCAGTACGGAGCGTTCAGCGTGCGTCATGTGAAGATCGCGGTAAAGATGGGGACATGGTGGAAGTCGCGGCTGAACGCGGAAAGCATCTTTCGTCACGGGTGTCGGAGCGGGGCGCCGGGTGGGCATGTACGCAGACGGGGACGTTCGCCCAGCTCAGGCCCAATGATCAGGGATTTACCTGGTTGAATCTGGCGACCTTGTGGCGCTCGCGCAACGACATCCTCGCCTCGTTGTTCGGGGATCCGTCAGGTGAGGTTCGGGCGCGGTGGGTGGCGGCCCAGGAAGCGCGCGGGATTGACCCGGAATTTCGCATCAAGCTATCCGTTGGGGGAAATTTCAGTTTCCTTCTGCTCGGTGATACAGGAGAGGGAGATGCGTCGCAGTATGCCGTTGTTCCGGGGATGCTGAAACTGGGGGAGGACACGGCATTCGCCGTCATAGCCAGTGATGTGATCTATCCGACCGGATCGGGTAACGAGTACTGCGACAAGTTCTTCCGTCCGTACAAGGACTATGACGCCCCGATCTACGCCGTTCCCGGCAACCACGACTGGTACGACGGGCTCGGCGGGTTCATGCGGGTCTTCTGCGACGCGCCGCCACTCAAGCCGAAGCCCGACCGCGGGCTGCGCGGGCTGCTGTGGCGCAAGCCGGAGACGATCGACGAGGAGCGGCTGGCCAAGGCGCGCGAGCTCAGGGGCAAGCCGGCTCAGCAGGCCACGCAGCCGGCGCCGTACTGGGCGATCGAGACCGACAGCCTGCTGATCGTCGGCGTCGACACCGGCATCAAGAACGTCATCGACAAGGGGCAGACCGCGTGGCTGCGGCGCGTCTCGCTCGATCCGCGGCCGAAGATCCTCGTGACGGGCAAGCCCATCTACACCGGCAACGCCTACAAGCCGTCGCCTCTGGAGGAAGGCGGCACGATCGACGACATCGTGCGCGACCCGGCGCACCGGTACGTCGCGGCCATCGGCGGAGACGTGCACAACTACCAGCGCTATCCGGTCAAGGTGGGCGACCGGGTGATCCAGTACATCGTCTCCGGCGGCGGCGGCGCGTTCATGCACGCCACGCACACCATCGGCAGGGTCGACGTCGCGGGCGTGGACGAGGACGCGTTCAAGTGCTACCCGCTGCGCGGCGACTCGCTGTCCTTCTACAGCCAGCTGTACGCGCGCCGCCTGCGGATGAAGTGGATCTACCTCACGCCCTCCGAGGCCCTGTGCATCATGTCGGGCCAGATCAAGAACCGGCCGGTCAGGGCTCCTGAGGGGCCTGTGACGATCACCCGCAGGATGCGGTGGGCGGCGCGGCTGCTCGGGGCCTGGCCGTGGCCGTTCAGGCTGCCGGTGGACAAGGTGTTCCACCGCTACCTGTCGGAGCTGTCCGACTGGGACACACCACCGTTCTTCAAGCAGCTCCTGCACGTTTCGGTCACTCCTGAGGAGCTGACCCTGCGCTGCTTCGCCGCGACCGGGTGCCTGTCGCAGGAGCTCGATCCGCCGCTCGAGGACGAGGTGCGCATCACACTGTCGTAGTCGTTTGGCACCCTTGACCACGTGTATGTCGTGGTCGCCGCAGAGACGGTGCTTCCGGTCGGCGGCTCGGCACGCCGTACCGCCGACCTGGCGGGGGCCGTGCGCGAGCTGGAGGCGGCCGAGCACCCGCGGTGGGTGTGGGCCGATGCCCGGGAGGTCTATCCCGGCCTGCTTCGCGCGGGCGTGCGGGTCTCGCGCTGTCATGACCTCGCGCTCACCGAAGGGCTGCTGCTCGCGTACGAGGGCCGCTACGGCGAGCCCCGCTCGGCCAGGGCCGCCCACGCCAGGCTGCACGGGCTGCCGGTGCCCGAGGACCAGCCGAGCGCGCCCGACACGCTGTTCGCGCCCGAGCCGCTCGCGGCCGATGCGGTGGCCGAGGTGCTGGCCGACCAGCTGCGGCGGATCGAGGCGCTGCCGGAGCCCGGCAGGTTCAGGCTGCTGGTGGCGGCCGAGTCGGCCGGGGCGCTCATCGCGGCCGAGATGTCGTACGACGGCATGCCCTGGCGGCGCGACGTGCACGACGCGCTGCTGACCGACCTCCTGGGGCCGCGGCCCGTGCACGGCATGCGACCGGCCAAGCTGCAGGCACTGGCCGACGAGGTGGCCGCGGCCTTCGGCCATCCGGTCAATCCCGACTCGGTGCAGCAGCTCGTCAAGGCGTTCAAGGGGGCCGGGGTGGCGCTGAAGACCACCCGGTCGTGGGAGCTCAAGCAGATCGACCACCCCGCCGTGGCGCCGCTGCTGGCCTACAAGGAGCTGGCCCGCCTGTTCAGCTTCCACGGGTGGGTGTGGGCCGACCAGTGGGTGCGGGGCGGGCGGTTCCGGCCCGAGTACGTGGTGGGCGGCGTCGTGTCCGGGCGGTGGGCGACCAGCGGCGGCGGGGCGCTGCAGATCCCCAAGGTGATGCGGCGGGTGGTGGTGGCCGACGAGGGGTGGGTGCTGATCGTCGCCGACGCCGCCCAGCTCGAACCGCGGGTGCTGGCCGCGATGGCCGGCGACGTGGGGCTGGCCAGGGCCGCGGGGGAGATCGACCTGTATGCGGCGCTGGCGCAGTCGTTCGGGGGCGAGCGGGCCAACGCCAAGATCGCCATGCTGTCCGCCATGTACGGCGGCACCAGCGGCGACGCGCCCAAGCTGCTGGCGGTGATGCGGCAGCGCTTCCCCAAGGCGTACCAGTTCGTGGAGGACGCGGCCAAGGCGGGGGAGGAGGGGCGGCTCGTGCGCTCGTGGCTCGGGCGCACCAGCCCGCCTCCCTCGTCCCGTTGGAAGGAGCTGGTGTCGGGGCCCGAGGGCAGCCGGGCGGCCCGCGACCGTGGGCGGTTCACGCGCAACTTCGTGGTGCAGGGCACCGCGGCCGAGTGGGCCCTGGCGCTGATGGCGGTGCTGCGCGGGCTGCTGCCCGAGCCGGCCCGGCTGGTGTTCTTCCAGCATGACGAGGTGATGGTGCACTGCCCGATCTCGCAGGCCGAGGAGGTGATCGCCGCCGTCGCGTCGGCCGCCTCGGAGGCCACCCGGCTGCTGTTCGGGGCGACACCGGTGCGCTTCCCGATGGAGGCCGTGGCGGTCTCGTCGTACGCCGACGCCAAGTGACGGGGGTGAGCGGTTCAGGCGTCGGTGGTGCGCCAGATGACGGTGAGCCAGACGCCGGCGAGGGCGACCATGACCCCCACGACCAGCCCGAGCACGCCGTACCCGAGCATCCCCACGATGGCGCCCGCGACGATCGTGCCCGTGGCGCCGCAGACGTTCATCAGCAGGTCAGAAAGCCCCTGGACGGCCGGGCGGCCGTCGAGCGGGACGGACTCGGTGACCAGGGCGGAGCCCGCCACCAGGCCGCACGACCAGCCGAGCCCCAGCAGCACCAGCGCGGTCGTCACCTGCCACACCCGGTGGCCGGCCGTGCCGGCGAGGGCGGCGGCGGCCAGCAGGAGGGCCATGCCGAGCACCAGGACGGGCACCTTGCCGGCCTTGTCGGCCAGCCAGCCCACCACCGGCGACAGCACGTACATGCCCGCGATGTGCAGGCTGATCACGAGGCCGATGACGTCCAGGTTCGAGCCGTCGTGATGGAGCTTGACCGGGGTCATGGACATGACCGACACCATCGCCGTGTGGCTGACCGCGATCATGACGAGGGCGCGGCGGGCGTTCGGGGTCGTGCGGAGGGTCTGCCAGGCGGTGCGGATCGTGCCTTTGGGGGCGCGGCCGGTGCTCTGGGCGCCGGTGAGTGAGCGGGCCAGCTGGAGCGGATCGGGGCGCAGGAAGACGAAGATGACGGTCAGGGCCAGCGCGAACGCCAGCGCCGCGAACGCGAAGGGCCCCGCCTGCTGCACCAGGCCCAGCCGCATGCCGATCTGGTCGGCGGGCTTGGCGAGGTTCGGGCCGGCGACGGAGCCGATCGTGGAGGCCCAGACGACCAGAGACAGATGCCTGGCCGAGCGGCCCTGCGGCGACAGGTCCGTGGCCGAGTAGCGCGCCGCCAGGCTGCCCGCGCTCCCGCCGCCCACCAGCACGAGCCCCGCGAGGAGCAGCGGCCACGCGTGCAGGCTGATCGCCAGGACCGAGATCGCGCAGCCCACGAGCGCCGACAGGTACGCCACCGACAGCCCCGCGCGGCGGCCACCCCGGCCCGCCGCCTTGGCGGTCGGCAGGGCCAGCAGCGCCGCGCCGAGCACGGTGGCCGTGCCCGCGAAGCCGCTGATCACCGTGGACCCCGACAGCTCGTCCACGACCACCGAGCTGAGCGCGAGCCCGACGGCCACCCCCACGCCACCCACGATCTGCGTCGCCGACAGGACGGCCAGGGTCCGGCGCTGGACGCTCTGAATGCGGTCAGCGGACGAGACGGCAGGTGTTGTGGGGGCACTGGTCACGTGTGAAGTCTCGCATAACCCCCAACATCACCCAAAAGGCCGAAATATCAGAGAATGGTGACCGAATCCCCCTGAGCAATGCGCCCCGGCGTGTCCGGGATCAGGTTGATGCCGAACCACACCTTCCCGTCCCACCTGCGGTGCCGGGAGAGCGTCCTGATGGGCTCCTTGCCCTTCGTGTACGTGGCCGTGTCGATCGTGGTCAGCACGCACCGGTCGCACCCCTTGCTGACCCGGAAGTCGACCGCGCCGATGCGTACCCGCTCCCACTTGTCCTCGGCGAACGGCGTGTCCACCCCGTCGACCACCACGTTCGGCCGGAACCGGTGCATGGGCAGCGGTTCGGGCGCCTCCTCGCCGCGCTCCAGCGCGGTCTCCACGATCCAGTCGTTGAGCCGCGCGAGCGAGGCGCTGGAGGTGAGCAGCAGCGGGTAGCCGTCGGCCAGGCTCACGCGGTCGTCGGGCCGCCCGTACTCGGGGTTGACCGGACGGCGGGTCGGGTCGTCGAGCCACTTGAGCCTGAGCGGCCGCCCCACCAGCCCGGACAGCCACCGCGCCGCGTCGTCGCCGCAGTCGGTGACCTCCACGGGAGTGCGCCCCACCGTGACCGTGGACATCGAATCGGCCGGTGTGACGTGCAGCGGGTCTGCGTGCGGGCTGGTCAGCGTGAGTCCGTCGCTGTCGAGCAGGGCGACGATGGCCAGCAGGCGGGGCTCCTCGCGTGCGGTGAGGATGTCGCCGCGCTCCTCGGTGATCAGGTAGCGGCGGTCGCCGGCCAGCCCCCACGGGTGCACCTCGGCCTCGCGGACCTCGTGGCCCGCGGTGGATTTGACGGGGTAAAAGTGGATGCTCGCCAGCTTCATACGCGAGAAGGTACCTCACTGGTCTCCGCGGCCGTGGAGCGGTGCAGGGCTGCCGAGAGGGCCACGGTCGCGAGCGAGAGCACGCCGATGGCGGCGCCGATCCAGGCGACGGACGGGTAGCCGAGCCCTGCCTCGATGGCCAGCCCGCCGAGCCAGGGGCCGACGGTGATGCCGACGTTGAAGGAGGAGACGTTCACCGCGGCGGCCAGCGTGGGGGCCTCCTTGGCCAGCGAGAAGACGCGGGTGTTCAGCGCGGGGTTGGTGCCGAAGCCGAACGCGCCGAGCAGGAAGATCAGCGCGATGGCCGGCACAGTGGCCGACGCGCCCAGGGCCAGCGCCACCGAGGTGACGACGAGGCCGGTCACGCCGACGTACAGGGTGGGGAACGGACGGGCGTCGGCGATCCTGCCGCCGATGGTGATCCCGATCAGCGAGCCGACGCCGTAGAGGGCCAGGACCGCGGGCACCCAGGCCGGTGCCAGGCCCGTGGTGTCGACCAGCAGCACGCTGAGGTAGCTGAAGGAGGCCAGCAGGGCTCCCGTGGTCAGCGCGGTGGTCCCGTACGAGAGCCAGAGCCGGGGGCTCACCATGGAGCGCAGCTCGTCGGAGACGCGCGGCGCGGCACCGGCGGGGCGGCCGCCGGGGATGGTGGCGAGCACGCCCAGACCGGCCAGGGCCGACAGCGCCGCGACGGCCCAGAAGGACGCGCGCCAGCCGAGGTGCTGGCCGATGACCGTGCCCAGGGACAGGCCGATGATGGTGGCGACCGTCAGCCCGCCGGCGAGCACGCTCATCGCCTTGCCACGGGCGTTGGCGGGCACCAGGCCGACCGCGGTGCTCGCGGCCACGGCCCAGAACCCGGCGTACACGAAGGCGCCTATGACGCGGGTGGCGAAGAGCACGCCGTAGCTCGACGTCAGGGCGCCCACGATGTGCGACAGGACGAAGACCGCCATGAACGTCAGCAGCGCCGTCCGCCGGGGCCAGCGCAGCGTGGCGACGGCCAGCGCCGGAGCCCCCACCAGCATCCCCAGGGCGAACGCCGAGATCAGCAGCCCGGCGCCGGGCACGGACACGTGCAGGTCCGCGGCCATCTCGGGCAGCAGCCCGGCCAGCATGAGCTCAGAGGTGCCCTGAGCGAAGATCGCGAGTCCCAGGATGTAGACGGCCAACGGCATGGTCACACTCCCTTTTTAGATTGATCAGTTCAAAACGAGGGCGCGAAAAAGTCAGAAGACGCTCAGCGCGGTATTCGCGATCGACTCGAGCCCGTCCCGGTCCGTCCCGCCCCGGGCGGCCACGCGCAGGCCGCTGACGGTGGCGATGACGAAGTGCGCGAGGGTGAGCGGGTCCTTGCCCGGGTCGATCTCGCCCCGGGCGCGGCTGGTCTCGAGGGCGGCCCGCAGCAGCTCCCGCCGCCTGTCGTTGTCGCGCCGCAGCAGCTCGGCGATGTCCGGGTTGTGCGGGGCGAGCTCCGTCATCGAGTTGACCACCAGGCAGCCGGGCGGCTCGCCGGGGTTGGGGTCGACGGCCCACCACAGCACGGTCCTGATCTTCTCCTTGATCGGCAGGCCGGACTCCAGCAGCTCGGCCAGCGCGGCGGTGCGCTGGTCCATGTAGTGGCGCAGCGCCTTCTCGAACAGGTCGTGCTTGCTCGCGAAGGTGTTGTAGATGCTGCTGCGGCCGAGGCCGGTGGCCGCGCACAGGTCCTGGGTCGAGGTGGCCTCGTAGCCCGCGTTCCAGAACGCCCGCATGGCCGCCTCGACGGCGCGGTCCTCCTCGAACGTCCTCGGTCGCCCCATGCTCCGCACGTTAGCACGTTTTGGAACGACTGGTGCAATACGTCAGCTCGCCTGCCGGAACGTGTCCAGGAACACCTGGCGGGCCTCCGCCTGCTCGTCCCACTTGAGCTCGGGCATGTCGAACGTGATCGTGAACGCGTCCTTGTCGTCGATCGTGACGTACCTGGTCAGCGCGTGCATGGGGACGCCGCTCGAGGTGGTGTAGGTGTACTCCCAGTCGGTGGCCCGCCAGCCGCGGTAGTCGACGGCCTGGAGCTGCACCTGGATGTAGCCGTCCACGCCGCCCTTGGCCTCCCGCTTGCCCAGCTCGGCCAGGCCGCCGTCGGGCTGCGCGGCGGCCTTCTGCACCATGATCCGGATGCCGGAGTCCTTCGGTCCGCTGAACGTGGTCACGCCGCCCGACGTCCCCGCCTTCCAGCCCTCCGGCACGGCGGCGGCGAACCCGGCCATGCCGTGTTCGCTGTAGCCGCTGGGTATTACGGAGGGCTCGCCGTCCTGGGCCGTGCCGGGCGAGGTCGCCGCCTGGGTCACGGGCGCCACCGTGGGCGTCGAACCGCCCGACAGGATGACCACCACGGCGCCGACGACCACGGCGATCCCCACCAGCACGCTGACGATCATGAGCGTTTTCGGGCGGCCGCCGCCGCTCCAGAAGCCGTCGTCCTCTTCCGGCCTGCGCCTGCTCTTGCCCGTGCGCGGCGCCGCGCCGGGCAGCGTGGCCAGGCGGTTGTGGCTGAGGTCGCGGGACAGGTCGCGCGAATGCTCACGCAGGTCGTCCGCCGAGGCCAGCGGCCACGGCGTGGCGCCGGAGGAGGACGCCCGGCTGTCCGTGGTCAGCGGCAGGATCGGCGCGGGCTGCGGGCCGGAGTCGTCGTCGAATTCCCCGGCGATCCGGTGCGGCCCGGACGGCGTGCCGAAAGGCCGGCCCCCCGAGGGGCTGCCGAACGCGTCGAACTCGCCGGACGGCGTCGACAGCTGGTCGGTCCTGTGGCTGCCCGACGGGCTCTGCAGCGCGTCGTACGGCATCGAATGGCCGCCCGACGGGCTGGTCAGCGGGTCGTACGGCACGCGTACCGGACCCGAGGGGGTCTCCACGATCCGCGAGGGCATCGGCCCCGACGGGTGGTCCAGCGGCGGCAGGTTGTCCTGCGAGTGCAGCGTCTCGGCCGGGCGCGGCCGGACCGAGCCGTGCGCGCGCAGCACCGCCTCCAGCATCTCGATGACCTGGTCGGAGGTGAGCCGCTCCGCCGGGTTCTTACGCAGCAGCCCCTCGATCACCGGCTGCAGCGAGCCGGCCCGCTGCGGGGTGATCGGGTCCTGGGTGAGCACCGAGCCGAGCACCGCCACGGGGTCGGGCCCCTCGTACGGCGGCCGCCCCTCGACGGCGGCGTACAGCGTCGCGCCGAACGACCACAGGTCGGCCGCCTGGGTGATCGCCTGCCCGGACAGGCGCTCCGGCGGGATGTACGCGGGCGACCCCATGAGCAGCCCGGTCTGCGTGATCGTCACGTCGCCCTCGATGGCCGCGATGCCGAAGTCGGTCAGCACGACCCGGTCCTGGGTCAGCAGCACGTTGCCGGGCTTGATGTCGCGGTGCAGGATCCCGGCGGCGTGCGCGTGCCTGAGCGCGTCGAGCACCCGGATGCCGATCTCGGCCGCCTGGATCACCGGCAGCGGCCCGCTCTGGCGTACGGCCTGCTCCAGCGACCACGCGCGGACCAGCTCCATCACGATCCAGGGGCGGCCGTCCTCCTCGACCACGTCGTGCACGGTCACGATGCCGGGATGGGTCAGGCGCGCGGCCGACCTGGCCTCGCGCAGCATGCGCCGGTGCGCCACCTGCATGCCCGCGCGGTCGAGCCCGTACGGGAGGATCAGCTCCTTGACCGCCACGTCCCGGTCGAGCAGGACGTCGTGGGCGTGCCACACCATGCCCATGCCGCCCCTGCCGACCGGCGACATGAGGCGGTACCGCCGGCCGATCAGGCGTCCCTGGCCCTGCGGGGCGCCGCTGGGGGCACCGCCCTCCGGGCCGGGGCCGCTGAGCAAGCGGTCGCCTGCCATCTTCCCGCCCCCATCCCGCACTGAACGTAAACAAAGTGGTTCGTTACGATATCTGCGGGCAATGCGCAAGGGAAGCTGATCAACCCTGACAAGGGTCATTACCTGCTGTTATGTCGTAGTTGACATGGCCTGTTCGGCCAGCGCCAGCAGGGCAGCGGTGAACGCCTCCACGGGCGGTTTGACCAGACCCGCCCCCACCTGTCCGGTTCCAGCGACGCGGCCCGCTATGCCGGTGTTGACCACGGGCAGCAGGCCGGTCCTGGCGACGAGCGTCACGTCGATGCCGACGGGCGTGCCGCGGAAGCCCAGCCCCGGGATCTGGTAAGCGGGGTGCTCGGCGAGCGTGATCTCGTACATGGAGCGCGTGGCCCGCACCGCGTCGGACACCTCGCCGCCCACGAACCGCACGATGGCCGGCGAGGCCGCCATCGCGAACCCGCCCAGCCCCGACGTCTCCGTGATCGTGGAGTCGCCGATGTCCGGGTTGGCGTCGTCCGGCCCGTACGTGCCCAGATAGAGCCCGTCGGGCACGCCCGCCGGCCCGGTGAACCAGCGCCCGCCCAGCCCGGAGACCTGGACGCCGAAGTCGGTGCCGTTCCTGGCCATGGCCACGACCAGGGACGAGCCCGGCACGTCGCGGGCCGCGTCGGTGCTGACCTTGGCGGCGGCCATGGCGAGGTTGAGGAAGAAGTGGTCGTTGCCGTTGATGAAGCGCAGGACCTCCGCGGCGTGGCCGGGGACGGCCTCGACCACGGCGGGGGCGAGCTCGCGCAGCAGGAGCGAGGTGGCGGCGCGGTTGCGGTTGTGCAGCTCGTCGCCCATCTGCAGGGCCTGCGCGATCAGCGAGCGCAGGTCGAGGGGCCCGGTGCGCTCCAGCGTCGCCTTCAGCGCCGGGCCGAGCACCGCGTCCATCCAGCGCAGGCGCTCCAGCACCTCCGGTCCGTAGGCGCCGTACCTGAGGACCTTGCCCAGGCCCTCGTTCAGCGAGCAGTACGCGGTGCCGCCGTGCTCGTCGTCGCGTACCTCGAACAGCCACATGGACGGGCTCACCACGCCCGCCATCGGGCCCACGGCGGCGTGCTCGTGGCACGGCCGCAGCGCGATCTCGCCGGCCGCCAGCCTGCGCCCGGCGTCGTGCTCGTCGCCGGCCTGGCCCTCGAGCAGGCCCTCGAGCAGCATCGCGCCGATCAGCGCGCCGCGCATCGGGCCCGACGCGCGTTCCCAGGTGATGGGCGGGCCCGCGTGCAGGAACGTCCCCGCCTCCAGCACCTCCGACGCCCGCCGCACCCCCACCAGGTACGGGCGCGCGGAGGTCAGCCTGCCCACGGCCAGCTCGTTCGCGGCCTGCCTGCGCGGGTCGGCGAGTACCTTCGCCAGGGCCTCGGCGGTGCCGGGCAGCGGCGGGCGCCAGCTGACGGGGACGGTCCGGACGGCCTGCGCCCTCAGCGCCTCGTCGAGCAGGCCCGCGCCGACCGTGATGACCCGGGGTGGGGTGGACAGCAGGCTCATATGAGGCTCCTGGCGTGCCTGGCGGCCTGGGCGTTGGATGTGAACACGGCCGCGCCCGCCTCCCTGAAGGCGGCGGCCTGCCGGTGCAGGTCCTGCGGGTCGCCCTCGGTGCCGATGAGGGCGATCACGACGGTGGCGGGGGTGCGGGCCACGGCGTGCGCGAGCGAGGCGGCGGGGTCGGGGTCGGAGCCGTGGCCGAGCACGACGTCCATGAGCACCAGATCGGTCTCGTGAGCCCGGGAGAGCGCCTCGACGCGGAGCGTCGGGTCGATCATGGGGTGCGCCCGGCCCCTGGTGTAGGCGTCGTCGCCGTAGTCGACGAAGTCGCCCTGGCCGGCTACCAGCGCGGCCTCGGCGCTGAGCGTCCCGCCGGAGTAGACGCCCTTGATCGTCTTGACCCGGCTCTGCTTGCCCGACCACGCGGGCCAGGACGGCCACTCGGGCACGGGCCTGCCGAGCGCGCGCAGAGCCCGCTCGGTCGCCTCCGTGAGGTCGATCTCCGGGAGCAGCGCGAGCAGCACCGGCGTGCGCAGCCGCGCCACGGAGTCCTGTACGGTCCGCGCCACCTCGGGCGACGGCGGCTTGGAGATGAGCAGGATCAGCTCAGTGGCCGGATCCTCGTCCAGCATGCGCAGGGCGCGCAGCGTGGACAGGCCGCCCACCTCGGCCGACAGGTCCCTGCCGCCCACGCCCAGCACGTGGCTGACGCCGGTGCCCGCCCAGTCGAGCAGGCACGTCACCTGCTGGGCGCCGGTGCCGGAGGCGGCCACCACGCCGACGGGGCCGGGGCCGAGCACGTTCGCGAAGCCCAGGCCGACGCCGCCGATCAGGGCGGTGCCGCAGTCGGGGCCCATCACGAGGACGTCCTGGGTCTCCGCGAGCGCCTTCAGGCGGCGTTCCTCGGCCACGGGGACGCCGTCGCTGAAGATCATGACGGGGAGCCCGGCCTGGATGGCGTCCTGGGCCTCGGCGAAGGCGTACTCGCCGGGGGTCGAGACGAGGACCAGGTCGGCCCCGGCGGTCCTGGCGGCCGAGTGGGTGGTGAGCGGGGGCTGGTCGGTGGGGGCGCTCTCTGGGCGCCGGACGGCGGTCAGCCGGCGGTCGGCCTCCTCGACGGCCGCCCTGGTGTCGTGTGCGCGTACGGCTATGAGGAGGTCGCCCGGGTCGGCGGCCGGGACGGTGAAGCCGAGGTCGCGGAGGATGCCGAGGTTCAGCTCGGTGGCCATGGCGACCATGGCCACCTCCACGCCCGACATTTCAGTCAGCGCGCGACTTATGCGCATGAGGGCGACTGAGTCGTGGTACGTGCCTTTCCGTACCAGCACCGCGTCGCTGCTCATCGGGGCCCGCTCAGGGCGAGGACGGCGGACGTCCCGATGGCGATGCCCTGGGCGAGGTCCGCGCCCGAGGTGTGACCGAGACGGTGGAGCTCCCGCAGGGCCGGCTCGAGCGGCTGCCCACCGGCGATGCCGCGCAGCACGGCGGTCACCTCGGGAGTGGCCTCGCCCCTGGCGGCGCAGTGCAGGAGCGTGGCCGAGATGGGCGTGGTACGCGTGCGCGCGTCGAACGTCACGGTCGCCGCCAGCCAGTCGGCCAGCCAGACCGCACGGTCCGCCCCGGCCGCCGCGCCCAGCCGGCGCAGCGTCACCAGCAGGCCCGCCAGAACGTCGTCGCCGCTCGGCGTGAGCCCGGGACCCAGGCCCACGAGCTGCTCGGCCGCCGTCACCGCACCCAGGAGCCAGCCCTTCGCACAGCTGTCGGCCAGCGACTCGACGGCCCCGTTACCCGCCAGGCCCGGTAGCGGGGGATCCGGCGGTCGGCCCAGGCGTGCGGCGGCGTGCTCGAGGCGCGCCCGATCGATCCGGCCCAGCGGCGGGGCGGGGTCCCACCAGCGGCGGACGCTCAGGCTCAGCGGGCCCAGCTCGACGGCACGCTCGCCCACCGAGGCGTCGTCACCCACCGTGACGTGCGGCAACTGGGCGGCCAGCAGCACGGAGTTGGGCAGCCGGGTGGCCGCGCCCGTGATGACGGCGATCACCGAAGGCTCCAGGTCGGTTCTGACCTCGAGATAGATCCCCACCGGGAACACGGCGAGCACGCGGGCGGGGCGGCGCGGCGACTCCAGGAGAGGGCGCACCGCCGTGCTGGCCGCCCCCGTCACATGGATGCGGGCACGCCTCACATGAGTACTGACGGTCACCTGGCCTCCCATCCGCCCCTGGACCTGACCGTAGAACGGGCGCGGAACCCTCCGTACGGAGAAATTTGCCAACAGTCAGCGGGAAGGTTGGCTCTTCCTGACAGACCGCTTCTGGAGTCACAATCGTCCACATGGAACCCCCCGTCCGGCTCGCCAGCACCGGGACGATCATTCACGGTGTTTCCGTAGGAGAGGTGCTCGGCGTCTCGACGCTCGCCGACGCCAGGCTGATCGCGGGGGAGAGCGGGCTGGGCCGCATCGTGCAGCGGCTGAACGTCATGGAAGTGCCCGACATCCTGGCCTGGGTCAAGCCGCACGAGCTGCTGCTCACCACGGGCTACCCGCTGCGCAACACCCCGCAGTCACTCGGGCGGCTGGTGGCCGACCTGGACGAGCGCGGGCTGTCGGCGCTGGCGATCAAGCTCGGGCGATACGTGGACGAGCTGCCCGACGAGATGGTCGAGCAGGCCGACCGGCTCGGCTTCCCGCTCATCCTGCTGCCGAACGACGTCGGGTTCGACGACATCCTCAACCAGGTGCTGACGGACATCCTGAACCGCCAGGCCGCCGTGCTCGCCCGCGCCGAGGAGGCGCACCGGGCGCTCGTGCAGGTCGTGCTGGCGGGCGGCGGGCTCAACGAGGTGACCGCCGAGGTGGCGCAGCTGCTCGACGTGTCGGTGGCGGCCGTGGACGGCTCGGGCCGCGTCCTGGCCGGCGCGGGCGCCGACGATCACCTGGCGGTCCTGCGCGAGTCGATCTCCCTCGAGGGCCAGCCCCTTCCGGCCGCCCCGGGGAGGGCACGGTCGTTCGCCTCGGTGCCCGTGCTCGCCGGGGGCCACCACCACGGCAGGATCGTCGCCTACAGCCCGACGGGGGCGATCAGGGACAGCGACGTCGGCATCCTCGAACGCGCCGCCACCGTCGCCGCGCTCGTCGTGACGCGGCAGGAGGCGGTCAACGCCGTCGAGAGCAAGTACCGCGCCGACTTCCTGCGCGACGTGCTCACCGGCCGGGCGGGCACGGCGGAGCGCGTCACGGCCAGGGCGCGGGCGTTCGGCTGGGACCTGGCGCGCCCGGTGACCGTGCTGGTGGCCGAGCTGGACCCGGACGGCGACGAACGCAGCGCGCAGGACCGGCTGGTGGCCTGCTGGACGGCGGCGATGCGGCGGCACGACCCGCGCGGGGCGGTCGCGGGGTTCTCGCACGAGGTGGTGGCCGTGGTGGACGCCTCGATCGACGCCACCCGGGTGGCCAAGGACGCGGCCTCGGCCTTCGCCGACGTGCCGCCCGCGACGTTCTCCACCGGCACCTCCCGGCCGAGCCAGGGGGCGGAGACGCTGCCCGAGGCGTACTCGCAGGCGTTGAAGGCGGCCCGGGTGGGCCGCCAGCTGCACGGGCCCGGCGCGGTCGCCCACTTCGACCAGCTCGGTGTCTACCGCCTGCTGTCCCTGGTGAACGACACGGAGGAGCTGCACGCGTTCGTCCGCGAGACGCTCGGACCGCTGGCCTCCGACGTCGACGCCGAGAACGCCGACCTCCGGCGCACCCTGCAGGTGCTCCTGGAGACCAACCTCAACGTGGCGGAGACGGCCCGGCGGCTGCACTTCCACTACAACACGCTGCGCTACCGCATCGGCAAGCTGGAACGCCTGCTCGGCAACTTCACCGACGACCCCCACCTGCGCCTCAACCTCACCCTGGCCCTGCACGTGCTGCGGATGCGGGGGATCTAGGGTTGGGGCTGTGGATGTGGACTTCGAACTGCGCTCCGAGTACATCCCGCTGTGTGACCTGCTGAAGTACTGCGGGGTCACGGAGACGGGCGGGATGGCCAAGCAGCTGGTCGCCGAGGGGTTTGTGCTGGTGGACGGCGAGGTGGAGCTGCGCAAGCGCGCCAAGATCCGGTCCGGTCAGGTGGTCAGCGGCGAAGGGTTCTCGATCCGGGTGGAGTAGCAGTTTCACTGGCCCCCGGCGCAGATTTGGCAGATCATGCCCGTGTAGCACCGTCCCGGCGGGCCTAATGTGCCCGCACCGGAACGTGGCGCCAGCTGTGATGGATCCGCAGCGCAGCGAGGACATCCATCACAGCGCTCCGAGCACAGCTCGGCAGTTAGACGCTGCCCAGTACAAGAGGGGCTCTCATGGTTGTGGGATGGACAAAGCACGGTGACGGCAAGCACCTGGCTCCCGGAGAGGTGGTCAGGCCGGACGAGCGGCTGAGCTGGCCCAGAATGGTGGGGTTCGGGGCGCAGCACGTGATCGCGATGTTCGGCGCGACCTTCGTCTTCCCCCTGGTGATGGGGCTGGATCCGAACGTCGCCGTGATGATGTCCGGCGTCGCGACGATCCTGTTCCTGCTGATCGTGAAGGGGAAGATACCGTCCTACCTCGGCACCAGCGCGTCCTTCGTGGGCGGGGTGCTCGCCATCAGGGCGGCGGCGGGCGGTGACACCGCGGGCGCGGACGCGATCGTGACCGGCGCCATCCTGGTCGCCGGGTTCGTGCTGGCGCTGGCCGGGCTGGCGATCCACTTCCTCGGCGTGCAGATCATCCACCGCATCTTCCCGCCCGTGGTCACCGGCGCGGTCGTGATGCTGATCGGGTTCGGGCTGGCGTACGTGGTGGCGGACGTCTACTGGCCGCAGGACCACTGGGTCGCGCTCATCACGATGCTGGTCACGTTCGTGGTGATCGTGCTCTTCAAGGGGTTCGTCGGGCGGATCGGGGTGCTGGTCGGCCTGGTCTTCGGGTTCGTGCTCTCGTGGGTGCTGGACAAGGCCGCCGGGCCCATCACATCGGTGCTGCCCGGGGCGAACCTGCGGGACGCCGCCGGGGCCGGTTGCCCGGTCGAGGGGACGTACTGCGTGGCCACCGCCTTCCCGCACGACCGGGTGAACTTCAGCTCCCTGGAGAAGGCGCCGTGGTTCGGGGTGCCGGACTTCCACGCCCCCGACTTCAAGACCTCGGCCGTGCTGCTGGTGCTGCCCGCCGTCATCGCGCTCATCGCCGAGAACATCGGGCACGTCAAGGCCGTCGGCGAGATGACCGGGGCCGACGTCGACCCGTACGTGGGCCGGGCCGTGGTGGCCGACGGAGTCGGCACCATGGTCGCCAGCGCGGTCGGCGGGTCGCCCACCACCACGTACGCCGAGAACATCGGCGTCATGGCCGCCACCAAGGTCTACTCGACCGCCGCCTACTACATCGCCGCCGTCATCGCCATCTTCTTCGGCCTCTGCCCCAAGTTCGGCGCGCTCGTCGCGGCCACGCCGGGCGGCGTGCTGGGCGGCGTCACCGTCATCCTGTACGGGATGATCGGCCTGCTCGGCGCGAAGATCTGGATCGAGAACAGGGTGGACTTCGCCGATCCCGTGAACATGGTTCCGATCGGCGCGGGCATCATTCTGGCCATCGGACCTGTGAGCCACTACATCGGCGCGGACTTCACCCTGGAGGGGATCGCGCTCGGCACCATCGTGGTGCTGGGCGGCTATCACCTGCTCCGGGCCATCGCCGGCCGCCCCGCCGAGCCGGCCAGGAGCGAGGCCGGGTGAAGCCGCCGCCGTTCGAGTACCACGCCCCCCGCGACGTCGGCGAAGCGCTCAGGACGCTCGCCGAGGTGGGCGGGAAGGTGCTGGCCGGAGGGCAGAGCCTCATCCCCATGCTCAACATGCGGCTGGCGGCCCCGGCCCATCTCGTCGACATCAGCCGCCTGCGGGAGCTGCAGGTCATGGAGGCGACGGAGGACGGTGTCCGGGTGGGGGCGGCGGTCACGCACGCGCAGGCGGAGCGGGCCGAGGCGCATCCGCTGCTCAGCCGGGCGCTCAAGCTGGTCGCGCATCCCGTGATCAGGAACCGGGGGACCGTGGTGGGCAGCCTCGTGCACGCCGATCCGGCCGCCGAGCTGCCCGCGGTGCTGGCCGTGCTGGGCGGCTCCGTACGGGTGGCCCGCTGGGACGGGCCGGTACGCGACGTGGGCGCGCAGGAGTTCTTCGTCGGGCCCATGGAGTCGGCGGTCCAGCCGGGCGAGCTGGCCGTGTCGGCATTTTTCCCGGCATTGGGTCCGCGTACCGGGGCAGCATTCGAAGAGGTGGCCAGGCGGCACGGCGACTACGCGCTGGCCGGGGTCTGCGCCGTCGTGACACTCGGCGAGGACGGCCACGTCGAAGCCGCCACGCTCGCCTGCGTCGGCGTCGGTCCCGTGCCGGTCGTCGTGGACGTGACCGGGAGCCCCGCGGAGGCGGCGCGGGCCGTACGGGAACGGGTCGAACCGGAGGGCGACATCCACGCGTCGGCCGACTACCGCCGTCACCTCGTGGGCGTGCTGGCCGAGCGGGCGTTGCGGAACGCGACCAGGGAGGCAGGGGTTCGTGGAGCATGAGATCACGCTCGTCGTGAACGGCGCCGCGAGACGGGTCAGTGTGCCCGCCCGCCGCCTGCTGTCCGACTGCCTGCGCCACGACCTCGGCCTGACCGGCACCCACGTCGGCTGCGAGCACGGCGTCTGCGGCTGCTGCACCGTGCTGCTCGACGGGCAGCCGGTGCGGTCGTGCCTGACGTTCGCGGTCAGCGTGGACGGCTCCGAGATCACCACCGTGGAAGGGTTGGGTCCGGAGGGCGGCCTGTCGCCGGTGCAAAGGGCGTTCGCCGAGTGTCATGGGCTGCAGTGCGGGTTCTGCACGCCGGGGTTCCTGTGCACGGTGACCGCCATGCTGCGGGACAACCCGGCGCCCACGGAGGAGGAGGTGCTCGAGGGCATCTCCGGGAACCTGTGCCGGTGCACGGGCTACCAGAACATCGTCAAGGCCGTTCACCGGGCCGCCGAGCTGCTGGCGGAGGAGACATGACGACGAGGCTGTTCGGGGAGCCCGTGCAGCGGCGGGAGGACCCGAGGCTGCTCACCGGCCAGGGCCGCTTCCTCGACGACCTCGGCGGGGACGCGCTGGCCGCCGCGTTCGTGCGCTCGCCGCACGCGCACGCCCGCATCCGCGACATCGACGTGGCCGCCGCGCTCGATGTGGAGGGGCTCGTCGCCGTCTACACCTGGGAGGACCTGCCCGAGCGGGTCGGCAGGCCGCTGCCGCTGCTGATCCCGCACCCGGCCCTCACGCACGGGCGCACCGCGTACCCGCTGGCCAGGGAGGTCGTCCGGCACGTCGGCGAGCCGGTGGTCATGGTCGTGGCCACCGACAGGTACGCGGCCGAGGACGCCTGCGCGCTCATCGAGGTCGACTACGAGCTGCTCAAGCCGGTCGTCGGCCTGGAGGAGGCGGTGCAGGGCGCCCAGCTCGTGCACGAGGACGTGCCGGGCAACGTCGGCGCGCACCTCGTCCAGGAGGTCGCGGCGGCCGACGGGCGCGGCGCGCGGGAGGCGATCGAGACCGCGCCGCACACGCTGGCCTTCCGGCTCGACATCGAGCGCAGCGCCAGCATGCCCCTGGAGGGACGCGGCGTGTACGCCCGCTGGGACGGCCGGGACCTGCGCGTCTACTCCAGCACCCAGACCTCCACCAGCGTCCGCATGGCCGTGGCCGCCGCACTCGAGCTGCCGCTGCCGCAGGTCGAGGTGATCGCGCCCGACGTGGGCGGCGGCTTCGGGGTGAAGATCGTGCACCCGTGGCCCGAGGAGGTGCTGGTGCCCTGGGCGGCCATGACGCTCGGGCGCGAGATCAAGTGGACGGAGGACCGCAGGGAGCACTTCATCTCGTCGGCCCACGAGCGCGGCCAGGTGCAGTACGTACGGGTCGGCTTCGACGACGACGGCCGCGTCCTCGGCCTGGACGTGACGATCCTGCACGACCACGGCGCCTACACGCCCTACGGCATCATCGTGCCGATCGTCACCTCGACGCAGCTGCTGGGCCCGTACCGGATCGGGGCCTACCGGGTCGAGTTCACCGCCGTCTACACCAACACCGTGCAGGTCACGCCCTACCGGGGAGCCGGCAGGCCGCAGGGCGTGTTCTGCATGGAGCGGACCATGGACAAGATCGCCCGCTATCTCGGCAAGGACCGGACCGAGGTGCGCGCGGCCAACTTCATCGGGCCCGACGAGTTCCCGTACGACCAGGGGATGACGTTCCAGGACGGGCGGCCGCTGATCTACGACAGCGGCGACTACCCGGAGATGCTCCGCATGGTCAAGGAGCTGATCGGCTGGGACTCCTTCGAGCGACGCCCCGGCCGGGGCATCGGCATCGGGTGCTACGTCGAGGGCACCGGCGTGGGGCCGTACGAGGGCGGCCACGTGCAGGTGACCTCCGACGGGCGGGTGCACGTGTCCACCGGGCTCACCTCGCAGGGCCAGGGGCACGAGACGGTGTTCGCGCAGATCGCCGCCACCGAGCTGGGTGTGCCGATCGAGCGGGTGAGCGTGGTCACCGGCGACACCCGCAGGTTCGGGTACGCGGTCGGCACGTTCGCCTCGCGCGCGGCCGTCGTCAGCGGCAACGCCATCGCGCTGGCGTGCAGGAAGGTACGCGAGAAGGCGCTGCGGATCGCCGCCGACGCGCTGGAGGCCGACCCGGCCGACCTGGAGATCACCGACGGGATGGTGCACGTCGCCGGCACGCCGACCGCGTCCATCCCGCTCTCCACGGTGGCGGTGCTGGCCAACCCGCTGCGGTACGCCTTCGACGACGAGACCGCGAAGGCGACCCAGTTCTCCGGCGCCACCTCCCCCGACCGGCCGCCGGTCGCCGAGGGCGACGAACCGGGGCTGGAGGGGCGCGACTACTACTCGCCGATCAGGTCCACGTTCGCGTCCGGCATGCACGCGGCGATCGTCGAGACCGACCCGGAGACCGCCGAGATCAAGGTGGCTCGGTACGCGGTCGTGCACGACTGCGGCCGGCTGATCAACCCCATGATCGTGGAGGGCCAGATCCACGGCGGAGTGGCGCAGGGCATCGGCGGCGCCCTCTACGAGCGCATGGTGTACGACCCGCACGGCCAGCTCGTGAACGCCTCCTTCATGGACTTCCTCATGCCGTACGCCACCGAGATCCCGCACATCGAGACCGCCCACCTGGAGACGCCGTCGCCGCTCAACCCGCTCGGCATCAAGGGCGCGGGCGAGGCCGGCGTGATCCCCGTCTCCGCGGTCATCGCCTCGGCCCTCGAGGACGCCGAGGGCATCCCCATCGACCGCATGCCCATCTCCCCGTCCGAGCTCTTCGACCTGCGCTCCCGTATGCGATGATCTGTCGCTATGCGCGCTCCCGATGCCGGTCTGACCGCCTTTCCCGTCGTCCCCGACGATGTCCGGCTGATCGACCTGGCCTGGAACGACCTCTCCGAGGTCCCTGACCGGGTGGCCCGGCTCGGTGCGCTCGAGGAGCTCAGGCTCGACGGCAACCGCCTGCGCTCGCTGCCCGACCTCTCCGGGCTGACCGCGCTGCGCGCGCTGCACCTCGACGGCAACGAGCTGACGTCCTTCCCGCGCTGCCCGCCGTACCTGGAGGTCCTCTTCCTGTACGGCAACCGCGTCGGCGCGATCCCCGACCGGCTGAGCCCCCGCCTGCGGCACCTCGCGGTCGGCGGTAACGGGCTGACCGGCGTGCCGGCCTCCCTGTGGAAGCTGACCGGGCTGGAGTCGCTCAACCTGGCCGAGAACGCGCTCACCGAGGTCCCGGCCGCGATCGGCGGCCTGACCCGGCTGCGCATGCTCGACCTGGGGCACAACCGGCTCGCCTCCGTCCCGCCCGAGATCGGGGACCTGGACCTCACCGACTACCTGTATCTCAGCGACAACCTGCTCACCGAGGTGCCGGAGGCGATCGGGCGGCTGGGACGGCTCGCGTACCTCAACCTCACCGACAACCGGCTGACCCGGCTGCCCGAGTCCATCGGGCGGATGGCCGCACTGGTGGAGCTGCGGCTGTACGGCAACCGGCTGGAGGCGCTGCCGGAGTCCATCGGCGGGCTGCGGCGGCTGCGGGAGCTCCACGTGCAGGGCAACCGGCTGGCCCGGCTGCCCGCGTCGATCGCCGAGCTGGGCGAGCTGCGCGTGCTGGACCTGCGGAACAACCGGCTGCGCGAGCTGCCGGACGCGCTGCCGCCCGGCCTCCGGCACCTCGACCTCCGTAACAACCGGCTGCGTGCGCTGCCTGCGACGCTGCCCCCGCTGGAGAAGCTCGACCTGCGCTGGAACAAGCTCGACGGCGAGCTCGAGGTGCTGCGCCGGCTCCGCGATCAGGGTTGCGTCATTCTCCGCTGAACCGGGGCGATTTTCGGTGCGTACCTCCGCACATGACGACATTTCCACGTCTGGCCGCTTTCGCGCTGCTGGCCGGGCTGGTCGCCGGCTGCTCCTCAGGGGGCTGGGGCGACTACGCCGCAGCAGGCGACACCCAGAAGGCCGCCGCCCCCCTGACCGTGGAGCAGCTGTCCGCCAAGGTCGGTTGCAAGCCGAAGATGCAGGTCAACGCCGCCGACCTGCGTACCGGCTACTGCAAGACCAAGGTCGGGCAGTTCTTCGTCAACACGTTCGCGAGTGAGAAGCTCAAGGACGAGTGGATGGACCGCGCGCCCGAGTACAACCCGCACCTGGTCGGCCCCCGGTGGACGGTGCTGGGGCCGCTCGAGGTGCTGGAGCAGCTGAAGGAGCCGCTCAGCGGCGACCTGCACCTGATGGACCACAGGGTCTCCCAGACGCCGGCGCCACCGAAGTAACCAAGCCGGTATGGGATGAACCGGGGTTCGGGGGCCTGCGTACCTCCGCACATGACGACACTTCCACGTCTGGCCGCTTTCGCGCTGCTGGCCGGACTGGTCGCCGGCTGCTCCTCAGGGAGCGGAGGCGGCTACGTCGCAGCAGGCGGACAGCTGGGCGACGCCGCCGCCCCCCTCACCGTCGAGCAGCTCGCCGCCAAGGTCGGCTGCAAGCCGAAGATGCAGGTCAATGCCGCGGAGATCCGTACCGGCTACTGCAAGACCCCTGACGGAGAGTTCTTCGTCACGACGTTCAAGACCCAGGCGGGCAAGGACGCCTGGATGGACGCCGCCCCCGAGTACAACCCGCACCTGGTCGGCAGGCTCTGGACGGTGCTGTCCAGCCGCAAGGTGCTCGACCTGCTCAAGGAGCGGCTCGGCGGCGACCTCCACCTCACCGATCACCGGACGAAGAAGATGCAGACCATTTCCTAGCGCGAGCGCGCCAGCTCGTACTGGGCCCAGATCTCGACCGGGGCCGCGACCCGGTCCAGGAACATGAGCCCGTCCATCCGGCAGTCGCAGGGATTCTGCTCCCTGGTGTTCTGCGGGTAACTGCCGCCGATCTTGATGCCTCTCGGGTCGGTCGCCGAGGTGACGTCGGGCTCGGGCTCGCCCTGGACGCCCCACGGGTCGCCGGTGACCGTGTAGGAGCCGTCGAGCGGGCGGCCGTTCCTGAACAGCTTCATCGCCCCGGTGTCGAAGTCGAACGTCGCGGCGAGGAAGACCCACTGGTCGCGCGGCAGGATCTCCTGCCAGGGCTGTTTCGCGGCGAAGGTCTGGGAGCTGCCGCCGTCCACGCGCCTGGCGAGCGCCACGACCCGCAGCTCGCCGTCGACCGTGATGAGCTCCAGCAGGGCCCTGACGTCGTGCCCCTGGGAGTTGCCGCTGAGCAGCCCCGCCAGGCCGATCGCGTTGAAGCGGTCGGCCGGGTCGTCGGTGTTGGAGTTGAGCGCGGGCCCCTCGCCCTGCATCTTGAACCAGCCCATGACGGTGACGCCCTTGACGCCGTTGAACGCGTGCAGCGCCGGCACGCCGTCCGCGCCGTAGACGCCGGCCTTCCAGTCGTCGTTGCCGGCCGTGGCCGGGTCGACCTGGCGGGTCTGCAGCGCGTACGTGCTGCCCCGGTAGGCCGGGTCGGCCACGCGCATGGCGGCGCCCCCGTTGACCAGCGCGATGTTCGTGCCCGACCGGCCCTGGTCCTGCTCCTGGGCGGGGTCGCCGGGCAGCGGGTGCTCGAAGTCGTACGCGGCCACCACGTCGTCGCGCAGGGTCGGCAGCACGTCGGGCGGCGTCCAGCCGGCCTTGGTGACCTTCCAGATCTTGCCGTTCGCCTTGGACAGCACGTAGAGCTCGCCCGCGCCGTCACGGCCGAAGCGCAGGTCCACGCGGGTGTCCCCGGCCAGGTCCCGCATGGTCACCTGCTTGCCGGTCGCGTCCACCAGGCGCGGCTTGTAGATCGTGGCCCGGCGGCCGCTCCGCTCGTCCATCTGGGCGGCGACGGTGAAGAAGACCTGGCCGTCCACGATGTCGCCGAACAGATACCTGCCGTACAGCAGCGGCAGCTTCTGCCCGCGGTAGACGAACCCGCCGCCGACGGCGTGGCCGCTGTCGGAGGTGCACGAGTGGCCGGGCGGCGGGTCGTGGTCGTAGGCGGCCACCGGGTAGGTGTAGCCGTACGTCGCGTCGTCGTCCGGCAGCGTGTACAGGTGGCAGCGGTCGGCCTTGTTGAACACGAACGGGCCCTCGCGCTCGCTCCATCCCAGGTTGTCGCCCGCGCCGACGTCGTAGACGGCTTCGATGGCGTGCTCGCCGATGTGGCCGAGGAACAGCCGGTTCGTCTGCGGGTCCCAGCTGAAGCGGTGGGGGTCGCGCATCCCGTACGCGTAGATCTCGCCCAGCTTGCCGGACTGGCCGGCGAAGGGGTTCGCGGCGGGGATGCCGTATCTGCCGTTCGCGCCGTTCGTGCCCGCGGGGTCGATCCTGAGGATCTTGCCGTACGGGTTCGCCAGGTTCTGCGGGTCGTCGCTGGACACCCCGCGGCCGCCGTCACCCGAGGCGACGTAGAGCAGGCCGTAGTCCTTGTCGCCGCGGCGCGCGTTCGGGTTGAAGTCGATCTGCTGGATGCCGTGGACCTGGCCGCTGAAGCCGAGCCGCAGCACCTCCCTGCGGGTGCCGGAGAAGACGTTCGCCTTCGGGTCCGTGGCCGTCCACTCGGTGATCACGCCGTGGAACCTGGTGCCCGGCTGGGGCGCCATGTCGGGTGTCTTCGCGGTCAGCGCGTCACCCCACTCGGTGTGGATCGTGTAGAACTTGCCGTTCCTGGCGAAGTCGGGGTGGAAGGCGGCGAAGCCGAACCCGCTCCCCAAGCCGCGGCCCGAGACGAAGTCGGGGGCGAAGGTGGCGCCGACGTCGAGGTATTCGCGCGGCTGGCCCTTGTCGAGGAAGTAGAGCTTGCCGTTGAGGTCGTTGACGAACAGCCGGCGCGAGCCGTCCGGCAGCTCGCCCAGGTAGTTGATCCGCGCCCAGCGGACCAGTCGCGCGTCGGTTGGAGCGGGGGTCGTCTCGCTCTTCGGGAACGAGGCGAACTCCTCCAGCGTCAGCGTCAGGCTGGACGGGGTGGGCTTCTCGGGAATGGGATCGTCGATGGGCGTCGGCTCGGCCTGCGCGGCTGCCGGCGGCGCGCATAACGCGGTCACCAGCACCGCGGCGATCAGGCACCGGAGGGTTTTCGGCATACCTGTTCACCACCAGGGTGTCGGGGGTGTCATTGCTCGGCGGGCGGGGTGCCGTCGCAGGCCGGGGTGCCCTTGACGGTCAGGTCACGCATCCTGCCGACGTTGTCGAACGAGCCGAAGCCGACCCGGCCCGACGCGAACGTGCGGTCGGTGGCCGTGATCAGCGGGGTCGTGGCGCCGTCCACGTAGACCGCGATGCGGCCGGTGTCCACGCAGTGGGTGACGCGGACATGGTGCCACTCCATGTCGGTGACCGCGGGCGGCGCGCCCACCTGGCCGTTCCACTGGTCGTCGATGCGCAGGCGGTCGGCATGGTTGACGACGAAGATCCCGTTGTGCGGGTAGATGGTGTTGTCCTGAGAAAGGTGGACATAGTAGAACTCCGTGTCCGACCGGTAGCCGAACACGATGATCACGTCGCGGTTGCTGACGCTGGTCGGGGTGTCCAGGCGGACGTCCGCGTCGATCCGCACCGAGCCGAACTCGGGGCCGGTCCTGAGCACGGCGTACTCGAAGGGGCGGCGCGGGCCGGGGCGGGCCTCTCCCGCCTCGGCGAGGATCACCTGGTCGCCGGGGAACCGCCACTTGGACGGGGTCACGGGCGCCCAGTTGCGCTCGTCGTTCACGTGCTTCACCTTGGCGTGTCCCAGGCCGCAGTCCTGCCCGGTGGCGGCCTGGGCGGGGATCGGCACGGCCATGACGAGCATGGCCGCGAGGACGAGGGTGCGAAAGGCTGACATCCGGGATCCTCTCGCCGGGTGCGCTCTCGTAAGCGCTTCCGAAAGCGCTTTCGTTGACCCGGATCGTAACCCGGGGGATGGGGCTGTCAAGGGGGCGGTGGAGGCCGCGTCAAGATCGCAGTGGGGGCGTGGAGCGCCGCCCGTCAGACGGGCGGAGGGGCCGTGGAGGCACGTACGACCAGCTCGTGCGAGGTGCGGCGGCGGCGCGGGCGGGATGCGGGCGGCTTGAGCACGAGCTCGAGCGCCTGCCTGCCCATGCCGACCATGGGCAGTTTGATCGTGGTCAGCGCCGGATAGACGTCACGCGCCACCGGCACGTCGTCGAACCCGGCCACCGAGATCTCCCCGGGCACCCTGCGCCCGTTGCCGAGCAGCCACGACAGCGCGCCCACCGCCATCGGGTCGTTCAGCGCCACGATCGCCGTCAGATCGGGGTGCGCGCGCATCAGCCTGGCGGTCGCCGCCGCGCCGCCCTCCCTGGTGAAGTCGCCGTGCACGATGGGGAACGAGCGCCAGTCGAGCCCGGCCGCGGCGAGCGCCGCCCGCAGCCCGGCCAGCCGGTCCTCGACCGTGGTCAGGTTGGCCGGTCCGCCGAGCACGCCGAGGCGGCGGTGGCCCAGGTCGAGCAGGTGGTGCATGAGCGTGGAGCCCCCGGCCGCGTTGTCGGGCAGCACGGCGTCCACCGGCAGGTGGTGGCGGCCGATCACGGCCACCCGGCCGCCCGCCGCCGTGAACGAGCGCACCTCGGTGGCGATGTCGGCCTCGGTGCCCGCGTCGACGTATCCGGAGCCCGCCAGCACGATCGAGGTGACCCGGTGCGCGCGCAACGCCCGGAGCCTGGCCAGCTCGGCACGCGGGTCGCGCTCGGTCTGGCTGATCAGCGCCAGGTAGCCGCGGCTCTCGGTCTCGCGCAGCACGCCCCTGGCGATCTCGCCGAAGTAGGGGTCGCCGACGTCGTGCACGACCAGCCCGACCATGGACGCCTGCCCGCCGGCCAGCGCCCGCGCGTGGCTGTTGGGCACGTATCCGACCTGGGACGCGACCGCCTGGACATGGGCGGCGACCTGGGCGCTCACCCCCGTGCTGCCTGTCAGGGCCCGGGAGGCCGTCGCCAGCGAGACCCCCGCGGCCTTGGCCACATCGACGAGCCGGGGCGGATGAGGATGGTCGGCCATGTGCTGCGAACCCCCCTTGTCCGGGGCTGGATCCCGTGCAATCGTAACCGAAAGCGCTTACGAAAGCGCTTTCGTGGCGCCTCTTCTGACGGGGGTCTCCTCGATGGCAAGAGTTCTCAAGAGTCTGGCGATCATCTCAATCTGCGGTTTAGCCGTCACCGCCTGTGCGAAGACCGACGAACCCGGCGCGGCCCAGTCGCCGGGGCAGCAGCAGGGGCCGGTGAAGATCGGCATCTCGCTCCCGCTCACGGGCGACTTCGCCGAGCCCGGCAACGGCATCAAAGACGGCTACCAGGTCTGGGCCGACCGGGTGAACGCCAAGGGCGGCCTGCTCGGCAGGAAGGTCGAGCTGATCTTCCGCGACGATGCCTCCGACCCTAACCGGGTCAGCTCCGACTACGAATCGCTCATCACGCAGGACAAGGTCAACCTGGTCTTCGGGCCGTTCTCCTCGCGGCTGGTGATTCCGGCGGCGAAGGTCGCGGAGTCGTACAACATGCTCTTCGTCGAGCCGGCCGGGGCCGCCAAGGAGGTCTTCGAGCAGGGCTTCAAGCGGCTGTTCTACGCGGCGCCCGCGATCGCCAGCGACCACTACAACTACCTGGCCGACTACATCATCAAGCTGCCCGCCGACAAGCGGCCGAAGACGGCGGCGTACGCGAGCCTGGACGACCCGTTCGCCCAGGGCACCGCCTACGGGCTGAGGGACAAGCTCGCCGCGGCCGGGATCAAGACGGTCGTGGACGAGGTGTACCCGCCCGAGACCACCGAGTTCGGGCCCATCGCCGCCAAGATCGCCGCCGCCAAGCCGGACATCGTCGTGGGCGGCACCCAGTTCGAGGACTCCGTGGGCCTGGTGCGGGCGCTGCAGGAGCTCAAGGTGCAGCCCAAGCTGGCGGCCTTCTCGACCGGGCCGACGGAGCCCGAGTTCGTCACCGCGGTGAAGGGGGCGGCCGAGAACATCATCTCGCCCGTCGGCTGGTCGGCCACGGCCACCTTCACCGGCAACGAGGAGATGATCAAACGGCACAAGGAGATGTTCAACGGCGAGGCGAACGAGGACACCGCCAACGGCTTCACCGTCGGCCAGGTCGTCGAGGCCGCCGTGAACGCGGTCAAGTGCGTCGACCCGACCAAGGAGTGCCAGGACAAGCTGGCCGACCACATCAGGCAGGGCACGTTCGACACGGTCGTGGGCAAGCTCTCCTTCGACGACCAGGGCAGGCCCGAGCAGGCGCACATGATCCAGCAGTACGTCAACGGAAAGGTCGAGATCGTGCTCCCCGAGCAGGCCAAGACCGCCGACATCGTCTACCCGAAGAAGGAATGGTGAGCCTGGTCCTGCAGGGGCTGGCCCTGGGCGTGCTGACCGGCGGCCTGTACGCGCTGCTGGCCTCGGGGCTGTCGCTGTACTTCGGCGTGATGCGGGTCGTCATGGTGGCGCACCCGGCGTTCCTGTTCCTGGCCGCGTACCTGACCTACACCGTCCACACGACGCTCGGGGTGGACCCGTTCCTGGCGCTGCCGGTGACGGTGCCGCTCTTCTTCGGGCTGGGCGTGGCGGTCCAGCGGCTGCTGGTCGCCCGGCTGGCGCCGGACAACCTGGCGATGATGTCGGTACTGCTGACGTTCGGGATCGCGCTGACGATCGAGGGGCTGCTCGGGACGTTCTACACCGGCTCCTACAAGTCGGTCAGCATGGACTACGCCACGCGCTCCCTGACGATCGGCGGCGTGCACCTCCCGTACGACCGGATCATCGCCTTCTGCGTCGCGGCGATCACCCTCGCCGTGCTCTTCGCGGTGCTGGTCAAGAGCCGGTTCGGGCAGGCGCTGCGGGCCACGATCCAGCACCGGGAGGCGGCCAGGCTGGTCGGCGTCCAGACCGAGCGGGTCGCCGGGTACGGCTTCGGCGTCGGCCTCGCCACGGCCGCCGTGGGCGGGACCGTCCTCGCGCTGATCACGCCGTTCTTCCCCGCCTCGCACTGGGTGTGGATCGGCAAGCTGATGGCCGTCATCGTGGTCGGCGGGCTGGGCAGCGTGATCGGCGCGGCGCTGGCGGCCGTCATGCTCGGCCTGGTCGAGGGCGTCGTGCTGGTGACCGTGGACGCCACCTGGGCCACGATGATGTTCTACGTCTTCCTCTTCCTGACCCTGCTCGCGCGTCCCCAGGGGTTCTTCGGAGGCCGGCTTGCGCATCGCTTCTAGAGGGATCCCGCTGGCGCTCGCCTGCCTGGCGCTCGCCTATCCGTGGATCGTCCCGAACTACTACCTGGTGTACGCGGGCGCGCTGACCGTCATGTACGCGGCCATGTCGACGTCCTGGAACCTCCTGGGCGGTTTCACCGGCTACGTCTCCCTCGGCCACTCGACGTTCTTCGGCCTCGGCGCGTACGGGACCGGCCTGCTCGTGGTCCGCCTCGGCGTGCCGTGGGTCGTGGCCCTGCTGGTCTCGGCTCTGGCGGTCACGGTGTTCGCCGTCGGTGTCGGCGTCGCGGCCGTCCGGGTGCGCGGGGCGTCGTTCGTGATCGTCTCGATCGCGCTCGTGTCGATGATGAACCTCATCGTGCAGGGCTGGCGCTCGCTCACCGGCGGCTCCACCGGGCTGCAGGTGCCCTCGCCCTTCCCCGGCCTGCACAGGGGACAGACGCACATCGTCTTCTTCTACCTGTTCCTGGCGCTGCTCGGGCTCGCGCTGCTGTCCTGGTGGTACGTCTCGCGCTCGCGCTTCGGCGCGGGTCTGCGGGCGATCAGGGAGGACGAGGACAAGGCGGAGTCCCTGGGGGTGCCGACCGGGGCGTACAAGGTGACGGCCTTCGCCCTGTCGGCCCTGTTCGTGTCGCTCGCCGGCGGGTTGTACGCGGTCTGGTTCGGCAGCCTCGACCCCATCTTCGTCTTCTCCATCCTGATCGGGTCGTACATGGTGCTGATGAGCCTGCTCGGCGGGGTCAGGCACCTGTTCGGGCCGCTGCTCGGGGCGCTCATCGTGGCCCCGGCGGGGGAGTACTTCCTGATCGCGCTGGGCGAGACGCAGATCCACCTGGCCGCTACGGGCGTGGTGCTGGTGCTGGTGGTGCTGTTCATGCCGGACGGCATCCTCGCCCGGCTGACCAGGAGACGTACCGGGCCCTCCATCCCGGACGAGACGGCCGAACAGCGGCTCCAGGGGGCGGTCCGATGACCTCGTCAACCTCGTCACTGCGGACCGAAGGGCTGACCAAGTCGTTCGGCGGCGTGCTCGCCGTGGACGGGGCGACCGTCGAGCTGCGCGACGGCGAGATCAACGGCCTGATCGGGCCGAACGGCTCCGGCAAGACCACCTTCTTCAACATCGTCACCGGCATGATCAAGCCGGACTCCGGCCGCGTCCTCTACCGCGACCGCGACATCACCCGCCACTCGCCGCACCGCGTCGCGCACGCCGGGATCGGCCGCACCTTCCAGCTCTGCCGCGTCTTCCCGCGCCTGACCGTGCTGGAGAACATGCTGGTCGCCGTCCGCCGCACCCGCCTGCGCGAGCTGCTGGCCGGGCTGCGCGACAAGGGCGAGGTGGAGCGGGCCCGGCACTGGCTGCGGCGCATGGGCATCGAGCACCTGGAGGACGCCGAGGCGCGCGACCTGTCCTACGGCCAGCAGAAGCTGCTCGAACTGGCCGCCGTCCTCATGGCCGAGCCCGACCTCGTGCTCCTGGACGAGCCCGCGGGCGGAGTGAACCCGGCGCTGATCGACCGCATCGTCTCCCTCGTACGCGAGCTCAACGCGGAGGGCCGTACGTTCCTCGTCGTCGAGCACAACATGGACATGGTGATGGGCATGTGCGACCACGTGATCGTCTTCGACCGCGGCGCGCCCATCGCGTCCGGCCCGCCCGCCGAGGTGCGGGACGACCCTCGCGTCCTGGAGGCGTACCTCGGTGTCTGAGACCCTGCTGTCACTGGAAGACGTCGAGGCCGGGTACGGCAGGGCGGCGCCCGTGCTGCGCGGCCTGTCCGTCACCGTCCGCGCCGGGGAGGTTGTGTGCCTCGTCGGGCCGAACGGCGCGGGCAAGTCCACCGCGCTCAAGGTCGCCAGCGGCCTGCTCGCCCCCCGCTCGGGACGGGTCCTGCTGGCGGGACAGGACGTGACGGGCCTGTCGCCGCAGCGGCTGCTCGGGCTCGGGCTGGCCCACGTGCTGCAGGGGCACAGCGTGTTCCGCGAGATGACGGTGGCCGAGAACGTCCGGCTCGGCGGTTTCACCGTGCGGGACCCCGCGAAGCTCCAGGCCCGGATGGAGGCGGTCAAGGAGCTGTTCCCGGTGGTGGCCGAGCGGTGGGGGACCATGGCGGGGCTGCTGTCGGGCGGGCAGCAGAAGCAGGTGGAGTTCGCGCGGGCGCTCATGCTCGAGCCCTCCGTGGTGCTGCTGGACGAGCCGTCGATGGGGCTCGACCCGCGTAACACGCAGGTGGTCTTCGATCAGATCGACCTGATGCGGCGTACCGGGGTCGCGGTGCTGCTGGTGGAGCAGAACGCGCGCCGGGCGCTGGAGATGGCGGACGTCGGCTGTGTCCTGGACCTCGGCCGCGTCCACATCACGGGCCCCGCCCCGGCACTCGCCGCCGACCCCCGCCTCGGCCGCCTCTACCTCGGCGGCGCCCCGGCCACCTAGCGGCGGGGCGCGCGGGCGGGCCAAGGGGAGCGGGCCCCCGATCATGCGAGCGGGAACGCCGCTCCCGGCCGCTCCGCCGCCGCCCCGTCCACCCGCCGCCCTCGCCGCTCCGCCGCCCTCGCCGGTCCGCCGCCGCTCCGTCGGTCCGTCGCTCTCCGTCGCTCCGCCGCTCGGCTGTGCTGGGCGGCGTGGGGCCGCCGTACGGCGGGCTGATCCGGCGGCAGGCGCACCCACGCCGGCGGCCACGCACATTGCCTGCGGGCCCCTGGAGCTTGACCCTCACGTAACGTGAGGGGCCAGGCTGAGGGCGGAAGGAGGGGGAACCCGTGGGGTACTCGGTCGGGCAGGTAGCGCGGCTCGCCGGAATCACTGTGCGCACCCTGCACCACTACGACGAGATCGGGCTGCTTTCGCCCAGTAGGCACAGCGTGTCCGGTTACCGGCGCTACACCGAGCCCGACCTGGACCGGCTGCAGCAGATCCTGTTCTACCGCGAGCTCGGGTTCTCCCTGGAGGAGATCGTGGTCATCGTCGACCAGCCGGGTGAGGACGCCCTCACCCATCTGCGCCGCCAGCGTGCGCTGCTCAGCCGGCGGGTCGGCAGGCTCCAGACGATGATCGCCGCCGTCGACAAGGCCATGGAGGCACACACAATGGGAGTCAGGCTGACCCCTGAGGAGCGGTTCGAGGTGTTCGGCGACTTCGACCCGGACGAGCACGCCGAGGAAGCCGAGGAGCGGTGGGGCGGCAGCGACGCGTTCGAGCAGAGCCGCGGCCGCGCCGCCTCCTACACCAAGCGGGACTGGCAGCGGATCACCGCCGATGCCGCCGACATCCTCGCCGAGTTCGTCGCCGCACACGCGGCCGGCGAGCCGCCGCAGGGCGAGCGGGCGAGGGCCGCGGCCGAGCGGCATCGGCGGCACATCGCCGCCTGGTTCTACGACTGCTCGTACGAGATGCACAGAGGGCTGGGCGACATGTACGTCGCCGATCCCCGGTTCGCGGCCCGCTACGAGAACGCCGCCGAGGGGCTGGCCCAGTGGGTGCGCGACGCCATCCACGCCAACGCCGCGGCGGGCGGCCTCGGGAACGCCGAGGACACGGAGGAAGCAGAGAACCTGGAAAATGACTCCGGGGGTGCGGGGCGCGTTACCCGCTGATCGCGCCATGCCCGTCCGCAGTGCCGCGCCCCGCACCGCTGGGCGGCGAGCTTCCCGTTCGCCCTACGGCGTGCGGGGCCGCGCTGGGCGGTGGGCTTCCCGTTCGTTCTACCGCAGCGCAGGGCCTGGCACTACGGCGTCATGGCCGGTCGCGTACGAGGCCGGCCATGACGCTCGGTCCGATTCCCTGACACGTGAGGGCCTTGATCAGCGGGAGGGGACAACCTGGACGGGCTTCTTGGGCGGTGTCGCCTCCGTGCGGACCCGCTTCCTGAAGACCCAGTACGTCCACCCCTGGTACACCAGCACGAACGGCAGCGTGATCAGTCCGATCCAGCTCAGGATCGTCAGCGTGTACGGGCCCGAGGCCGCCTCGGCCAGGGTGAGGCCGGGGAGCGGCTGCAGGCGGAGCTCCATGAAGACCGCCAGGGTGGTCAGGACGACGGCGCCGGCCGTGGCCGCGAAGGCCCAGCCCTCGCGGCGGCGCCAGATGAGCGCCGTGGCCGCGGCCAGGGAGGCCATGGCGGCCAGCGCCGGGAGCGAGCCCAGGCCCGACAGTGCCGCCACGGCCACCGGGATGGCCGCCCCGCTCGCGGCCAGGGCGGTGACGCGGGCGCGGCGGCGTACCGGGCCCGTGGTCTTGAGCGCCAGGAAGACGGCGCCGTGCAGGGCGCACACCGCCAGCGTGAACGCGCCCCCGAGCAGGGCGGCGGGCAGGCTGTCGTAGAGGAGGTCGGCGAAGACCGCGCCCCACAGGAACGCCGGGAGCGCGCTGCCGGCCACGATGCCCAGATCGCACCAGCGCGGGTCGGCCACCTTGCCGCGCCACTCCAGGCCGACGCCGCGCACGATCAACCCCACCAGGACGAGCGTCACCGGCAGGTAGAACGTGCTGAACACGCCCGCGTACCAGGCGGGGAAGGCGGCGAACATGGCGCCGACGGCGGTGATCAGCCATACCTCGTTGCCGTCCCACACCGGGCCGATGGTCTCCAGGCTCTGCCGCCGCTCCTCGGCGCTCCTGCTCACGATCGGCGCCAGCATGCCGACGCCGAAGTCGAAGCCCTCCAGCACGAAGTAGCCCGTCCAGAGGAAGGCGATGATGACGAACCACAACTCGATCATTGTCGTACCCCTCAGTACGTCAGCTCAGTACATCAGCGACGGCTCGAGCCGCTCGGCCGCCGGTGCGGGCTCACGCTCCTCGACGCCCTTGCGGACATGCCTGGTCAGCAGCACGCCTTCGGCCACCGCGAGCGCGCCGTACAGGAGCGTGAAGATCGTCAGCGAGGTGGCCACCTCGGCCAGGCTCACGCCGGGCGACACACTGGAGGCGGTGAGCAGCTCGCCCGCGACCGTCCACGGCTGGCGGCCGATCTCGCTCAGCAGCCACCCCGAGATCACCGCGACCAGCGGCAGCGGCAGGGCGAGCAGCAGCGCCCGCGACAGCCACCTCGGGAACTCGCGCCTGCGCCGGGTCAGCCAGAGGCCGAGCACCGACAGACCCACCGTGGCCATCCCGAACACGATCATCACCCGGAACGACCAGAACACGACCGGCTGGTTCGGCCGGTAGTCGCCCGGGCCGAACTGCTGCTCGAAGCGGCGCTGCAGGTCCTCGGTGCCCTGGACGGCGGCGTCGGGGTCGTGGTCGGACAGGAGGCTCAGCAGGCGGGGGATCTCGACGCCGGGCACCACGGAGAACGCCGCGCCCGCCGTGTCGCGCTCCAGGCCCTCGGCGGAGGCCAGCTTCATGGGCTGCTGCTCGTACATCAGCCTGGCGGACGTGTCGCCGGTGCCCGCGACGACGGCCCCCGCGATCGCCGTCATCACCAGCGCGGCCCTGGCGGCGCTGCGCCACATCGGGGCGCGCGTCCTGAGCAGCCAGTAGCCGCTCACGGCCAGCACGAACCCGCCCGCCACGACGAACGCCGCCCCGATCACGTGGGGCACCTGCGCCAGCGCCGTGGAGTTGGTGAGCACGGCCCACAGGTCGGTCATCCTGGCCTTGCCGTCCACGACCTCGTAGCCGACGGGATGCTTCATCCAGGCGTTGGCCGCGAGGATGAAATAGGCCGACAAGTTGGACCCGATGGCGGCCGCCCAGATGCACGCCAGATGCGCCTTCTTCGGCAACCGCTCCCAGCCGAAGATCCACAGCCCCAGGAACGTGGACTCCATGAAGAAGGCCAGCAGCGCCTCCATGGCCAGCGGCGCCCCGAAGACGTCGCCGACGAACGTGGAGTATTCGCTCCAGTTCATCCCGAACTGGAACTCCTGCACGATGCCGGTGACCACGCCCATGGCGAAGTTGATCAGGAACAGCTTTCCGAAGAACTTCGTGAGCTTCAGGTATTGGTCCTTGCCCGTGCGGTGCCAGGCCGTCTGCAGGCCCGCCACGAAGATCCCCAGACCGATGGTCAGGGGCACGAACAGAAAGTGGTACACGGTGGTCACCCCGAACTGCCACCGCGCCAGGTCAAGTGCGTCCATCATCCTCGTCCACTGCGTGAGCTCTACAAGCCGTAGTACATCTACTTGAAGTAGTACTACAAGTCGTAGAGCTATGCGATGCGATGTGCTGCGAGCTTGGTCACATCGCTGTCCCCTGGTTGTCGCTGCGTACCGAGGATCCCGTGTCCGGCCGGCCCGGCGCGTCAGCTGACGGGTTGATTCATCCGTACGTCCGCAGGCGGACCCTCAGCGGCGGGGGGCCGCGGCGTCCAGGTACGCCTGGAGGTTGCCCAGCTCGTACCCGCGGCGCTTGATCTTGTTGACCAGAATGCGGAAGTCCCTGGCCAGGTTGGGGCGGAAGTGGAGGAGCAGGATGTCGCCCGGCCTCAACCTCTTGTCGGGCACCTGATAGGCGATCTTGCCGCCGGGCTGGACGGTGGCGGTCCAGAGCAGGACCGTCTGGATGCCGCAGCTCTTGGCGGCCCTGAGCGTGTCGGTGTTGTAGTTGCCGAACGGCGGCCTGAACAGCGTGGGCCGGTCGCCCAGCTCCTTCCTGAGGACCCGGGAGGCGCCGCAGATCTCTCGGCGCTGGGCGTCGTGGGCGAGCAGGCGGAGGTTGGGGTGGGTGAGGGTGTGGTTCTCGATGGGTACGTGGGCGTCGCGGAGCTGCCGGAAATATCCCCATTTCCCGGCGCCTACGTACCTTCCTGGGCCGCCTGCGAGGTCCGGGGTGCCCCTGGCCTCCACGGCGTCGCGCATGGCGAAGGCGGTGATGGGGACGCGCCGGTCGCGTACCTCCCTGAGGAAACCAGGGTCCTGCTCCCAGCCGTCGTCGATGGTCAGGAAGACGACCTTGCGCTTGGTGGGGATGGAGCTGATCACGGGCGGGAGGTCGCCGGTGTGCTCGATCGGGCGCACCTCACCCTTGCGCGGGCGCACGCCCGGCCGGGTCTGGGGGTCGGCGGTGGATAACTCCGACGGCTTCGCGGACGGGCCTGCGGACGGGTTCCTGGAAGGGGCGGGGGTCCCGGCGGGGGCACACGCCATGGCGAGGGCCAGCACGCACGCGACGGCAGCCGGCCGGACGGCTCCCCTCGCGGGACGCTCTACAGCCGATGTACGTAGCCCCGTGCGCATGGGGCACCATCCTGCCAGGCTTGATCGCTTAAGACGCGCCGTTCCTCTGTCAGGTGTTGCCCTTATCCGTGACGTCCCGGCTGCCTAAAGTGGCCGCATGAAAGTGGCGGGTAGTGCCGTGATCGGCGTTCAGAGGGACCGGGTGTGGGCGGCGCTCCAGGATCCCGCGGTGCTGGTGCGCACCATTCCGGGGTGCGAGCGCCTGGAGGAGACCGGGCCTGACACGTACCGGATGACGGTCAACGCGGGCGTCGCGTCCATCAAGGGGGTCTACCAGGGGGAGGTGGCGCTGGCCGATCCGCTGGCGCCCGAGAGCTTCACGCTCAAGGCGCGGGGACAGGGCGCGCCCGGGACGGTGGACGCCACCGTCCTGGTACGGCTGAGCGAGGTGGAGGACGGGACCCGGGTGGACTACGACGCCGACGCGGTGATCGGCGGGATGATCGGCGGGGTCGGGCAGCGCATGCTCGGCTCGGTGGCCAGGCGGACGGCGGGGGAGTTCTTCTCGGCGGTCGAGGATCATCTGCGTGCCGGCACGCCCGCGGAGGTCGGTGAGGCCGCGGGGGCGGGTGCGCATGTGCCCGCTCAAACGAGTGTTGGGGGTGCCGTTCACGAGCGGCCCGCCAAGCGGCACACCGAGACGCGGCCGTGGGTGATGCTGGCGTCGTTCGGGATGGGGGCGGGCATCGCGCTCACGGGCGTCGCGGTGGGCTGGCTGCTCGGACGGGCCTCCCGGCGCCCTTGAGGGGGGCTCTCGCGGAAAAGGATCTCCGGGCGTAGCGTGGCTGTATGCGGCAGGCACACGCGGAAGACGCACGGACCGAAGCCAGGCGAATCGTACGCAACCTGCTGGGCGACGAGCGCCCCACAGCCGAGACCCTGATGGCGGAGGTGCGCCCGGCGCTCGGGGAGGAGCGGACCGCCCGCGCCCTCGAGCTGGCGCTGGGCGCCTCGCTCACCCGGCGGTCGGCCGAGCTGGCGGCCGTCGCCGCGCTGCTCGTCGGCACCCGCGAGCTGGGTGAGCAGTGGTGGAGCCGGCCGAGGGGCGACAAGCTGCCGGCCCCCGACGAGGTGGTGCGTACGGCGGTCGCGATCGAGCCGTGGACCGATCTGACCGCGCTCGAGATGCTGGCCGCCTGGATCGCCGACGACGCCGCCGACCAGATGTGGGGCCGGCCGGTCGCCGAGGTCGACCTCAACTCGTGGCAGGCCGAGGACCGGTTCGAGCTGCCGCCGGGCGTGCAGCCGGGGCAGCGGCTGGTCGTCCACTTCGACGCCGGCGGGCGGCTCGACGCTGTCGTCACCCGGCGGCCCGACGACGAGCTGGGGTCCAACCTCGACTTCCACTCCCTGCGCTACTCCCGGCCCGCCGAAGCCCAGTGGAGCTGGGGCGTGGCGGCGGGGCTCGGGCCGCACCGGCTGCCGGGCGAGGACCCCGACCCGTACACCCGGGAGGTGCCCTCCGCCGCCGTGGGAGTCCTGCGTGCCTGGGCGTTGCGGCACGGCGCCACCCGCGAGCAGCTCGGCGAGCGGTGGGAGACGGTCGGCGACGTGGTGGCCGCCATCGAGCGCGTGGACTGGATGTGGCGCAGCGGCGAGTGGTTCGGGTGGTGGCGTGGCGCGTCGGCGCTGGTGGACGACTCGGCCTACCTTCCGTACCGGCTGGAGGAGCTGGCCGCGGGGTAGGAATCATCGGCGGCGCCGGGCGGTTGCCCATAGGCGTGAAGGTTGAGATTTTCTCCGACGTCGTGTGCCCCTGGTGCTACATCGGGCACGTCAGGTTCGCCAAGGCCGCCGAACGGTTCCGCGCCAAGGGCGGCACGATCGACGTGACGATGCGCCCGTACCAGCTCGATCCCGACGCCCCCGTGGAGGGCGAGCCGCTGATCCCCGCGCTGGAGCGGAAGTTCGGGCCGAACGCGCGCCAGATGGTCCAGCGGGTCACCGGCGCCGCCGCCGGTGAGGGGCTGGAGATGGACTACGACCACGCCGTCAGCGCCAACACCTTCGAGGCGCACCGGCTGATCGAGGTCGCCCACCGGCAGGGACGCGGCAAGGAGATGACCGAGCGGCTGTTCCGCGCGTACTTCAGCGAAGGGCTGAACGTGGCCGACGCGGACGTCCTGGCCAAGCTGGCCGCCGAGGTCGGGGTCGAGGACGGTGGCGAGGGCGCCGAGCAGGTGCGCGAGCAGCTCGGCAGGGCGCGGGCGCTCGGGATCAGCGGGGTGCCGCTCTTCCTGTTCGAGGGCAAGTACGCGGTGTCGGGCGCCCAGCCGGAGGAGGCTTTCGCGGCGGCGATAGACGAGGTGGCGGAGCGCACCGGCCAGACGCCGATCACCCAGCTGGCGGCCCCGGCCGACGGGTGCGACGACGACGGGTACTGCGCCGTGTGAGAATCGTGACGTGTCGCGACCTCGCCGCCTCGGTTATCTGCTCAAGCATGCCGGCCTGCGCCTGGGGGAGCTGACGGGCCCGGCGCTGGAGCCGTACGAGATCGATGGGCGCGAGTTCGGGGTGCTGTCGGTGCTCCGCACGCCGGAGCCGCTCTCCCAGCTGGAGGCCGCCCAGCGGCTGGGCATCGACAGGACGACGATGGTCGCCCTGCTGGACGGGCTGGAGCGGAAGAAGCTCGTCGGGCGCCGGCCGCATCCCGGCGACCGGCGCAAGAACATGGTCGAGCTGACCGAACACGGCCGCGAGGTCCTCGAGGGGGCCACGCGCGCCGTGGAGACGGCAGAGGAGCAGTTCCTCGCCGCCCTGCCCGGCGACGACGCGCGGCTACTCAGACAGCTGCTGGACCGCCTCGTCTGAGCCCTCTTCTGTGCCCTCGCCGAGCAGGCCGGAGCGGTGGTGGCGGCGGCAGAGCACCTGATAGCGCACGTGCGAGGCGTCGGTGTCGCCGATCACGACCTGCTCGCCCGTGCGCGCCATCACCCCGCCCACCACCCTGGCGTTGAGCTGCCCGGGACGCCCGCACCAGCACAGCACCTCGACCTGCAGCCGGCACACCTCGTCGGCCAGCTCGAACAGCCGCTGCGCCGCCGGGAACATCACCGACCTGAAGTCCGAGGCCAGCCCGAACGCGTAGACGTCCACGCCGTGCTCGTCCACCAGGTCGGCGAGCTGCTCGATCTGCTCGACGGTGTAGAAGCAGGCCTCATCGCAGATGAGATAATCGATGCGGTCGCGGGAGGTGACCAGCCGCACGAGGTCGAGCGAGTCCTCCACCTCGATGGCCTCGAGCCCGAGCCCGATCCGGCTGGTGACCTTCGGGCCGCCGGAGCGGTCGTGCTTGGTCAGCACCAGGCCGCGCCTGCCCTGACGTCCGTGGTTGTAGTTCATCTGGAGCGCCAGCGTGGACTTTCCGCAGTCCATGGGGCCGAAATAAAACTTGAGCACGGCATCCCTGGCGCCAGAGGGCACGGCAGACAACGCAGACAGTTCGGTCACGGGGGGCCAGCTTAGTGGCTTGGCTTGTTCCATGACCTCGTGGGACATTTCTCCTCTGGAGTTCGCAGGAGGAACAGTGGTCACCGGCCAACCGAGGAGCCATGCGTAACGTCCGTATCGGAGTTGACACCGGGGGAACGTTCACCGACGTGGTGGCGGTGGACGAGGAGACCGGCGAGCTCCTCAGCACCAAGACCCCTTCGACGCCCGCCAACCCGGCGGACGGGTTCGTCGCGGGCATCGCGAAGCTCGGCGCGCTCGACATCGGCTCGATCGTCCACGGCACCACCGTGGCCACGAACCAACTCCTCGAAGACCGGATCTCCAACCTCGGGTTCATCACGACCGAGGGGTTCGAGTTCGTCCTGGAGATCGCCAGACAGAGCGTGCCCGACGGCTACGGCAACTCCTACTTCTGGGTCAAGCCGCCCCGCATCGTCCCCGCGCACCTGGTCAAGACCGTCGGCGGGCGGCTCGACCACCGGGGCGAGGAGGTGTGGCCGTTCGCGGAGGAGCAGGCCGCCGAGGTGGCCCGCTGGTTCAAGGCCAAGGGCGTCACCGCGATCGGGGTCTGCTTCCTGCACTCCTACGCCAACCCCGAGCACGAGCGCCGCATGCGCGAGGTGCTCTGGCGCGAGCACCCGGAGGCGGTGATCTCGCTGTCCAGCGACGTGCTGCGCGAATACCGCGAGTACGAGCGCTCGGTCACCACCCTCGTGGACGCCGCCGTCAAGCCCGCCATGCGCGGCTACATCGCCGGCCTGTCCAACCGTCTCGGCAAGCCGTTCTCGGTCATGAAGTCCAACGGCGGCATCCTGTCCGCCCGCGAGGTCGTCAACCAGCCGATCACCACGGTCCTGTCGGGCCCGGCGGCGGGCGCGCTCGGCGCGGCGCTCATCGCCTCCACGGCGGGGCACACGTCGGTGATCACGCTGGACGGCGGCGGCACCTCGACCGACGTGGCCGTGGTGATCGACGGCGAGCCCTCCGTCACGACCGAGGGCTCCGTCGGCCGCTACCCGTGCAAGATCCCGATGATCGACATCATCACCGTCGGCGCGGGCGGCGGCTCGATCGCGTGGATCTCGCCCGAGGGCACGCTCAAGGTCGGCCCCAGGTCCGCCGGCGCCGACCCGGGGCCCATCTGCTACGGCAGGGGCGGCACGGAGGTGACGGTCACGGACGCGCACGTGTTCCTCGGCCGGATCCCGCCCCACCTGCTCGGCGGCGAGATCCCGCTGGACGCCGACGCCGCGCGCGGCGCGATCGAGGCGCTGGCGGACAAGCTCGGCCTGACCCCCGAGCGCACGGCGACCGGCATCCTGGAGATCAGCGCGTTCAACCAGAGCAACGCGATCAGGCAGCTCACCGTCAAGCGCGGGCTCGACGTGCGGGACTTCCCCCTGGTGACGTTCGGCGGCTCAGGCCCGCTGCTGGCGTGCCGGCTGATCGACATCCTCGGCCTGCCGGCCGTCGTCATCCCGCGCGACCCCGGCAACGTCTCGGCGTTCGGGCTGCTCACGGTGGACGTCAAGAACGACTACGTCCGTACGTACGTCACCCGCGAGCTCTCGCTCGGCAAGGCGGTCGAGATCTTCCACGACCTGGAGCATCAGGCGGGCGAGGCCCTCGACCGGGAGGGCTTCGACGACCCGGTCTACCTGCGCAGCGCCGACCTGCGGTATTACGGCCAGGCCTACGAGGTCAGCGTGCCCGCCCCGGCGGGCGAGATCGACGACGACTGGCAGGCCGAGGTGGTCAACCGCTTCCACGAGGCCCACGAGAAGCTGTACGGGTACGCGTACCGGGAGGATCCCCGCCACGGCGTCGAATGGGTGAACCTGCGCGTCTCCGGCATCGGCCCCATCACCCGCCCGGCCATCCGGCGCCTGGAGCAGGCCGGCACGGGCGCCACCTCGGTACGTCCGGTGCATTTCGACGAGACCCGCGACACCCCGATCCACCAGCGCGCCGCGCTCGGCCCCGGCGCCGTGATCAAGGGCCCGGCCGTGATCGAGGAGTACGGCTCGACGATCCCCGTCCACCCCGGCTTCACCGCCAAAGTGGACCAGTACGGAAATGTGGAGGTCCGCCGTGACTGATCCGATCTTGGTGGAGATCGTCGAGGGCACGCTGGCGTCCGTCGAGAAAGAGGTCGAGACGGCCATCGCGCGTACGGCCCGCTCGCCGATGATCCGCGACGCGCACGACTTCCGCGCGGGCATCCACGACGTACGCCTGCGCAAGCTCACCGGCCGCTCCTACAGCGCGCTCGTCCAGCCGGTCGTGCGCGACTTCCCGATCGAGACGATGCGGCCCGGCGACGTCTACTTCCACAACGACGTCTACCTCTCCGAGGGCGGCATCGGCCACCTGCCCGACCTGTGCGTGACCGTGCCCGTCTTCCACGAGGGCTCCGTGGTCGCGTTCGTGCAGGCGTTCGGCCACCACGACGACATCGGCGGGTCCGTGCCCGGCTCCATGCCCTCGCACGCCAGGTCGGTGTTCGAGGAGGGCCTGATGGTGCCGCCGATCAAGCTGTGGGACCAGGGCGTGCCGAACGAGGCGGCGCTGCGCATCATGACGCGCAACTCCCGCATGCCCGACTCGCTCGCGGGCGACCTCGACGCCGAGTGCTCGGCCTGCCTGATGGGGGCGCGGCGGCTGGGCGAGCTGTTCGACCGGTACGGCAGGCAGGCCGTCGAGGAGTGCTTCGACGCGATCATCTCCAGCACGACCGAGACGTTCCGCAGGGAGCTGCTGGCCAAGATCCCCGAGGGCACGTACGTGTGGGAGGACTACGCCGAGCACGACGGCGTGGACGAGCCCCGCCTGCACGCCCAGCGCATCACCCTGACGGTCGACCACGCTGCCGAATCCCCGCTCACGATCGACTTCACCGGCACGTCGCCGCAGGCCAAGGGGCCGATCAACCACGCGGGCGACTACGCCGACGGCGTCTTCCTGAAGAAGTGGCTGGCCCCGGTGCTGCGCAACCTGGCCGACACGCCGGAGCGCATGGCCGAGCTGGACGTCAACGAGGGCGTGGTCCCCCTCATCAAGATGATCTTCCCGGAGAAGGGCACCCTGCTCACCCCCGTCTTCCCGGCTCCCACGAACGCCCGCACGTTCGTCATCCTGCGCCTGCTCGGCGTGCTCGCCGGCGTGCTGGCCAAGGCCACGGGCGGGCGGATGCCGGCCGACCAGGAGACCATCCGCTACACCGGCGTGTACGGCACGGACGCGGGCGACCAGCCGTACCTGATGCGCGAGGTCCTGGGCGGCGGCTCCGGCGGGCGCTGGTACGCCGACGGCGAGGACACGATCCACGTCGTGCCCGACTCGCGCAACATCCCGGTGGAGTTCGCCGAGGCGCGCTGGCCCTTCCGGGTGGAGCGGCTGGCGCTGGCCTGCGACTCCGGCGGGCCGGGGATGTTCAGGGGCGGACTCGGCTACGACAAGCACATCAGGATGCTCAGGGACGCCTCGTACATGTCCATCGCCGACCGCTCGATCCTGTCCTGCTGGGGCGTCAACGGCGGCCTCGCCGGGCGGCCCTTCCGGGTGGAGATCGCGGGCAAGGAGATGGAGGGCCTGGTCGACGACCATCCGGTGCAGGCCGGTGAGCTGATCCGCATCCGTACGACCGGGGGCGGGGGCTGGGGCTCCCCGTACGACCGGGACCCCCGGGCGGTGGCGGCCGACGTGCGGGACGGCAAGGTGTCGATCGCGGGCGCGCTGGGCGACTACGGCGTGGTCCTCGACGGCGACCGCATCGACGAGCAGGCCACCGCCGAGCTCCGCGCCCGCCTGCGCCCGCCGGCCGACCGCTTCTTCGACCGGGGGCCGGGGTACGCGAAGCTCTCGGGCGGACGGTCGTTCGCCGAGGTGGACGAGCTGTAGAAGGAGTCCGGAACGTGCGTATCGTCCTCGCTGGCCTCGCCACCAGCCATCCGTACACCGACGCCCGCACCCTGACCCGCCACGCCGAGCTGGTGGTGTGGGAGCCGGACCCCGAGCGGCTGCGGCGCTTCACCGACGAGCACCCGGCGGCGAAGGTGGCCGGCAGCCTCGGCGAGGCGCTGGCCACCGGGCCCGACGGCGTGGTGCTGACCGTGCCCAACCCGCAGGTGCCCGAGGCCCTGGCGCGGGTGCTGGAGACCGGCGTGGCCTGCTTCGTGAACAAACCGGCCGCCGCCAGCAGGGCCCAGCTCGACGCGCTCGACCGGCTGGCGATCCACGAGCGGGTGCTGTCGGGCTCGGTGCTGAGGTTCGCTCCCGCGTTCGCCGGGACCCGGATCGATCCCGGCGAGGTGCTGGCCGTGCGGGCCACCGTACGGCACGACGTGGGGCTGTGGGCGGACGGCTACAACGCCTGGCAGGACACGCCGGGCGAGGGCGGCGGGACCATGGTGACCATGGGCGTCCACGGCGTGGAGCTGCTGGTCGCCCTGCTCGGGCCGGACGTGCGGCTGGTGGGCGCCGCCGGGGCCAAGCGGCACTACCAGGGCCTGCGCTCCGAGGACACCGGCGTGATGGCGCTGCGGTGGGGGAGCGGCGTCACCGGGACGGTCGAGATCCTCGGCGTCTCCGAGGGCGAGTCCTACGCCGTCACCGTGCACCGGCGTGACGGCTCCGACACGATCGTGATCGAGAGCGGCGACGACCCGCTCAAGGGGCTCGGGTACGAGGGGACCATCGAGGCGTTCCTCTCCATGGTGCGCGGCGCGCCCAGCCCGGTGCCCTGGGAGCAGACGAGGGCCATCCTCGAGGTGCTGGTGGCCGCCCGCGAGGTCGCCTGACGCACTTGCGCGTACCCGTTGACAGCCGAAGTCTGCGCCAGTTACGGTCTGGACCGTAACTGGAAGACGGAGGAGATACGCGCGTGCGCACGACAGCGGAACTCGAGGAGCGCCTTGCGCGGCCCAGCCCCGGGCTCGTGGACGATCTGGGCGGGCTCGACGGCGACATCCTGATCCTGGGCGCCGGCGGCAAGCTGGGGCCGAGCCTGGTGCGGCTGGCGCTCAACGCCACCGGCGGCAACCGGCGGATCATCGCCGTCTCGCGCTTCTCCGAGCCGGGGCTCGCCGAGTCGCTGGCCGAGGACGGCGCGACGGTGGTCTGCGCCGACGTGGCCGACGAGCGGGCGCTGCGGGACCTGCCCGACGCGCCCAACGTCGTCTTCCTGGTCGGCGCCAAGTTCGGCACGCAGGGGCGCGAGCACGCCACCTGGTTCACCAACGCGTACCTGCCCGGACGGGTCGCCGACCGGTTCAGGGACAGCAGGATCGCCGCCCTGTCCACCGGGAACGTCTACCCCCTCGTCCCCGTCGCCGGCGCCGGCAGCACGGAGGACTCTCCGGTCGGGCCCGTGGGCGACTACGCCATGAGCTGCCTGGGGCGCGAGCGCGTGCTGACCCACTTCTCCGAGACGTACGGCACGCCGATGTCGCTGATCCGCCTCAACTACGCGGTCGAGCTGCGCTACGGCGTACTCGTCGACCTGGCGCAGAAGGTGCTCGCGGGAGAGCCCGTCGACCTGGCGACAGGGCACGTGAACGTGGTCTGGCAGGGCTACGCCAACGAGGTGACGCTCCGGTCGCTGGCGCTGGCCGCCACGCCCCCGTACGTCCTCAACGTGACCGGCCCCGAGCTGCTCTCCGTGCGCCAGGTCGCCGAGGCCCTCGGCGCGGCGCTGGGCAAGGAGCCGGTGTTCACCGGCGAGGAGGCGCCGACCGCGCTGCTGTCGAACGCGGGGCGCTGCCACCGCCTGTTCGGCTACCCGGAGCTCACGCCCGCCGAGCTCGTCGAGCACACGGCGCGCTGGGTGGCGGACGGCGGGCCGCTGCTCGGCAGACCCACCAAGTTCGAACGGCGCGACGGCCGCTTCTGACCCGCTCACTCATGACAGAAGGGGGACCTCACGTGCTCAGCACGGCTCCAGAGGCGCAGACGTCCGTGCGCGATCTGTTCAGGCGCGGCCTGGTGATCCCGGCGCATCCGCTCGCGCTCACCGAGGACAGGAAGCTGGACGAGCGCCGCCAGCGGGCGCTGACCCGTTACTACGTCGAGGCGGGCGCGGGCGGGCTGGCGGTGGGCGTCCACACGACGCAGTTCGCCATCCACGGCACCGGCCTGCTGCCGCCCGTGCTCGAGCTGGCCGCGAGCACCGCCGGGGAGTTCGACCGCGAGGTGGTGCTGGTGGCCGGGGCGACCGGGACCACGTCCCAGGCGGTGGCGGAGGCGGAGCTCGCCAGGTCGCTCGGCTATCACATGGTGCTGCTCAGCCCGTGCCGGGAGCTCGACGAGAACGGGCTGATCGAGCGGGCCAGGGCGGTGGGGGACGTGCTGCCGGTGATCGGCTTCTACCTGCAGCCGGCGGTGGGCGGCCGCCCCTTGTCCCGAAATTTCTGGACACGGCTGGCCGCTGTGGAATCCGTGGTGGGCATCAAGGTCGCCCCCTTCGACCGGTACCGCACGCTGGACGTCCTGCACGGCGTCGTACGGGCGGGGCGGGCCGGGGAGGTGGCGCTCTACACCGGCAACGACGACCACATCCTGGCCGACCTCATCACCACCCACCGGGTGGTGGTGGACGGGCGCGAGGTGGACGTCGAGTTCGTCGGCGGGCTGCTCGGACAGTGGGCGGTGTGGGTGCGGCGGGCCGTGGAGCTGCTGGAGCAGGCCAAGCTCGCCCGGGGCGGGGACGACTCGGCGGTACGGCGGCTGCTCACGCTGGACGGCCACCTGACCGACGCCAACGCGGCCATCTTCGACTCGGCCAACGGGTTCCACGGGTGCATCCCGGGGATCCACGAGGTGCTGCGCCGTCAGGGGCTGCTGGCGGGGCGCTGGTGCCTCGACCCCGGCGAGGAGCTGTCCCCTGGGCAGCTCGACGAGATCGACCGGATCTGGGGCGCGTACCCGTGGCTCCGGGACGACGACTTCGTCGCCGCCGGGCTCGACCGCTGGCTCTCCTGACCCCATGCCTGCCCGCCCCGCGCCCGGTTGCCCTGTGCCCGCGATTGTCGCCCTCGGGACGCGCCACTGCCGCGCGGCACGTGCCCGGCCCCTGCGCGTGGGTGCGTGTTGCGCCGGTTGCCGCCGTCCCGGTGCCCGCCGCACCGGTGCTGGATGGTGGTGCGGGCCACATGGGACGCGGCGGCGGATGGGGCGCTCGCCGTCGCGGTCGTACGCGCCTGCAAGCGGCCGCGTGTCGCGAGGGCGGGTCGGTGTTGCGGGTGCGGCCCGCGTACCGTGCGGGTGGGCGCTCTCGTGGTGAGGCGTGCCGTGTGGTCGGACCCCGGCTCGTGGGCCAGGCGGGCCGGAGGGTCGAGATCAGAGGGTGAGGCGGTAGAGGGTCAGGGGGCGGCCGCTGGAGCCGCTGGTGAGGTTGCCCGTGCGTTCGGCCAGCCCCGCCAGCTCCAGCCGGTGGAGCATGCGCCGGGCCGTGCGCTGCTGGACGCCCAGCCGGTCGGCGATCTCGCGGGTCGTCAGCGGCTCCTCCCCGGCCGCCGCCCGCGCCTCCAGGAGCTTCTCCAGGGTGGACACCGACAGGCCGACGCGCCGGGCGATGACCGACAGGTTCTGCGCGCCCGCCGGGGCCGAGGTGACCGACTCCAGGACGATGTCCGTGTCCGCCCGCAGCGACAGCACCGCTGCCACCTCGCCGATCCTGCGGGCCCTGGCCAGGGCGCGGCGGGCCAGGCTCTCGGCCTCCGCCGCGCTGCGCCCCAGGCCGAAACCGACCCGGACCGCGTCGTTCTGGGCGGCCAGCCGCCCCAGCATGGGCAGCCCCGTGAAACCGCCCGTGGCGTCGTGCAGCGGGCCGCGGGTCGTCACCAGCAGGTGCGTGCCGCCGCGGAAGGCGGCCAGGGTGCCGCCGAGCGCCGTGGCCTCACGCAGCAGGCCCTCCTCGTTGGCCACCTCGATCAGTCCGAGCGCGATCTGGGCGTCCTCCTGCGCCTGCCCCTCGGCGGTCAGCATGAGCTGGCGCAGCGCCACCCGTACCGAATGGACCGACGGGACCAGGCGCAGCACGTGCAGCTCGTCGCGGAGAGCCTCGTGCACGGAGCTCAGGCAGGTGATCACCGCGTGCGCGGTGCCCTTGCGGTGGAAGGCGATGGCCTTCTTGGAGGTCATCTCCGGCCGGTACGGGAGCGTGCGCAGCTCGGCGGTCGGCAGCCCGGCCTCGGCGAACGTGGCGTTGACGTCGGCGGCCGACAGCGTGTCGATCGACAGCCGGGTGACGTCCTGGCCCTCGTGCTGCAGGCGCACCAGGGCGCTGAGCAGCGTCGCGCCGGAGTAGTCGACGAACGCGGCCGGACGGGTGAGCGCCTCGGCGTCGCGGGAGAGCATGTAGGGCACGATGCCGGTGAACAGCCATCCCTCGACGGCGGTGGCGTGCGCCTCGACGATCGCGGGCGCCTGCGACTCGTGGTCGTAGTCGAGGCGCAGCGTGCTGACGCCGGGCTGCTCCTCGCAGACGGCCGCGACGTCGTCGACCAGGTCATGCGGTCCGACGACCCCGATGACGATTCCCACCCACGCCTCCCTCTCGCTCATTTCGGTCAAGACCGCAACTATAACTTGTGAGGTGCCCCCGTGAAGTTCCCGTCCATGGCAGAGGCGGACGGCCGCACGCTCGGCGACGAGGAGGTGGCCGCCGCCGAGCGGGTGATCCGCTCCGGCATGCTCAACTCCGTCTGGGGGACCGAGGCGCGGGCGCTGGAGCGCGAGATCGCCCGCGTGTACGGCACCCGCCACGCGGTCGCCTGCAGCTCCGGCACCGCGGCCCTCCATCTGTCGGTCGTCGCGGCCGCGCCGGACCCCGGGGACGAGATCATCACGACACCGATCACCGACTTCGGGACCGTGGCCCCCATCTTGGCGCAGAACGCCGTTCCTGTCTTCGCGGACGTGGATCCATCGGACGGCAATCTCGATCCGGACGCGGTGGCCGGGCTCATCGGCCCCCGTACGAGGGCGATCATGGCGGTCCACCTGTTCGGCGCGCCCGCCAGGGTCGGTGAGCTGCGCGCGCTCGCCGACGAGCACGGCCTGACGCTGATCGAGGACTGCGCCCAGGCCTGGCTGACCGAGCTCCCGGACGGCCGGCTCGCGGGGACGGCAGGCCAGGTGGGCTGCCTCAGCCTGCAGCAGTGGAAGCACATCACCTGCGGCGACGGCGGGGTGGCGATCACCGGCGACGACGAGCTGGCCAGGCGGATGCGGCTGTTCTCGGACAAGGGCTGGGACCGCGCGGCCGGCCGGTCGCATGCCGCCTTCGGGCTCAACTACCGCATGACCGAACTCCAGGCCGCCGTGGCCCGCGCGCAGCTCGCCAAGCTGCCCGGCGTGGTCGCCGCCCGCCGCCGCACCGCCGTACAGCTGCTGGACGCACTGAAGGGCCTCCCAGGGGTACGGCTGCCGCGCCCCGAGGGCCACGCCTGGTGGCTCTTCCCGGTCGTGTGCCCGGACGGGGACGCGCCCGAGCTGGCCGCGCACCTGGCGGCGGCCGGGATCCCCGCGCGGGCCGGATACCTCGCCGAGCCGCTGAACAGGGCGCCCGTGTGGGACGCGACCGTCTACGGGACCTCCCGTTACCCGCTCGACGGCTACCGGCCGAACCCCTGCCCGCGGGCCGAGCGCATGGTGGACCGTACGCTGCTGGTGATCGACTGGAACGAGAACTACACGTCCGGGCACGTCGAGCTGATCGCCGCCGAAATGACGAAATTTCGGGCTCGACCGTAGTTACGTTCATGTATCAGGCATTGACCCGGCCAAGATGCGCTCATTAGGTTTCGGTCAGGACCGGTATTAGTCGAAAGGAAGCCGCAGATGAAGAAGGCAGCGGCAGTCGGCGTCGTGGCCGCCCTGAGCCTCGCGGCCGCCGGGTGCGGATCCAGCAGCGGCTCGGACAAGAGCGCCGTGACCCTGTGGATGTATCCCGTCATCGGTGACCAGGCCAAGAGCCAGGCGTTCTGGGGCAAGGTGGAGAAGGACTTCGAGGCCGCGAACCCCACGATCGACGTCAAGATCGACCAGCAGCCCTGGGAGGGCCGCCAGGAGAAGGTCACCACCGCGCTCGTCTCGAAGAAGGGCTTCGACCTGGTGGTGCTCGGTCCCGACCAGATCCCGCAGTACGCCCAGCAGGGCACGATCGAGGCGGTGGACGACGTCGTCGCCCCGGCCAAGGCCTCCTACCTGCCGAACTCCCTGACCGCACTCACGGTCGACGGCAAGCTGTACGGCGTCCCCATCTACCAGACGATCACCGCGCCCATCTACAACAAGAAGCTGTTCGCCGACGCGGGCGTCGAGAAGGCGCCGGAGACGCTGGCGGAGCTGAAGGAGGCCGCGCCCAAGCTGGCCACCAAGAAGGTCGCCGTCCTCGACTACCCCGGCAAGCCCGACGTCAGCCTGAACCAGAGCTTCTACCCGATCCTGTGGGCCAACGGCGGCTCGGTCTTCGCCCCCGACGGCAAGACCGTCGCGTTCAACGGCCAGGAGGGTGTGGACAGCCTGCAGTTCCTGCTCGACCTCAAGGCGGTGGGCGGCCTGCCGGAGAACACCGCCAGCAAGACCAACGACATCGAGGGCGGCCCGCTGGCCGCCGGCAAGACCGCCATGTACCACGCGGCCACCGCGGGCATGGCCGACCAGCTCGCCGCCGCCATCGGCGCCGAGAACGTCGGCGTCGGCCTGCCCCTCGAAGGCAGGAAGCGGGTCGCGTTCGGCATCCCCGGAGCCCTGGTGCTGGCCAGGCACTCCGAGAACAAGGACGCCGCCAAGAAGCTCGCCACCTACCTGGCCTCGCCCGAGGTGTCCGCCGCGCTGGCCAAGGAGTCGGGCTTCTTCCCCGCCCGTACGGACGTGACCGTGCCGGACCAGTCGGCGTCCTCCAAGGAGTTCGCCAAGTCCCTGCAGTACGCCTTCCCCGGCGACAGCCACCCCAAGGCCCGCCAGGTCATGGGCGTGCTCGCCCCGCACATCCAGGCCGCGCTGCTCGGCAAGGAGGACGCGAAGACCGCGCTCGACGCGGCCGCCAAGGAGGCCGACCAGCTGCTCGCCACCGGCGGCTGAGCGCCCGCACCCCCACCGGAAAGGAAACACCTGGTGCGTCAACGCCTGCGTGACCCGGTCACCGGCCTGCTGTTCGTGCTGCCCGTGCTCGTGCTCTTCCTGATCTTCCGGATCTTCCCGTCGCTGGGCGCGGCGGGCATGAGCCTGACGAACTGGAACATCGGCGGCGAGTGGGACTTCATCGGCGCCGACAACTACGCCCGGCTGCTCGACGACGTGAACTTCTGGCTGAGTTTACGGGTCACGCTCGTGTACGTGGCGATCTACGTGCCGCTCACGCTGCTCGTGGCGCTCGGCACGGCGCTGCTGCTCAACCAGGTGGTCTTCCTGCGCGGGCTGTTCCGCGGCATGCTCTTCCTGCCGTACGTGACCAGCTTCGTGCTGGCGGGCATCATCTGGCGCTGGATCTACGAGTTCGACGGGCTGATCAACGGCCTGCTGGCCAAGGTGGACCTCGGCCCGGTGGCGTTCCTGGAGCAGACGGCTCTCGTCCTGCCCGCGCTGGCCGTGGTGTCGGTGTGGAAGGGGTTCGGCTACTCGATGCTGATCCTGCTGGCCGGGCTGAAGTCGATCCCGTCGTCGTACCTGGAGGCGGCCAGGGTGGACGGGGCGAGCGCGTGGCAGCGCTTCCGCCGCATCACGCTGCCGCTGCTCAAGCCCACGATCTTCTTCGTCGTGGTGATCGAGACGATCAGCGCGTTCCAGACCTTCGACACCGTGTACGTGATGACCGGCGGCGGCCCGGTCCGGGCCACCTACACCCTCATCTACGGCATCTACGACCACGGCTTCCGATCGTTCGACTTCGGCTACGCCGCCACGTGGGGCATGGTGCTGTTCGCCATCGTGCTGGTCGTGTCGCTGGTCCAGCGCCGCTTCCTGGATCGGGGGACCACATGACGATCACCGCCTCCCGGCCGGTCGCCCAGGTGGGGGCGGCCCGCGCGGCCCGGCGCCGGTGGTGGCGGAGCAGGTGGCCGCTCGCGGCCCTGCTCGCGCTGCTGTCGGTGCTGACCGTCAGCCCGTTCCTGGCGATGTTCGTGGTGGCGCTGTCGCCGGCGGGCCGGCCGACCGTGCCGGCGCGGTGGCCGGACTCGCTCACGTTCGACAACATCGCGCGGGTGCTGTCGGCGTCGGGGTTCGCCACATGGACGGTCAACTCGCTGGTGTACGCCGTCGTCTCCGTGGTGATCATCCTGCTCACCTCGTCCATGGCCGGGTACGCGTTCGCCAAGAAGCGCTTCCCCGGCCGCGAGGCCATGTTCTGGACGTTCCTCGCCACCATGATGGTGCCGTTCCAGGCCACGCTCATCCCGACGTTCGTGCTGGTCAACAGCCTGGACGGGGTGGACACGTTCTGGGGGCTGATCGTGCCGACGCTGGCGAACTCGCAGGCGGTCTTCCTGATGCGGCAGTTCATCCTCGGGCTGCCGGACGAGCTGTTCGACGCGGCCAAGGTGGACGGGGCCTCCGAGTGGCGGGTCTACTGGACGATCGTGGTGCCGCTGACCAGGCCGATCCTGGCCACGCTCGGCGTGTTCGTGTTCCTGTGGCACTGGAACGACTTCCTGTGGCCGCTGGTCGTCGGGCAGAGCGACGCCACCCGCACGCTGACCGTGGGGCTGACCACGCTGCGGACCGAGGAGCTGCAGCTGTCGGTGCTCATGGCCTCGGCGGCCGTGTCGGTGGTGCCGTGCCTGCTGGTGTTCTTCCTGCTGCAGCGGTACCTGGTCAACAGCATCGCGATGACCGGCCTGAAATAAGGTCTTTCGGGTGGATGTTGCTGCACGAAACCTTCGGGACCGGCTCCGGGGCGCGCTGATCGCCGCCGCGGCCACCCCCATGACGGCCTCCGGCGAGGTGGACCTGGACGTGGTCTCGCGTTACCTCGCCGGCCTGGTGGCCGACGGCGTCACCGGCCTGGCGGTGCTGGCCCACACGGGCCGCGGCCCGTACCTCGCCCCGGACGTCCGCGCCGGGGTCATCGAGCGCGCCGTGGCTCTGGGCGTGCCGGTGCTGGTCGGCGTGGGCGGAGGACCGTCCGATCCGGCGGAGCAGGCGAGCGTCGCGGCCGAGCTGGGGGCCGGCGGCGTGCTCGTGTTCCCGTCGGACGGCGACCGGGTGGCGCTGCACGAGGAGGTGTGGCGGGCGGCCCGCCTGCCGATGATCGCCTTCGACCTCTACACCCGCCCGTGCCCGGCCGGCACGCTGGGCGAGCTGCTGCGGCACCCCGGCGTGGCGGGGCTCAAGACCGCCCTGCTGTCGGACGCGATGGGCTGCCAGCGGGCCATCGCGCTCACCAGGGAGGCGGGCAGGCTGGCGATCACGGGGGAGGACCGCATGTTCGGCCCGTCCCTGCTGTGGGGCGCCGAGGCGGCCCTGGTCGGCATCGCGGCGGCGAGCGTCGGCGTGACCGCGGCCGTCCTGGAGGCGTTCGGGGGCAAGGACCTGGGCGCCTTCGTCGCGGCGTCCGGGCGGCTGGACCGGCTGGCGCAGGCCACGTTCACCGAGCCCATGGAGGGTTACGTGCAGCGCATGCTCTGGCTGGCCGCAGCCGAGGGCCGCGTGCCCGAGTCGCACGCCTATGACCCGTACGGCCCGCCCCTGCCGGAGGAGGAGCGGGCCGGGGTGATCGCCAGCTCTCGGTGAGGCTGGGCTCGAACTCGCCCTCCAGGATGGCCTAGGACTTGGTCTGGAAGTAGACGTTGTCCATCGGCCCGCCGGTCACGACCTGACGCACCAGGTCGAGGTCCAGGCCCAGGCCATTGGCCAGCGACAGCGCCTCGGCCACGGCGGCGGTCATGGAGATGCCGTAGCTGACCGCGGCCATCGTGTTCGAGGCAGGGGACCGTCGCCTTCAGGCGACGGGTGAATGCCGAGCGGGAAGGCCCGCCAGGGCCTGAGTGTGCCGTAACCGGCTGGATGGATCGGCGAGAAACCATCGCATTATAAGAACGGCGAGTTCATAATGCCGGTGTGACTCGTCAGGTGCGCACCTCCCCCGGCGCGGCGTACGACTTGGGCTACCACGTGGTGTGGTGCCCCAAGTACCGCCGTCCGGTGCTGGGCGGGCGAGTCAAGGCCCGGCTGGAAGAGCTGATCCGCGCCAAGGCCGACGAGCACGGCTGGCAGATCATCGCCTTGGAGGTGATGCCCGACCAGGTGCACCTGTTCGTCAAGCCGCACCCGAAGAATTCGCCCTCCTATGTGGCCAACCAGTTCAAAGGGTTCACCTCCCACGTGCTGCGTGCGGAGTTCCCGCACCTGCGCTCGAAGTTGCCGACCCTGTGGTCGCGCTCCTACTTCGTGGCCAGTGTGGGAGTGGTCTCGGCTGCCATGGTGCAGCGTTATATCGAGACCCAGTACGAGCGGGTCCCCAAGAAGGGGAGCGCGGATGCGTAGATCGTTCAAGTTTGTCCTGCGCCCGACCGTCAAGCAGGCCGTGATGCTGACGATGATGGTCGAGGACCACCGGCAGTTGTACAACGCGGCGTTGGAGGAACGCCGCACCGCCTACACCAAGCGGGGCGTGTCGATCCGCTACGGTGAGCAGTCCGCCCAGCTGAAAGAGATTCGCGCCGACGACGTCGACGGGCAGGGGCGTTGGTCGTTCACCAGCCAGCAGCAGACGCTGCGGCGCTTGGACAAGTCCTTCGCGGCTTTCTTCCGCCGGGTCAGGTCGGGCCAGAGGCCGGGCTACCCCCGCTTCAAGGGCAAGGGCTGGTTCGACACGGTCACCTTCGTCGAAGGTGACGGCGCGCGCTGGGACTCCCAGCCCTGCCACCCGTCCGCGACCTTCGTCCGCCTGCACGGCATCGGGCACCTGCGGGTGCATCAGCACCGGCCGGTCACCGGCAGGGTCAAACAGATCGAGGTCAAACGCGAAGGCTCGCGCTGGTATGTGATCGTCTCCTGCGACGATGTCCCCGCCGCGCATCTGCCCGTCACCGGGCGGGAGGTCGGCCTGGATGTCGGGGTGGCGCATTTCGCCACGCTCAGCCAGCCGATCGACGGCGTGACCGACGCGTGTGGACACATCGCGAACCCGCGCCACCGCAAGGCCGCCCGCGAACAACTCGCCGCCGCGCAACAGGCGTACGCGCGCACTCGGCGCGGATCGAAAAGGCGGCGGAAAACCGCACAGAAAATCGGGCGGCTGCATCGTAAGGTGGCGCGGCAGCGGACTGATCACGCCCACAAGGCGGCGCTCGCCCTGGTCCGTACCTGTGACGTGATCGTGGTCGAAGATTTGAAGATCGTGAACATGGTCCGGCGGGCGGTACCCCGTCCGAACGGCGACGGAACCTTCGCGCCCAACGGGGGATCAGCCAAGTCCGGGCTCAACGACAGTATTACCGACGCGGGTTGGGGGGTGTTCCTGACGATTCTCGCGTACAAGGCTGAAAGCGCTGGTCGCGACGTGATCTTGGTGAACCCCGCCAACACTTCCCGCACCTGCCCGAAATGCGGGCACGTCGCCAGGGAGAACCGCAAAACCCAAGCCGAGTTCGTCTGCGTCCGCTGCCGCTACAGCGCGAATGCCGACGTGGTCGGCGCGAGCAACATCAAGAGGGCCGGGCTGATCCTCCGCGACGCCCGCGCGGCGTAGCGAGAAGCCGCTCCCTTCAGGGAGCGGAGGAGTCACGAACACCACCCTACGGGCGCGTCATCGGCCCGCGATGGCCACCCGCACGAGGTCGCGGCCGCGTACCGCGTACAGGGCCCGGTGGGAGGGATCCAGCGCCAGCTTGGGCTCGCCGCCGAACCACTGCCCGGCCAGCCCCTCCACGATGGGCTTCGCGGTGAACGCGACCAGGTCGATCTTGTATATGGCTTCGCCGTCCGTGCAGTACGCCACCCGGCCGGTCACGAACAGCTCGCCGCCCTTCGCCCCCACCTTGATCGTCCTGGTGACCTTCCTGCTCCGCAGGTCGAACTCGAACACCTCGCCCGTGCTCGCCATGCCGTACAAGGTGCCCGTCCTGCCGAGGGAGAGCGAGGAGATCTGGCGGGCGCCGGGCACCGGCTCCAGCTGCCAGAGCAGCTTCCGCCTGACGAGGTCGAAGGCGGCCAGGCGGGCGGTCGTCGTGACCGGCGGCAGGCCGAGGCCCTCCTGGATCAGGGTGCCGAGGTAGGCGACGCCGTGCCGGGCTGCGACAGAGCAGACCGTCTGGCGCTCCACCACCGGCCGGTACGTCTCGAACGTGCCGGTGCCGGGCGAGTAGAGCGAGAGCGCGCCGTTCATGTGGCCGGGCTCCGGCTGGGTGGGCATCACGATCAGGCCTGTCGCGGGGTCGTGGGCGAGGTCGCGCGGGCGGTCCTGCTGGTTGCCCGTGCGGGCGATCAGCCTGGCCTCGGTCTGGCCGGGGCGGTGCGCGTACAGGGCCGCCTGGGTGTAGACGCCCAGGTACGTGGTGTCGCCGACGGTGATGAGCGTCTTCGGCTCGCCCGCGATGGCCAGCCGGGTCACCTTGCCGGTCGCTACGTCGTGGATGTCGGCGCCGCCCTTGCCGCCGACGTAGACCCGCCGGCCGTCGGAGTGCACGGACATCGGCTCCTCGGGCGCTGACCTGAAGCCGCGCTGCACGAGGTTGACGTAGTCGAGCGAGCCGGTCGCCGGGTCGTAGACGAAGACCGCGCTGTCCTGGATGCCGTAGATCCGGCCCTCGTGGGCCAGCAGGCGGTGGGTGGCCGCCTCGAAGTACGGGACGCCGAGCACCTCCAGCTGCTCCGTGGCCAGGTTGTAGCGGTAGAACGTGCCGGAGGGGCGGCCCGCGAAGTAGACGTGCCCGTCGTGGATCAGGACCGAGACGATGTACTTCTCGCCCGCGGCGGTGGCCTTGACGACCTTGTGGTTCTGCGGCGCGGCCTTCTCCAGCACGAGCAGCTCGGCCAGCGAGTTCATGCCGCCGGCCAGATGGGTGTCCGACATGGCCAGGCTGGCGACCCAGTCGCGGTCGGCCACGGCGGGCGGCAGGAGCTCGCGCTTCTCGCCGGTCGCGCGGTCGATGGCGATGAGGTGGGCGTGGGTGCCGATCCCGGCGTAGACGTACCTGTCGTCGGCCTGGATGCTGCGGACGTACGCCTCGCCGGGGGCGGGCTGGCCCAGGTCGCGGCTCGTGCCCGTGGCCGGGTCGTACTCCCAGACGCGGCCCGGCTCGGACGTGCCCAGGTAGACCTTGCCGTCAGGGGAGGAGGCCATGGTCCAGATGTAGTGGTCGGGGTATTCGGCGACCTTGGTGACCTGGTTCGCGACGGTGTCGATCCGGTACAGGTCGGATCTCGCGTGGGTGCCGACGTAGACGTCGGTGCCGACCCTGCACATCGCCCAGATGCCCACGCCTGTCGGGATGTCGAAATGGGCCGTGACCGAATCCTGGGCGAGGTCGTACGCGCCGACCACGTTGGGCGACAGGCCGCGCGAGCCCGCGTAGAGCACGCCGCCGACGAACTCGCCGTTGCCGAGCGGGCTGGCGACGCTCGCCGGGCCCAGGTCCGTGAGCGTGCCCTCGGACTGCGCGCGGGTGGCGGCGCGGGCGGGCGTGGCGGTGAGAGTGGCGGCCGCCGTGGTCGCGGCGGCCGCCTGGAGGAAACGACGGCGGGGGATCATGCGCGGGCTCCCTTGGTGAAGTCTGGCCGCACGCTATAACGGACTAGGCCGTAATGTCTAGATCCGGAACAGGGCCGCGGCGTTGCGCCAGGCGACGCGCTCGGCGGTCTCGCCGGTGAGCCCCGCCGCCGCGACCGCTCCGAACGCCGACGACGGGTCGATCAGCGTCGCGTCGGTGCCGAACAGCAGCTGCGCCGGGTCCACGCCCGCCACCACCTCCGCGATGCGGCCGGCGGGGGCGTGCGACCAGCAGGGCTCCAGGTAGAGGCGGTCGCAGGCGTTCGCGGCCTCGATGGCGTGCCGGAAGCCGTCGGCGCCCATGTGCCCGGCGATCACCCGCAGGCCCGGGATGTCCTGGCAGACCTCCGCCAGGGCGAGCACCGACGTGCCCCAGGTGTGCACGAGGGCGGGCCGGCCGGTCGCGGCGACCAGCGTGAGCGCGTCGCGGAGCTGCGGAGAGGCGACGGGCGAGCCGGTGTAGTCGGTGTGGATCTTGACGCCGACGAACCGCCCGCCCGGCAGGTACGCCGCCAGGTCCGCCTCCGCCTCGCGCAACCGGCGCGGGTTGACCGTGACGTAGCCGAGCAGGCGGTCCTGCGTCTCCAGGTACGCGGCGAGGGCGCGGTTGCCGGCCTGCGCGTCGTAGATGACGGCCTCGGTGGCGGAGACGATCGCCCGGTCGATGCCGTAGCGGTCCATGGTGGCGAGGTTGGCCTCGGCCACGTCCATGGTGAAGAACCACGGGCCCCAGTGGGCGTGCACATCGATGATCACGGTTGGGACCTCCCCAGAAGTCTTTTCGCGTTGCCGCCTGCCACGGCGGCGATCTCCGCCGGCTTCAGCCCGCTGGTGGCCAGGCGCAGCAGGGGCACGAGGGGCTCGTAGTGCGGGGTGCGCGAGCCGTACAGGAGGCGGTCGGCGCCGAGTTGGGCGGTGGCGAGCTCCAGCGCGTCGGGGGAGTTGAGCAGGCGGGTGGAGGTGTGGAAGCCGGGCTCGTCCGCGGCGGCCACCAGGAAGTCGCCCAGGTGGTAGAAGTGCGTGTCGAGGAAGACCACACTGGCCCCGAGCCCGGCGAAGGGCTGCCAGAACCTGCGCACGTCGCCACCGGTGAGCACCACCAGGCCGAGCCGCGCCGCCTGCCGGGCGACGTGCCGCACGGACGGGAACCCCGCCTCGACGCCCTGCTCGTCGGGGAACAGCCGGACGGCCCGGACGCCTTCCGAGGCCAGCCGGTCCAGCTCGCGTGCCGCGCCGATCGGGTCGCGCAGGTCCACGGCCCCGACGGGAACGACCTGCGGGGCCTCCCGCGCGAGCAGCTCGTCGTTGCCCGAGCGCACGTCGAACAGCGCCGCCCGCAGGCTCGCCACCGCCCCCGCGCGGATCCGGTGCCCGCCCAGCAGCCCGAGCACCAAGTCAGGCGTGCCGGGTGGTCCGTCGCGGTCCGGGTACGCCCCGAACAGCACGTCCACGTCGAGCGCCACCTCCAGCTCGCCGACCAGCCGCCACGCGTCGAACGGCATACCGGTCCGATCCTCAATCGCCATGCCGCACATCATGCCATTGACGAACCATGCTTATAAAGTTACGGTCTGGGCCATAATTGCTCAGCAATGAACGCGAGGTGCGACTGTGCTCCGCTCTGTCCTGGTCATCCTGTCGGCGCTCTTACCCGCGCTCCTCACCGGCCCGGTCGCCCGGGCGGCCTAATGCGACGCCCCGGCGGTGGAGCGGTTCGGCCCGGCGTCGGTCACCGGCGCCATCGTGGGCGCCGCCGTGCACGACGGGCACGCCTACGTGGTGACCCGCGGCCTGAAGCCGCCCGTGCTCGCCGACATCGACCTCGCCACCCGGAAGGTCGTCAGGAGCGTCACCCTGCCCGACGGCCCGGCCGCCGGTGAGCCGGAGGGCGCGTGGGCCACGGCCGTGTCCGGCGGCAAGATCTATGTCGGCACCTATCCGGTGCCCGACCTCTACCGCTTCGACCCGGCCACGGGCGCCGTGGAGCGTCTGGCGTCGTTCGGGAAGAACGGCGGCTTCATCTGGAGCCTCGCCGCCGCGCCCGACGGCACGATCTACGCGGGCACCTACCCGGACGGCAAGGTCCGTGAGTACGTCCCGGCCACCGGCGCGGTGCGCGACTTCGGCGTGCTGGTCCAGGGCGAGCGGTACGTGCGGGCGGTCGCCGCCGACGACACCTACGTGTACGCGGGGCTGCTCGACAAGGGCAGACTCCTCCGGATCACCCGGGCGGACGGCACGGTCAAGGAGCTGGCGAGCGCCCCGACCGGCGTCGGCGCCGTCACCGTCCACGGCGACCGGGTGCTGGCCGCCGCCGGCGACGTGCTGATCGACGTGCGCGCGGACGGCACGGACGAGCGCCGCGCGACCCTCGGGAGCGGCACGATCGACATGCCGACCGTGGCCCCCGATGGCACCGTCTACGCCACCTCCCGGCCCGACGGCGCCGTCCACCGCTACCGGACGGGCGACACCGCCTTCGCGAAGGTCGCCGACCCGCCGTCGCCGGGCGACGAGACCAGGCGCCTGCAGCAGCTCGACGAGAACACCCTGCTCGGCTTCGCGGGCAGCGGCGGCATGTGGTGGCTGGACCTGCGTACCGGGAAGTCCGAGTTCGTCGACCTGATCGACGCCGGCCTGCCCAGCGGCCCGGAGCGGCCGCAGAGCATGCTCCTCGTGCCGAACCGCGCCGTCTACATCGGTGGCCACTTCTCCATGGAGGTACGCGACCTGCGTACGGGCGAGCGGCGCAGGTTCCGGATGCCCGGCGAGCCGAAGGACCTCGTACGGCGGGGCGACAAGATCTACGCCGCCGTCTACCCGAGCGGTCAGATCGTCTCCGTCGACCTGCGCACGGACGAGGTGCGCAGCGTCGGCTACCTGGGACACGGCCAGCAGCGCCCCTGGGACATCGAGTACGACCCTGTCACCGACAAGCTCGTGGTCGCCAGCGCCCCGCTCGGCGCCAGGCTGAACGGCGCCCTGTCCGTGGTCGACCCGCGCACCGGCCGCATCGACGTCTACGAGGGCGTCATCCCCGACGAAAGCCTCATGAGCCTCTCGCTCGACCCCCGGGGCGGAGTCGTCTACCTGGGCGGCGACGTGCTCGGCGGCGGCGGGACCCCGCCGGTCAGGACGTCCGCGTCCGTGGCCGCCTTCGACCTGCGCGCCCGCAAGGTGCTCTGGCAGGTGGACCCGGTCCCGGGACACCGCACGTTCCAGGACGTCAAGGTGCACGACGGGCTGCTGTACGGCGTCTACAAGCGCGACACGGGCACCTGGATCGCCATGGACCTGGCCACCAGGCAGGTGGTCCGGCAGGGCAAGCTCTCCGGGTACGGCGAGCTGACCGTGCACCGGGGCAGGGTGTTCGCGTCCACGTTCTTCGGCGGCGGGAACGCGTACGAGCTGGGCGCTGAGGCGAAGCTCCTGGCCACCGGGCTCGGCGACGAGTGGTACACCAACCCGCAGCTGCACTTTGAGCCCGGCTCCTGGCGGGCGTGGGCGCTCGTGGGCAGGGACCTGGCCAGGATCAGGCTCGATCCCGGCTGCCCGGCCTTGACCGTCAATCAGTGACCCCATTAAGTTTCGGTCTGTGCCGAAATATGTGATCGATGCCCACCGGCTCATCGGTCCCGTGCCGTTCGACGACCTGCCGAACGACCCCCGGGACGAGATGGGCCGGCTGGGCATCGACCGGGCCTGCGTCACCCACACGCTCAGCCTCTACTCCGACCCGCGGGCGGGCAACGAGGCGCTGCTCGCGCTCGGCGACCCCCGGTTGATCCCCGTGCCCGTGGTGGTGCCGGGGGCCGGGGGCGAGCCGGAGGGGCCTGACACGGTGGCGGCCTGGGGCGTACGGATGATCAGGCTCTGCCCCGAGCGCCACCGCTTCGACCTCACGGGACCGACCGCCGTGCGCTGGCTGGCCGAGATCGGCCTGCCCGTGGCGATCGACCTGGACGAGACCTCGCCCGCCCAGCTCCGCCACCTCGCCGAGCGCCTGCCCGGCCTGCCCGTCCTGGTGCTCAACCCCGGCTACCGCAGGCTTCGCGCGCTGGCCGAGCTGATGACCGAGGCGCCTAACGTCCTGGCCGAGATCGGCGCCGTCAACACCCAGGGCGGCGTCGAGTGGCTGGCGGCGCGGTTCGGGGCGGAGCGGCTGGTGTTCGGCACGGGCGCGCCGGTGTCCGACGACTGCGGTCCGCGCTTCCTGCTCGACCACCTCGACCTGCCGCCGGAGGACGTCGAACGGATCGCCGCCGGGACGCTGGAGGCGCTGCTGTGATCCTCGACGCCCACGGCCACGTCGGGACCTGGCCCGACTTCCTCATCCCGCATCCCACCGCCGAGCACCTCGTGGCCGCGATGGACCGGATCGGCGTCACCGCGATGGGCATCAGCCACCTGCTCGCCGTCGGCCCGGACGCGGTGCGCGGCAACGACCTGGCCATCGAGATCGCCGAGCGCTTCCCCGGGCGGTTCGGCGTGTGGCAGGTCTACAACCCGCACCACCGCACCCCGCTGGCCCGCGACGGCGTGTGGGGGGTCAAGCTCCACCCCGACGTGCACCAGTGCCGCCTCGACGACCCCCTGTACGAGCCGGTCTGGCGGCTCGGCCTGCCGGTGCTCGCGCACGGCCAGACGGACTCGCCGTGGAGCGATCCCGCCCAGTTCGCCGCCGTCGCCGCCCGCCACCCGCACGTGCGGCTGATCATGGGGCACACGGGGCTCTGGGCGTACGGTTTCGGCCGGGCGGCCCGCCTCGTGGCCGAGCACCCGAACGTGTTCCTGGAGACGTGCGGCTCGAAGATGACCGGCCGGTGGATCGCCCGGCTGGCCGCGCTGGCGGGCGCCGACCGGGTGCTGTTCGGCTCGGACGCGTGCTTCCTCGACCTGCGCACGGGCTACGGCCGCGTCGCCCTGGCCCCGCTCGGCGACGCCGACCGCGCCCTCGTCCAGGGCGCCAACCTGGCCCGCCTGCTCGGGTACGGCTCCTCATGAAGGGACGGCTCCCGTGACACTCGCCATCCGCGGCGGCATCCCCGTCCGGTCGGCCCCCTGGCCCTCCTGGCCGCCGCCCCTCGATCCCGCGCAGCGCGAGCTCGTCACCAAGGTGCTCGAGAGCGGCCTCTGGGGGGCCACGCAGGGCGGCTCCGTGGTCGCGGACCTGACCGCCGCGTTCGCCCGGCTCTCCGGCGTTCCGTACGGCGTCGCGGTCGGCAACGCCACGCTCGGCCTGTTCGCCGCGCTGCGCGGTCTCGGCGTGGGCAGAGGGGACGAGGTGGTCGTCCCGGCGTACACGTTCGTGGCGTCGGCCACCGCCGTGCTGCTGACCGGCGCCACGCCCGTCATCGCCGACGTGGACCCGGCCGACCTGCACCTGTCCGCGCAGACCGTACAGGACGCCCTGACCGGCAGGACGGCCGCGATCATGCCCGTGCACCTGGCGGGCAGCCCGGCCGCCATGGACCCCCTGAACGCCCTGGCCGCCCGCCACGGCCTCGCGGTCGTCGAGGACGCCGCCCAGGCGCACGGCGCCACGTACCATGACCGGCCCGTCGGCGGCCTGGGCGACGCGGGCGTCTACAGCTTCCAGTCCAGCAAGGCGATGACCGCGGGCGAGGGCGGTCTGATCGTCTGCCGCGACGAGGCCGTGCACGGTCGCGTCTGGTCGGCCTGCAACGTCGGCCGCGAGCTCGGCGGGCGCTGGTACGGCCACCCGTCCGTGGGCTGGAACCTGCGCCTCACCGAGATCCAGGCGGCACTCCTGCTGCCCTGGCTGGACCGCCTCGACGAGGAGATCGACCGCAGGAACGCCTTCTGCGCCGCTCTCGAACACGAGCTGGCCGCCGTCCCCGGGGTGAGCGTGGTGCCCCGGCCCGAAGGCACGACCCGCGACTCGCGCCATCTCCTGATGCTCCGCCTCGACCCCGGCGTGGACCGCGCGTTCGTGCTCGCCGCCATGGCCGCGGAGGGAGTGCCGCTCGACGCCGGGTATCCGCCGCTCGGGACCATGGCCGCCCTCACCGCCGAGGGCGCCCGCGCCGAGCCCTGCCCGGCCGCCGAGCAGGCCGCCAGGACCGTCGTGTGGGTCCGCCAGGCGATGCTCATGACCGCCCCGGAGGCGGCCGCCGACGTCGCCGAGGCGCTCGCAAAGGTGCTGTCCGCTCGCTGATCAGCCGGTGGGCAGGTCCGTGACAAGATGGCGGAATGGCCCCGGAGCGGATCATCGCGGTGCGACACGGACAGAGCGCGGCCAATCTCGCCCACCAGCAGGCCGGCGACCGGCCGCTGTTCTACGAGCCGGGCGACCACGAGGTCACGCTGACGGAGCTGGGCAGGCGGCAGGCCGCGGCGCTCGGCCGGTTACTGGCGGGCATGCCCGCGGCCGAGACCCCCGAAGTGGTGTGGTGCTCGCCCTACCTGCGGGCGCTCGACACCTGGCGGGTGGCCCTGGAGGCGTGGGGCGCCGGCCCGCTCCCGGTGACCGTGGACGAGCGGCTCAGGGACCAGGAGGCGGGGGCGTTCGCGCACTACAACCTGGCGGCGATCAGGGAGAGGTTCCCCCAGGAGCTGTTGCGGCGGGAGGCCGAGGGGCCCTACGCCTTCCGGCCGCCCGGCGGCGAGTCCCTGGACGACGTCGTGGCCAGGCTCCGCGACCTCCTCGCCGACCTGCGCGAGCACGCGGCGGGGCGGCGGGTGCTGATCGTCGCCCACGACTCGGTGGTGCTGGGGCTGCGCCATGTCATCGGGGGCGGCCCTGACGCGGAGCTGGCCGCCGTGCTGGACTTCGCGCCGGTGCTGAACGGCTCCGTGTCCGTCTGGGACCGTTCCGGGCTCGTCCGGTTCAACGACGTCGCGCATCTCTGAGTCGCTCATCGGTGGGGACGACCAGGTCGGCCCGCTCCCGGGTCCGGTCATCGGCGAACCACTCCTCCTCCGCCGCGAACCACTCCCGCCACCGCGGCTCCAGCTCGGCCCCGTCCCGCTCCATGACCCGGGCGAACCGCAGCTCCCGAGGAGCCTCCAGCCAGACGGTGAAAGCCAGCGAACGGGCGATGGAGGCGCGGGCCGTGCCGACGCCCTCGATGACCAGGGCTGGTGCGACCGGGACGGAAACGCGCTCGGCGTATTCGCCGCGTACCCAGTCGTACCTGCGAAAACCTCCAGGCAGACCGTCCCGCAGCGGGACGAGCACCTGCGACTCCAGCGCGTGGAACCAGCCGCCGGGGCCCTCCTCCCACGGCACGGGGAAGTCGTCGCTGTGGATCACCTGGCAGCCCAGCGCCGCACCCAGCCGGATCGCGAACGTCGTCTTGCCCGCCCCCGCCGGACCGTCCACCGCCACCAGCCGGACGGGGCCGCACGAAGGGCGCAGGCTCATGATGCGCTCGGCCAGGTGATTCACCGGACCCAGGGTAGGCCACCGGGTGCGTGCAACTGAGAGAATGTTCTTTCGCCCCGAACGCAAGCGGGAGGTTGATCTTGCTCGGACCCCTCGGCGACATCGTCGTGCCCGACCTGTCCAGGGCCCTGGCCGGGCCGCACGCCGGGCAGCTGCTCGGTGACCTGGGCGCTCGGGTGATCAAGGTGGAGCATCCGGACGGGCGCGAACGATGATCCGCATTCGACGGCACCGGAGGGCGCTTTCATGCGTCAACATTGCAATGTGGCTGACATCTAGGGAGCGATAGTGAGCCGTCCGGACGCGCGCACACTGATCGAAACGGTCCTCGACCGGGGGTCGTGGAAATCGTGGGACGCGCCGCCCGCCGACCCCGCGCAGCCCGGCTCCTCCTACGCCGACGAACTGGCCGCGGCCCGCGCCAAGTCCGGCTACGACGAGGCGGTCATCACCGGCGAAGGGCTGCTCGGCGGCCGCAGGGTGGCCATCGCGGCCTGCGAGTTCTCGTTCATGGCGGGCTCGATCGGGGTGGCGGCGGCCGAGCGGCTCACGGCCGCGATCGAGCGGGCCACCCGCGAGCGGCTGCCGCTGCTGGCCGCGCCCGCGTCGGGCGGCACGCGCATGCAGGAGGGCGCGCTCGCGTTCGTCCAGATGGTGAAGATCGCCGCCGCGATCCAGGCGCACCGGGCCGAGGGCCTGCCCTACCTGGTCTACCTGCGGCATCCGACGACGGGCGGGGTGTTCGCGTCGTGGGGCTCGCTCGGGCACGTCACGCTGGCCGAGCCCGGTGCGCTGATCGGCTTCCTGGGGCCGCGGGTGTTCGAGTCGCTGCACGGCTACCCGTTCCCCGAAGGCGTTCAGGTCGCCGAGAACCTGCACCGCAAGGGGCTGCTCGACGCGGTGGTGCCGGCCGAGGAGGCACGGGAGATCGCGATCAAGGCGCTCGGCGTGCTCGCCGACGACAGGTCGGGCGTCGTGGCCGGCGACCCTCCGGAGGAGGACCTGCGGCCCGTCGAGCCCTGGGAGGCGATCACCCGCTCCCGCCGCGACGACCGGCCCGGCGTGCGCGCGCTGCTCAAGCTCGCCGCCACCGACGTGACCCCGCTCAGCGGCAGCGGGGAGGGCGAGAACGAGCCGGGGCTGCTGCTCGCGCTGGCCAGGTTCGGCACGGTGCCGGCGGTGGTGCTCGGCCAGGACCGGCGGGTCCAGCGGGCCAACTCGCCGCTCGGCCCGGCCGGGCTCAGGGTGGCCAGGCGCGGCATGCGGCTGGCGGCCGAGCTGGGCCTGCCGCTGATCACGGTGATCGACACGGCCGGGGCCGACCTGTCGAAGGCGGCCGAGGAGGGCGGGCTGGCCGCCGAGATCGCCCGCTGCCTGGCCGAGCTGGTCATGCTCGACGCGCCGACCGTGTGCCTGCTGCTCGGCGAGGGCGCCGGCGGCGCCGCCCTGGCGCTGCTCCCCGCCGACCGGGTGCTCTGCGCCCAGCACGCCTGGCTGTCGCCGCTGCCGCCGGAAGGCGCCTCGGCCATCCTCTACCGCTCGGTGGACTTCGCGCCGGAGATCGCCCAGGCCCAGCGCATCCGCGCCACCGACCTGCGGCAGGACGGCATCGTGGACCGGGTCGTCCCGGAGCTGCCCGATGCCGCCTACGAGCCGAGGCAGTTCTGCGAGCGGGTGGGGCGGGCGCTGGAGTACGAGACCGCGCGGCTGCTGGAGGCGAGCCCGGCGGACCGTTTCGCGGCCCGCCAAGCCCGCTTCCGCAACCTCGGCACTCAGGGGTCGAACCGCCCCGGCCGGTAGGTCCACACCAGCTGGCCGCCGGCGTCGTACCCGGTGAACCGCATACCCGGCCAGGTGATCCCAGGCTTGCCCGCCTTCTCAGGGACAGCCCCGCTGAACCACAGCACGCCCTGCTTCCACGGGTCCGGGACGGTCTCGGCGGTGGCGGTGCCGCCGTCCTTCAGCGTGACGGTGACCTTGGCCGTGCCGGGGAGCGTGAAGCCGTACCAGTCGGTCTTCTCCTGCCCCCACTGCAGCGGCCGCTCGGGCCCGATCATGGTGCTCAGCTTCCCGCCGGGGATGGGCTCGTACGCGCCGGGCAACTCCTTGGTCCCCTTCCAGAACCGGGCGCAGTTCTCCATGACCAGCGCGGCCGTGATGCCTCTGGGCAGGGCGTGGGTGCGCCCCTGCGGGGTCTTGACGTCCCAGCAGTCGTGAGAGGTGAGGTAGACGGTTTCCAGCCGCCTGCCCTTGACCTTGACGACGTGGGCGGCGATGTCGGTGCCGTACGGGTACTTGACGTACCAGACACGGGCGGGGGCGCCGGGGGCGGACACGAACGCGCCGTGGATGCGCCGCCCGTCCCTGAGCACCGCGTCAACCGACTCCCATTCGGGCAGGGCCGTGCCATAGGAGACGGTCGTGCCCGGTTCGGGGAGGAAACTGTTCGCGGAAGCGCTGGTGAAGCTGTTCGGGTCGTTGAAGGAGGCGGTGCCGCAGCCGCCGCCCTTGCGTCCGTCGAAGCCGACACCGCCGGAGTTGCAGAACATGATCTGTCCGGCGTCCTCCCCCTTCGACCTGACGAACCAGACGCGGACAGGGCCGTAGCCGAAGTCCTCCGTGCCGGGAAGGAAGATCGTGCCGCCGACCTGATCGCCGTACTTCGGCTCATCTTGTCGCGGGGACCAGTCCCTGCGCCAGATCTCCTTCCCCGTCGCGTCGTAGGCGACCAGGGTGTAAGGCGTGTCCGCGCTCGTTCGCGTCCTCATGGTGAACAGCCTGAGGCCGAGGTTCCACGGGTCGGGTCTGGTGTCCACGGTGACCTCGCTCTGCCCGGAGACCACCATCCGCAGCCTGGCGACGTCGTTTCTTGCGGCGCCCACGCCCTGGTCGTCCGCGGGGGAATAGCTCACCGGCGCGTCCTTGAACAGATACTTGGGCTCCAAACTCATTCTGGAGATGTCCACGCCCTGGCGCAGCCAGACCAGCACGCGGCCGATCTTGTCCTTGTAAGGCGCCACGGTGACGCCGCTCCCCAGTTCGACGGGCTTGCCTTGCCGCTGATCGGCGTCGGTCAGCCCCCGGGTGAGCATGCGGCGCGGCATGTCGTAGTCGGCGCGGCCCGGCCTGCTGAACACCACCTTGGAGACAGGGTCCTGGGTGGCGTACGTGACCGTCCAGATCTGGAACGGCGCACCCTCGGGGCGCAGCAGCGTGGCCGGGATCTTCGCGCCGCTCTTGGTCACCGCGCGGACGGCCGTGACGTCCTGGCGGGCCGCGCCGTAGTCCATGGCCCTGGTCGCTCCGTCTTTCGCCGTGCTGCCCTCGAACCAGCCTGTCCACGAGATGCTCGCGTTCTGCATCCCGCCGCAGGACCCGTACGGATCCGCGGCCGCACGCTCGGTGACGTAACAGAGCTCGGGCTGGCCCATGCCGCCCTTGGCGAACCAGAGCCGCAGCGGCTTGCCCTCGGCCGGGTTGTCCACCGTCACCTGCTCACCGGCGGGCGTCCTGTCGTGCATGAGCTGCCGGTAGACCTCCTCGGGATCGGTCGCGGTGTTCCTGCCCAGGCCCCCGTTGAGCAGGACGGGAACGAACGCGGCCAGCAGCGCCGCCGGCAGCGCGGCCAGCATCCACCGGACGGGGGAGCGGCGCGGCCTGCGGCTCTGCACGCGGGCCCAGGCGTGCGGACTGGCCTCGAAGGTCCGGGCGCGGGCGTCCAGCGCGGATCGCAGGCGCTCTTCCAGGTCGTTCACGCGTCCTCCTCCGTCAACGCCTTGCCCAGGGCGGCCAGCGCCCTGCTCGCGTGGGTCTTCACCGATCCGGGCGACACGCCCATGGCCTCGGCGATCTCGCGTTCCGACAGGTCCAGCCAGTAACGCAGGACGAGGGCCTCGCGCTGGCGGCGCGGCAGGCGGTCCACGGCGGCCAGCAGTTCGCGGTGCTCCTCGGAGACGATGACCGCGTGTTCGCTGCTGCGGGCCGGTTCGGGCGGGTCGGGGCGGCGCAGTCGTACGAGCCTGAGATGTCGCAGGCGGTTACGGGTGAGGTTGCAGACGGTCGCGCGCAGGTACGACAGGGCCGCCCCGTCGTCGCGCAGGCGCCTGGTGTGCAGCCGGGCGAACGCCTCCTGGGCGATGTCCTCGGGGTCGTCCGCGCCGAGCAGCCCGGCCAGGCGTACCAGGGAGTGGTACTGGGCCGCGAACAGATCGGCGAACGACGGCTGCGCCATGGTCGCTGTTTCGGTCACGCCATAGAGACACCCGGAACGGCGGCCGGTTGACTTACGGGACCGGAATCCGTTCGACGCGGATCGAGAAGACCTCCTCGCGGGGGACCACGACCTCGTAGGCGCCGTGGTCGACCATCCAGTAGCCCAGTGCCTCCGCCTTCATCCCGCTGTGGCCCGTGTAGGCGATGTGCAGCCCGTCGTCGTCCTCGTCCAGCACGATGCAGGGCTCGCCGCCGAACGCCCCCACCGTGCGGATCAGCACCAGCCACTCGACCTGCGACTTGGCCACCACCCGCCGCCAGTAGCCCGACGCGGGCTCGAACCCCTCCAGCTCGGTCTCGCTGAACAGCACCACCTGGTCGCTGTCGGGGCCCAGGGCGGCGGGCAGCGTGCGATCGCCGAAGCGGGCCACGAAGCCGGACGCCACCGGCGTGATCGTTTCACTCATGCGGCACGCCGCCAGGTCAGGCCGTCGTACTCGGCGAAGGGCCGTTCGCCGTCGGCGGTGACGTGCACGATCTCCGCCCCGGCCGGGATCGGCATCGGAACGGTGTGGAACTGCGGCACCACGTGATCCGACGACGTCGTGAACCCGTTGCCCGCGAACGGCGGCGTGTCGCTCCAGTCGCCACCCATGTGCGGCCCGTACGGCACCGCGTACGTGTCGACGTCGCGCGCGTACCAGCGCATGACGTAGAGCTCGGGCACCTCGGCGAACAGCTCCGACCCGTCGAACGACAGGTCGAGCCCGAAATAGAGCGACTCGGGCGTGGTCAGTCTGACGCAGTCCTGGACGCGGTAGACGTAACCCGAGATGACCGTGCGCTTGCCCGACAGATATGGCACGAGCAGACGCGGCGGGACAACCTTCTGCATCTGCGTTCCGCTCACGGTACTACTTTACGATTGGTTGAACCTCAGAGGACCCGGTGTTCGAGGCATGGCAGGGTTGTTCTGGCGGTGGACGTCCATTCGTGGTCCACGCGTACTACCTGGACGCCGGCCGCCGTGCCCAGGTCGGCGCGGACCACGCCCAGCGGATCGACCAGCATGCTGCGGCCCACGCCGTAACCGTCGGACGACTCGGCCGGGTTGGGCGCCTGGCCGACCGCCGCGGTCCACATGGTGTTCTCCAGCGCGCGGGCCCTGACCAGGGTGACCCAGTGGTCCTCCTTGAGCGGCCCCGAGCCCCAGGCGGCGATCACCGCGAACAGCTCGGCGCCCTTGTCCACCAGCGCCCTGGCCAGCTCGGGGAAGCGCACGTCGTAGCAGGTGATGAGGCCGACCCTGAGCCCGGCGAGCTCGACCACGGTCGGCTCCGCGCCGGGCGCGACCAGGTCGGACTCCTTCGCGCCGAACGAGTCGAACAGGTGGATCTTCCGGTACGCCGCCCGCACCGCGCCCTGCGCGTCGATGGCCACGGCCGTGTTGTGCACCCGGCCCTCGCCCGGCTCGAAGACCCCGGCGATCACCGACAGCCCGTGCTGCTTGGCCGCCTGCGCCAGGCCGGACACGAACGGGCCGTCCAGCGGCTCGGCCAGGTCGGTGATGCGCCTGCCGTAGCGGGTGAGCGTGGCCTCGGGGAAGATCGCCAAGTCGGCCCCCTCGGCTCTGGCGAGCGCCTCCGTGGCCCGCATGAGGTTCGTGGCGGGATCAGGTGAGACCGGGATCTGGCAGAGGGCGATTGTGGTCACGGACCGACTCTAGCCGGTTGGGCACCGGTCGAAACCAGGTCAGGCATCGCCAGATCCATTCGAGGGGGCCGTACCTGAACCTGCTCAGCCACCACCTGCTGAACAGCACCTGCGCGGCCACCGTCAGCGCCGCCAGCGCCACCACCGACCAGCGGGTCGGGTCGGCGTTCAGCAGCGGCAGCGCCAGGACGATCACCGCGGTGCCCGAGACGTAGTTGGTCAGCGCCATCCTGCCCAGCGGCTCCAGCACCGCCGACAGTCGTGCCGACAGCCGTGCCTGCGGCCGTGCCTGCAGCTGGGGCCGCAGGATGAGCAGCAGTCCCAGCGAGTACGCCGCCGCGGCCGCCAGCGCGGCCACGCTGTAGAGGATCCAGGCCTGCGCGCTCGTGTGCCCGCCCGCCTGGGTGCGCACGCTCGCCCAGGCGGCCGTCAGCAGCACGGCGGCCAGCGCCGTGACCGCGAACGACGGCAGCAGCAGCCACCGGGGCGGACGCAGCCGGCACAGCCCCATGCCGACCAGGAACAGGCCGGGGATCAGGTACGGCCCGGCGCCCACCTGAAGCCCCCAGACCATCGCCGCCAGCCCCAGCAGCAGCACCGGCAGACCGCCGGACAGGAAGGAGGCGGGCAGCAGCACCGCCGCGCCATAGACGGCGTAGTCGGTCAGCACCTCGCCCTCGTAGAACAGGTGCTGCGCCATCCCGAAACAGAACAGCCAGAACAGCCTGCTCAGCAGCGCCCAGCGGCTGTTGCCGCGCAGAAACAGCACGAAGCTGACGCCGAACAGCAGCGAGAAGATCGGGTAGAACCGGCTCTGGAACAGGGCGTCGATGGTCCAGTCGACCGCGTTGCGCGCACCCTTGTCGGTGTGCTGCCACGTGTTGACCAGCATGATCCCACCCACCGCGAAGCCGCGTAGGGCGTCGAGCTCACGGATGCGCGTCACAGGAACCAGGTGAACCACCATACGAGGAATCCGGCGCCGATGACGGCCGCCGCGATCTGCGGCCACCGGCGGTGGCGAAGGAGCGCCGCGGCGGTCAGCACGGCCGAGGCGGCGGCGATCCAGGTGTAGACGGTGACCACGCTGGGCACGCCGACGGCCAGCGCGGTCTCGTTCCTGCCGGCCAGGGCGTAGACGGACTGGCCGACCAGCCCGGCGAACGCCACGCCCGACAGCCCGCCGAAGGCCCCCAGCGCCCTGCCCTTGAGCGCGCCCGCGACCAGCTGGATCAGGGAGACGAGCGCGAACAGGGCGAAGGGCGCGGCCAGCCACGGGGACTTCGAGATCTGGTACGGGGCCCCGGTCACGTGCAGGTCGCCCGGCCGTACGGCGGCGGTGTCGTCGTCGCGGCAGGGGGAGGCCGTGGGCTTCGCCGGGTCGTTCACGAACTCGAGGATCTTGCGCCGGCCGCAGGCGCTGCTCAGGAAGACGGCGTGGGAGGCGCCGGGGAACTCCTCGAAACGGGCGTCGGGGAGGGCCTCCGCGGCGGGCTTGCTGGTCCTGGCCGGGGTGGTCGGGTCGTACTGCCCGCCCACCACGTACACCGGGGCCTTGGTGGTGGCGTTGACGGGCTGGGCTTTGGGGAGCTGCCAGGCATCACACACCGCCTTGTCCACATTTACTGTGAAAAGTCGGGGCTTAGGGGTGAATGTGTTGAACGGGACCTCGTCCTGGCACTGCACCGCGTGATACAGCCCGAACTCGTGCGACACCAGCCCCCCGCCCACGGCGTCGGCCAGCGGCTGCAGCAGCTCGTCGTGGCCCTCGGCGAGCGCGCCGACCATCGCGGGCGCGACCGCCGCCACGTCCGCCTCGTGCAGCGCCTCGGCCATGATCGTGGCCAGGTCGTCGCCGCTGATCCGTGCCTGGAACGCCCTGCCGAGGATCGGGTCGGTGGTGGTCACCTGGGCGGGTTTCGCGTTCAGCCGGGCGACCGCGGCGTCGAACGCGTCTTTAATGCCGAGCCTGGTCGCCGAATCCGCCAGGTTCCTGGCGGCGTCGTCGTACCAGTTGACGCTCTCCGGCAGGTACGAGTCCAGTACCACCGACCGCGTCCCCTTGGGGTCGGCGGCGGCCACGTCCACCATGACCCGGGTGGAGTAGCTGACGCCGAACAGGTTCCAGGACTCGTACCCGAGCTTCTGACGTAACGCGACGACGTCGGCCGCGATCTCCTTGGTGTTGTATCCCCGCAGGTCGACGCCCTGCTCCTGCAGCCTCGCCCGGCACTGTCCCGCGGCCGCCGCGGCGTCGGCGGTCGGCCGCCTGAGCTGCCCGAGCAGCGCCTCGGCCGTCTCGGGGCAGCCCAGGACCGGCTGGGAGTACCTGTTGCCGCGCTGCTCGACCGCCACCACGTCGCGGTCGGGGAACATCTGGCTCAGGAACCCGGTGAGCTGCATGGACGCCGACGCCGGGCCGCCGCTCATGTACACGACGGGGTCCGGTCTGCGGTTCTTGGCGGTCGAGGTGTGGACCGCGTACCCCACCTTGATCGTCCGCCCGGGCGCGTCCCTGCGCTCCGGGACCTCCAGGAAACCGCAGGCCGTCCGCTCCGGTACGGCGACCGGACACGGGGACGCGCCGGCGTCGCTCGGGGTCATGACGGGAGGGACGGTCAGGGCAAGGGCGAGCACGACCCGGGTGATCATGGGATGAGACTAATAGTGTGGCGTTGTGACCGAACCACTTGTTGCCAGGATGCGCGCCTTCGGCACGACGATTTTCGCGGAGATGAGCGCGCTCGCCGTCGAGACCGGATCGATCAACCTCGGTCAGGGCTTCCCCGACACCGACGGGCCCGCGGCGATGCTCGACCGCGCGGTCCAGGCGATCAACTCGGGCGCGAACCAGTACCCGCCGGGGCCGGGCACGCCGGAGCTGCGCCGGGCCGTCTCGGAGCACCGCGCGGCCCACTACGGCCTCTCGTACGATCCGGCGGGCGAGATCCTGATCACGGTGGGGGCCACGGAGGCCATCGCGGCGGCCGTGCTCGCCCTGTGCGAGCCGGGGGACGAGGTGATCGCCTTCGAGCCGTACTACGACTCCTACGCGGCGTCGATCGCGCTCGCCCAGGCGCGGCTGGTGGCGGTGACGATGCGGCCGGTGGAGGGCCGCTTCACGTTCGACCCGGACGAGCTGCGCGCCGCGGTCACGCCCCGCACCCGCGCCATCCTCGTCAACTCGCCGCACAACCCCACCGGGACCGTGTTCACCCGGGCCGAGCTGGAGGTCATCGCCACGCTCTGCCAGGAACGCGACCTGGTCGCGGTGACGGACGAGGTGTACGAGCACCTGACGTTCGACGGGGTCGAGCACATCCCGCTGGCCACGCTGCCCGGCATGCGCGAGCGCACGGTGATGATCTCCTCCGCGGGCAAGACGTTCTCGGTCACCGGCTGGAAGACCGGCTGGGTGTGCGCCCCTCCCGCCCTGGTCGCGGCGGTGCAGACGGTCAAGCAGTTCCTCACGTTCACGGCGGGCGCGCCGTGGCAGCTGGCGGTGGCGTACGGGCTGCGCAACGAGCTGGAGTGGGTCTCCGCCCTGCGCGCGGGGCTCCAGGACAAGCGCGACCGCCTCATGGAGGGACTCGCGGCCGCCGGTTTCTCTGTCCTGCGGCCGTCCGGCACGTACTTCGTCCAGACGGACATCCGCCCCCTGGGCTTCTCGGACGGCCTCGAGCTCACGCGCCGCCTCCCCGAGCTCGCCGGGGTGGTGGCCATCCCGACCCAGGTCTTCTACGACCACGCCGAACGCGGCCGCCACTTCGTCCGGTTCGCCTTCTGCAAGAAGGACGAGGTCATCGACGAGGCGGTGACCCGCCTCAAACACCTCTCGGCCTGACCTCTAAGTCGACGGGCGCAGGCCGTCGAAGACGATGGCGAGCGTCCTGGTACGCAGGCTCTCGTCCCATCCGTGATGCTGCGCCGCCAGACAGGCGGCACTCAGCAGGGCGAGCAGCTCCGCCATCCCCACATCCCCCCGTACCGCCCCCGCCTCCTGCGCACGCACCAGCAGCGTCTCGATGGACCCCCGGATGTCGGGCGTCCCGGCCTTGGCGTCGATCCCCGCGGCGGCCAGGGCATCCACGAGCACCTTCTTGACGGTCGAGTCCTCCACGATCGTCGTGAAGTACGCGAAGAAGGCAGCTCCGGGGTCAGAGGCGGAGGCCAGTTCATCGGCCAGCGCCGCCAGCCGCCGCATCCTGTCGACGACGATCGCCTGGTAGAGGTCCTCCTTGGCGGGGAACTGGCGGTAGATCGTACCGACCCCCACCCCGGCCAGCGCGGCGATCTCGCGCATCGAGGCGGACAGCCCGTCCCTGGCCAGCACCACTTCGGCGGCCTCCAGCACCCGGGCACGATTGCGTTGCGCGTCCGCACGCATCAAGGAGAGCCCCTTCCCGTTGACAACCGGAACGAATGTTCCGTATGGTCGAGAACGCATCCGGAACACGCATTCCGATTATAGGGGACTCCCATTGGATCATCTGAACCTGGGCCGTTCCGGCCTGCGCGTCTCCAGGGCCTGCCTGGGCACCATGAACTTCGGCACCGAGAACGGCCTGGCCGCCGGCGACGAGGCCGAGGCGGGCCGGATCATCGACGCCTTCCTCGAAGCGGGCGGCAATTTCATCGACACCGCCGACCTCTACCACCGGGGCGAGACCGAGGAGATCGTCGGCCGCGCGCTGAAGGGCAGGCGCGAGTGGGTCGTGCTGGCCACCAAGGGCGCCATGCCGGTGGGCACGGAGGGGCGCGGCCTGTCGCGGCGCCACCTCACCAGGGCGCTCGACGCCAGCCTGCGCCGGCTCGGCACCGACTACATCGACCTCTACCAGTGCCACCAGTGGGACCCGGCGACTCCGATCGAGGAGACGATGGCCACGCTGGACGGGTTCGTCAAGGCGGGCAAGGTCCGCTATCTCGGTTGCTCCAACTTCACCGCGGCCCAGCTCGTCGAGTCGCAGTGGGCCGCCGCCCGGGTGGGCGGCACCCCGTTCGTCAGCCTGCAGCCGCAGTACTCGCTGATCCAGCGGGTGATCGAGGCGGAGATCCTGCCGGCGTGCGGGCGGCACGGCATCGGCACGGTCGTGTACGGCACCCTCGGCGGCGGCGTGCTGACCGGCCGCTACAGGCCCGGCCGTCCCCTCGACCCGGACAGCCGCATGGGCAAGCTGCTCGGCTCGTCCATGCCCGGCGCGAACCGCTGGGCCCGCTCGCTGCTCAACGACCGCAACCTGGACATCGCCGAAGGACTGGCCGAGGTCGCGGCCGGGCTCGGCGCCGCACCGGCCGGGGTGGCCCTGGCCTGGGCGGCGCGGCATCCCGGGGTGACCTCGGTGCTGATCGGGCCGCGATCGGTGGAGCAGCTGCGGGAGAACCTGGCGGCGTTCGACCTGGACCTGCCGGAGGAGGCGGCGGCCAGGCTGGACGAGATCTCCCACGTCGACCTCGGGCCGATGGACGGGTCGTTCTTCCATCTCGTCCCGCGCTGACACCCGCATAGAAACGGGTATTTCGTGGTATGCCTGGCGGGATGAGACGCCGGCATGTCGCGATGGCCCTCCTGCTCGGGCTCACCGCCGCCTGCCAGGCCCCGGCGCGCGACCACGGGGTCCAGCCGCCCGCCGTACCCACCACCTCTCAGGCCGCCCCCACGCCCGCGACGGGGGAGAGCCCCGCCGTCCCGCCCGCGGCGCCCGGCGGCTGGCGTTACGCCTACGTCGGCGCGGAGCCCGGCGGCGAGCTCTGGGACGTCGTCGCCACCGGCCCCCGCGACGCGTGGGCGATCGGGGTGCGGGACGGCAAGGCGTTCCTGCTCGGCTACGACGGCAGCACCTGGCGACCGGTCCCGCTGCCCGACGGCCTCGGCGACGTGGAGGTGATCGGGGATCTCCGTCTTGGCGCGTCGGGCCCCGGCGGCCTGTGGTTGTTCCGGTCGGACGACCAGGGCACGCGCGTGTTCCGCCGGGACGGCACGGGCTGGCGCCCGCTGCCGCCCTACCAGTGGCACGTGAGTGACGCGCAGGTGTTCTCGCCCGACGACGTCTGGGTCATCGCCGAGGAGCGCAGGGCGGGCCACTGGGACGGCGCGCGCTGGCGAACCGTCACGCTCCCCGCCCAGGCCAGTGCCCTGGACGCCACCGCGCCTGACGACATGTGGGCGGTCGGCCACCGGACATCGAGCACGACACCGGGCCCGCTCACCCAGCCGGCCGCCATGCACTGGAACGGCCGCGCCTGGCGCCTGGTCCCCACCCCCGCCTACCGCTTCCCCGATCCCGCGCCGCCCGAGGAGGACGCCTTCCTCACCGACGTCGTGGCCCTGTCAGCGAAGGAGGCGTGGGCGGTGGGCGAGCACACGTTCAACCACGGGGAGGGCGGCCCCGACCCCGCCGACCCGCCGCCGATCGTGCTGCGCTGGAACGGCTCCACCTGGAACCGCCACCCGGTGCCCACCCCGCCGATCTGCTGCCCGAAACTCGCCCAGGACGGCTCCGGCGGCGTCCTGCTCGGCTCGAGCGGTCCGGGCCTCGGCAACACCTGGCGCCTCGCCCCCGACGGCGCCGCGACCCGCCTGCCGCGGATGAAGGTGGATGCCAAGGCGTCACGCAAGCAGTACGGGTCCATCGAGGCCATGACCCACATCCCTGGCACCTCCACGGTCCTCGCCGTCGGCAGGCTGAGCGCGCGCAGCTGGTCCCGGGCCGCCATCGCCGAATTCGATGCCAACGGAGAGTAACGAAGGGTAAACTGCTAGCGGTGGTATCCCGGTGATACCACCTTCAACCTACGATGGGGGGTATGGCTATGACCCTTCGCTTGACCGACGAGCAGACCGAGGCCCTCCGTAAGCGTGCCGAGTTCGAGGGGCGCAGCATGCAGCAGGTGGCCCTGCACGCGATCGACTATTACCTCGAGCACGTCTCCGACGACGAAGTCACCGACGCGCTCGCGGAGAAGGGCGCTCGGCGCTTCGCCGACCTGTTGCGGAGGCTAGGCGAGTGACCCGTTATGTCACTCTCGAGCAGGGGCTGCGCATCGCCCGCACTGCCGTGGGCGGCCCCATCCAGATGCGCGATCTCGGGCTTCTCGAGGCGGCGCTCCTGCGGCCGCAGACGTCTCTGTTCGGCCACGACGCCTATCCCGATGTGTTCGTGAAAGCCGCGGCCCTGCTCCATTCGATCGTCACCAATCACCCTCTCGTTGATGGGAACAAACGGGCAGGGTGGCTGACGACGTATGTCTTTCTCGCCAAGAACGGGATCGAGCTCGATCCGGTCGACGACTCTGCCTACGACCTCGTCATCGCCGTCGCATCCGGCAAGCTCACTGAGGTGGACGAGATCGCGGACGTCCTGCGTACCTTCACGACGCCGTCCTGACCGGCGCGCACCTCAGCTACGTGAGCCCTCGTTGCTCGCCGCGTCCAGCGGCGTCAGCGTGTCCGTGGCGGCCTCGTGCTCCATCCCCGTCGCCTGCAGCAGGTCCACGACCACCGAACGCAACTGCGCGATGATCACGTGCGCCGAGAAGCCGAGCCCGTCGGGCCGTTCCCGGGCCGCGACGGCGAGCAGCGCCTGCCGGGCCAGCGTCGGTTCGCGGCCCGCCCCGAGCTCCAGTTGCAGCAGCAGCGCCGCCTCCGAGACCTCGCGCAGCGCCTCCGCCAGGGCTGGGGGCGGCGGGCTGGCCTCGCCGAGCGCCGCGAGGGTGCGCCTGGCCAGGACCCGCGCGTTCCGCAGCGCCAGGTCCACCGGCACGGCCGCGGTCTCGTACCGTGCCAGGCTGGTCTTGCGGTGCCAGTGCAGCGGCGAGATGAGCGTGATCTCCTTGGCGGTCTCCAGCGCCTGCTCGTACTCGTGGACCGCGTCCTGCGTGGTGCGCGCCTCCTCCAGCGCCTCGGCCGCCAGGTCCACGTCCCGCTTCTCGATCGCCTCCGCGGCCCGCTCCAGCACCGTGGACAGCGCGTCGAGCACCCCCGACAGGTGCTTGGCCGCGATCGTGAACGGGCTGGCGGGCAGCAGCGCCACCGCCAGGATCCCGACGACGCCCCCGGTGAGCGCGTCGACCATCCGGTCCAGGCCCCCGCCCCCGTCGCCGGGCACCAGGGCGGCCACCAGCACGGCCGACGAGCCGGCCTGCGCGACGAACAGCGCCCCGCTGTTCAGCAGCACCGCCACGGTCATCGCCAGCGCCACCACGAGCGCGAGCTGCCATGCGCCCGAGCCGATCCACGACACCAGCAGGTCGCCGATGCCCACTCCGAGGCTGACGCCGATCACCAGTTCGGCCACCCTGCGCAGCCGCTGCCCGAGCCCGACGCCCACGCAGATCAGCACGGAGATCGGGGCGAAGAGCGGGTGTGGGTGGCCGAGCAGCTCGATGGCGATGATCCAGGCCAGTGCGGCGCCGATCGCGCACTGCGCGATGGAGGGTGCCATGAGGCCGAACGTGCCCAGTCGTTCCTTCACATGATCGCTGAGCCTGGTTCGCACCCTTCTACCTTGGCGGATCTTTATGACATTGAGGTCACGTTCGCCCTATCTAGGCCCTTTTGGTCGGAGCGTTTCCCGGTGGAGCGGAACGCGGCGCTTTCCCGTCGGCGTCGGCGTCGTGGGTGGGGACGTCGGGTGGCGGCAGGGCCGCCATCGCCTCCTCGCGCTCGGTGCCGGTCGCCTGGAGCAGGTCCACGATGATGGACCGCAGCTGGGCGATCATCACGTCCGCCGAGAAGCCCCACCGCTCCGACCTCTGACGGGAGGCCACCTCCAGGACCGCCTTGGTGACCTTGTCCGGCGGTCGTTCGGCGGCCAGCTCGTCCCGCAGCAGGAGAGCGGCGTCCGCCAGATCGCGTAGCGCGCCGGGCAGCCACGGCGGGAGCGGGCTGCCGCCGTCGAGCGCCACGATGGCCCGCCTGGCCAGCACCCTGGTGTTCCTGAGCGCGTGATCGAGCGGCACGGCCGCTTTCTCGTACCCCTCGAGGGTGGGGCGGCGGTGGCGGTGCAGCGGCGAGATGGTGGCGATCTCCTTGCTCGTCTCCAGCGCCTGCAGGAACTCCTCCACCTTCTTCTGGCTGCTCCGCGCCTCCTCCAGCGCCTCGCCGGCCAGGCGCGCGTCGCGCTGCTCGATGGCCTCGGCGATCTGCCGCAGCGAGTCGGCCAGTGTGCTGAACATTCCTCTGGCGTGCCGCTTGGCGAGCGCGGACGGGCTGGCGGGCAGCAGGGCCACCGCCGCGAGCCCCACGAGGCCGCCGACCAGCGCGTCGACCATCCTGGCGAACCCGCCGGCGCCGCTCGGCGGCAGGAGGGTCGCGACGAGCACGGCCGAGGAGCCCGCCTGCAGGACGATCACCGAGCCGCGGTCCAGCAGCACCGCCGTGGCCATCGCGATCGCCACCACGAGCGCGATCTGCCACGCGCCCGAGCCGATCCAGGACACCAGCAGGTCCCCGACGCCGATGCCGACGCTGACCCCCGCGACCAGCTCCACCACCCGCCGCAGCCGCTGCCCCAGCCCCACGCCGATGCAGACCACGACCGCGATGGGCGCGAAGAACGGGCGGCTGTGGCCGAGCAGATCCTTGGCCACGAGCCAGGCGATCGCGGCACCGACGGCGCACTGGCCGATGGAGGGGGCCATCAGCCTCAGCCTCTTCAGGCGCTGGTGTACGTGCATGTCAAACACGCCACTACCCTGGCCCGGAAACGTGACACCAAGGTTACGGCCCGATGAGCTCGGGCGGCTCAGCCGTTCAGGAAGGCGTCCACGGCCTCCAGGAACGGCCCCCGGGCGGTCACATGGATGAGGTGGCCGACCTCGATCGTGACCAGCCGCGCGCCCGGGATCCGCTCGGCCACCGCCTCGGTGCCGACATGGCTCAGCTCCCCGCCCGACAGCACCAGCGTGGGCGCCGTGATCTTCCCGAGCCTTTCCAGTAGGGCGGGGTCGGGGTCGGTCAGCTGCCGCTCGGTCTGGTGCATCATCCGCCAGTCGAACGTGGCGGAGTCGTCCTCCACGATCGGCGGGCGGTTCTCGAACGGGAGCGGCGGCGGCGCGTCCTCGAGCACCAGCCGCTCGACGCGCTCCGGATGGTCCATCGCCATCCGGTACGCCACCACGCCGCCCAGCGAGTGCCCGATCACCGTGGCCCGCTCGATGCCCAGATGGTCGAGGAGCGCGACGACGTCCGCCGCCATCTCGCCCAGCTCGTACGAACCGGGATGGTCGCTCGCCCCGTGCCCGCGCAGGTCGAGGGCGAGCACGCGGTAGCGGGCCGCGAAGTGCTGGGTGATGCCGTTCCAGTCGTTGTGATCGGCGGTCCGGCCGTGGATCAGGACGAGTGGGGGAGAGGCGGGGTCGCCTTCCTCGCGATAGACGAGCTTGATCCCGTTGACGTGTGCTTCGCGAATCACAACGAGGACCATACCGGCCGCCCCGCGGTGGCGCTGAGCGCACCTTGACATCGTCGGCGGCGTTCGTGGGCAGACATTGACATGTGTCCCGCCGACCACCTCGGCTAGCGTCGCCAAGCGGGACGGGTAGCGGAGAAGGAGGCGTCACATGCCGGACCCGATTGACGTGCGCAAGGTGCCGATCGAGAGCGTCACCGACGCCTCCGGCCTGTCACGGCTCATCGCCGACGGGGTGATCGAGGCACACCGGGTGCTCGCCGTCATCGGCAAGACCGAGGGCAACGGCGGCGTGAACGACTACACGCGTATCCTCGCCGACCGAGCCTTCCGCGAGGTGCTGGCCGAGCACGGGCATCCGTCCCCGGACAGCGTGCCCTTGGTGTGGTCGGGCGGCACCGACGGCATTCTCAGCCCGCACGCCACCGTCTTCGCCACCACGGCCGACGCTCCCGCCTCCGACGAGCCGCGGCTGTCGGTGGGCGTGGCGATGAGCGAGGTGATCCTGCCCGAGGACATCGGCAGGCCCGCCATGGTGGAGAAGGTCGCGGCAGGCGTACGCGAGGCCATGAAGATCGCGGGCATCGACGACCCGCGCGACGTCCACTACGTACAGACCAAGACGCCGCTGCTCACCCTGGCCACCATCACCGATGCCAAGAGCCGCGGCCAGGACACCGCCATCGAGGAGACCGGTCCCTCCATGGACCTGTCCAACTCCACCACCGCCCTCGGCATCGCCGTCGCGCTGGGCGAGATCGACATGCCGCGCGCCGACCAGATCCACAAGGACCTGTCGCTGTACTCGTCCGTGGCCTCGTGCTCGTCGGGGGTGGAGCTGGACCGGGCGCAGATCGTGCTGGTGGGCAACGTACGCGGCATCGGCGGCCGCTACCGCATCGGCCACAGCGTCATGAAGGACGCCCTCGACGCCGACGGCATCTGGGAGGCCATCAGGGACTCCGGCCTGCCGCTGCCGGAGCGCCCGCACCCCTCGGACCTCGGCGGCCGGCTGGTGAACGTGTTCATGAAGTGCGAGGCCGACCCGTCAGGACGGGTGCGCGGACGGCGCAACATCATGCTGGACGACTCCGACGTGCACTGGCACCGGCAGATCAAGGCCGCGGTCGGCGGGGTGGCGGCCTCGGTCACGGGAGACCCGGCGGTCTTCGTCTCGGTGGCCGCCGTCCACCAGGGCCCCTCGGGCGGCGGCCCGGTGGCGGCCATCTCCGACCTGGGATAGCCGGGCCGGCCGCGTCCGGCTCGAGGCAGGGCGACGACTGCTCTCAGGGCCAGCGATGGGCGGTGAGCTCGGGCCAATCCCTGGTCCACCGCGCGACCTTCGCCTCGTACACGTGCCGGGGCGCCTGCCGGGGATTGGGCCGCAGCACCAGACCGAACGCGTCGGCCACGCCGTAGGGCGCGTACACCTTCCACTCGCCTGACGGCGAGGTACGGGCATGTGGCCGAAGCGCAAGGAGCCGGGCTTGTCCTAGCTATGTAGAGTACGAGATATGAAGAGAAGCCTGCGGATGACCATGCCGACGCAGGCCGTCCTGCGGGCCCTGCTCCAGGATCCCGGGCGTGATCGCTACGGGCTCGAGGTGTGTGAGCTGGCTGAGCTGCCGAGCGGGACGGTCTACCCGATCCTGGCCAGACTGGAGCACGCCGGCTGGGTGGAGAGCCGGTGGGAGGATCCGGAGACGCACGTGGCGGAAGGACGTCCGCGCCGCCGCTACTACCGGATCACCGCGGACGGGGCGGAGCAGGCGCGTGACGCCGTCGCGCGGGCGTACCGGTCACGCAGGCAGCAGGTGCCCGGCTGGCTGAACCGCCCGGGCCCGGCCGGCGGCCGGTTGTGAACGGCTCGCTCCAGCCGCTGCTGGAGGTCGCCGGCGACACCCTGACCGGCGAGCGGCTGCGTATGGTCGAGCGGGCCTACCTGACGGCCGCCCACTGGCATCGCGGCCGGCGGCGGCGCAACGGCGAGCCCTACATCACCCACCCGGTCGCCGTCGCCGCGATCCTGGCCGAGCTGGGCATGGATCACGAGGTGCTCTGCGCGGCCCTGCTGCACGACGTGCTGGAGGGCACCGACTGCCCGGAGCAGGCGTTGGTACGCGACTTCGGCGAGCCCGTCGTGCGCTTGGTACGCGACATGACCGCGCTGCAGGATCCCCGGCAAGCGCCCGCGATCTGGGCGAGCGAGACGGGCGAGCGCGTGCTGATGCTCAAGCTGGCGGACCGGCTGCACAACCTGCGGACGCTGCGCTGGCTGCCCGAGGCGAAGCGCCGGCGGACAGCGCGGCAGACGCTGGAGACTTTCGCGCCGGTCGCCGGCAGGCTCGGTCTAGGTCACCTCGAACAGGAGCTGGAACGGCTGGCCATCGCCAACCTCCCCGGCGGGGAAGGCGTTCAGGCATCCTTCGGCGTCATCTCCGCGGGCGCCACCCTGCTTCCACGCGAGTCGCGTGCCCGCTGGCTGGAGGAGTGGCTCGGAGAACTGCACACGCTCCCGGGCAGGTGGCCCAGGATACGGTTCGCCGTGCAGCTGGTCAGCGGGATGCCGCGGCTGGCGATCACCCTGCGGCGGTGGGACGCCCAGGACGGCCGCCACCGGCCAGGCGTGGGCGCAGTGCGGGGAGCCGGTCTCCGATGCCTGCGGTGGGTGCTGGCGTCGGACGTGCGGACCTGGGGTCTGCTCATGCCGCTGGTCGCCTGGCTGGTGCTCGACACGGCGGGGGAGCGGCTCGGTGACGCGGTGACCATCCTGATCACCGTGCCTCCGGTGCTCGCCGCAGGGGTGCGGGCGCTCCGGGCCCGGCTCGGAGACCGGGACGGGCGCGGGTAGTCTCGGGCTGTGCCGAGCATCCCGCGACCTCTCGATCCCAGCGACGACGGCAGCGCCGCGCCCGCCGTCGCGGCCGCGCTCGCCTCCTACCAGGCGGGCACGGCCGACGCCGCCGCCGTGCTGAACGCACTCGGCGGGGCCAGGCTGCTGGTGCCCGTGGTGGCGCTGCTGACCGAGAGCGAGGTCGGCGCGCACGGGCTGCGTCAGGAGAAGGAGAGCGAGATGGCGCTGCCCAAGCTCGTCGGGGCGGACGGCAGGCAGGCCGTGCTGGCCTTCACCGGCGCGGACGCGCTGGCCAGGTGGCGGCCCGACGCCCGGCCGATCCAGGCCACGGCGCTGCAGGTGTGCCAGGCGGCCGTGCAGGAGAAGGCGGCGGCGGTCGTGGTGGACGTGGCGGGGCCGGTGCAGTTCGTGATCGAGGGAGCGGTGCTGGAGGCGCTGGCGGCCGTCGAGTCGGGGACCGTCGATCGGCTCGACGGCGTGACCGTGGCCAGGGTGGAGCCCGCACGGCGCCGCCGGTGGTTCTCCAAGAAGGTCCGCTGACTCTCTCCATACGGGCGGTGGTCGCGCGAGTGGCGCATTAAGGTCGGCTCGTGGTCGCACTCATGGCGCTCGCCGGGCTGATCTGCGGACGCTACATCCGGGCGCTGGCCGACTCCTACGACGAGAGCCCGCTCTACTACGACGACCAGGGCGCGGCGCGCCTGTCCGGGTGGTTTCCCGGCGTGGAGGTGGTGACCGCCGCCGTGACCGCCCTCGTCGCCTGGCGGTTCGGGTTGCCGTACGTGACGGGAGCCCTCATCGGCACCGCCCTGGCGGTCATCGACTGGCGTACCAGCCTGCTGCCCGACGCGATCACGCTCCCGGCGTACCCCGTCATGGCCCTGTCACTGGCGCCGACGGGAGAGCTGCCCAGGGCGCTGGCCGGCGCGGTGGCCCTGACGGCGGTGTACGGGGTGCTCTGGTTCATCAGGCCGGAGGCGATGGGACTGGGGGACGTCAAGCTGGCCGGGCTCATCGGCATGGCCGCCGGGGCGCTCGGCTGGCAGGCGTGGATCGTGGCGGCCTTCTGCGGGCAGTTGCTGGGCGCCCTCTACGGCCTGGCGATTCTCCTGACCAAGCGCGGCACCAGGCACACCCAGTTCCCCTTCGGGCCGTTCATGCTGCTGGGCGCGTTCACCACACTCTGTCTCGGCTGGTGAACGCGGGACATCTCACTAGGCAGCACGTGGAAGACTTGTACGCATGTTGCGCTGGTTGACCGCCGGAGAGTCCCACGGCCCCGAACTCGTCGCCATCCTCGAAGGCCTCCCGGCCGGGGTGGAGGTGACCACGGCCGCCATCGACGAGGCCCTGCGCCGCCGGAGGCTCGGCTATGGCCGCGGCGCGCGGATGAAGTTCGAGCAGGACCAGGTCACGATCGTGGGCGGCGTCCGCCACGGCCGCACGATGGGCAGCCCCGTCGCCATCCGCATCGGCAACACCGAGTGGCCCAAGTGGGAGAAGGTCATGGCGGCCGACCCGGTCGACCCGGCCGAGCTGGAGGGCCTCGCGCGCAACGCGCCCAGGTCCCGTCCGCGCCCGGGCCACGCCGACCTGGCGGGCATGCAGAAGTACGGGTTCGACGACGCCAGGCAGGTGCTCGACCGGGCCAGCGCCCGCGAGACGGCCGCCCGCGTCGCGCTCGGCGAGGTCGCCAGGCGCTTCCTCAAGCAGGCGCTGGGCGTCGACATCGTCAGCCACGTCACCGAGATCGGCGGCGCGAAGAGCCCGGCCGACACCCTGCCGGGGCCCGGCGACCTGGCCAGGATCGACGAGGACCCGGTGCGGTGCTCCGACCCCGACGGCAGCGCCGCCATGATCGCCGTGATCGACAAGGCCCACAAGGACGGCGACACGCTCGGCGGCGTCGTCGAGGTCCTCGCGTACGGCCTGCCGCCCGGCCTCGGCAGCTACACGCACTGGGACCGCAGGCTCGACTCTCGCCTCGCCGGCGCGCTCATGGGCATCCAGGCGATCAAGGGCGTCGCGGTCGGCGACGGCTTCGAGACCGCGCGCAGGCCGGGCTCCCAGGCTCACGACGAGATCGAGTACACCACCGAAGACGGCGTACGACGCATCACCAACCGCGCGGGCGGCGTCGAGGGCGGCATGACGAACGGCGAGATCCTGCGCGTGAGCGCCGCCATGAAGCCGATCTCCACCGTCCCCAGGGCGCTGGCCACCATCGACGTCAAGACCGGCGAGGCGGCCAAGGCCCACCACGAGCGCTCCGACGTGTGCGCCGTCCCGGCAGCAGGCATCGTGGCCGAGGCCATGGTCGCGCTGGTGCTGGCCGACACGGCGCTCGAGAAGTTCGGCGGCGACTCCGTCGAGGAGGTCGCCCGCAACCTGTCCGGCTACCTGTCTTCGATGGTGATCAAATGACTCTCGCCGTGCTGATCGGTCCCCCTGGATCCGGTAAGACGACACTTGGGCAGCTGCTCGCCGAGCGGCTCGGCGTCGGGTTCCGCGACACCGACTCCGACGTGGAGGCCGTGGCGGGCAAGCCCGTCTCCGACATCTTCGTCGAGGACGGCGAGGCCCGCTTCCGCGAGCTGGAGCACGAGGCCGTGCGCCGGGCGCTGGCCGAGCACGACGGCATACTCTCGCTCGGCGGCGGCGCCGTGCTCAACGAGGAGACGCAGGCCCTGCTCGACGGCCACCACGTGGTCTACCTGCAGGTGGGGCTGTCCGACGCGGTCCAGCGGGTCGGACTCGCCTCCGCCAGGCCGCTGCTCGTGCTCAACCCGCGCAGCCAGCTGAAGAAGCTCATGGAGGAGCGGCGGCCGGTCTACGAGCGGCTGGCGTCGGTCACCGTGGTGACCGACAAGCGTGAGCCCGAGGAGCTCGCCGACGAGATCGTCAAGGGGCTGCCCGCATGAGTGAGCGGAGCGAGCGACCAATCAAACACAGCCGCCTTGTCGCGCTCATGCGACCGACGGAGGAGGGCGCATGAGCGCGACGCGGATCACCGTACGCGGTGACAGCCCGTACGACGTGGTGGTCGGCAGCGGCGTGCAGGGCGAGCTGACCACGCTGCTCAAGCCCGGCGTGCGCACCGTCGCCGTCATCCGTCCTGAGACCCTGCCGGAGATCTCCGGCCCGGTAGGCGCGGCGCTGCGCGAGGCCGGCTACGAGGTGGTCGAGCTGCCCGTGCCCGACGGCGAGCACGCCAAGACCGTCGAGGTGGCCGCCGGGCTCTGGTCGGCGCTCGGCCGCCACGGCGTGACCCGCTCCGACGCCGTGGTGGGCGTGGGCGGCGGCGCGACGACCGACCTGGCCGGGTTCGTGGCGGGCACGTGGCTGCGCGGCGTGCAGGTCGTGCTCGTGCCGACGACGCTGCTGGCCATGGTCGACGCGGCGGTCGGCGGCAAGAACGGCATCGACACTCCCGAGGGAAAAAACCTCGTGGGGACGTTCCTGCCGCCCGCCGGGGTGCTGTGCGAGCTGTCCACGCTGGCGAGCATGCCGAAGCGGGACTACGTGGCAGGCCTGGCCGAGGTCATCAAGGGCGGCTTCATCGCCGACCCGGAGATCCTCCGGCTGATCGAATCCGACCCGGAGGCCGCCACGAGGCCCGACGGCCCGCACACCCGCGAGCTGATCGAGCGCAAGATCCAGATCAAGGCCGACGTCGTGGGCGCCGACCTGCGCGAGGCGGGCCTGCGCGAGATCCTCAACTACGGCCACACCCTCGCCCACGCCATCGAACGCGAGGAGCACTACGCCATCCGCCACGGCGAGGCCGTCGCCATCGGCATGGTCTACGCCGCCGAGCTCTCCAGGCTCTCCGGCCGCGCCGACCTCGTCGAGCGCACCCGCTCCATCCTCACCAGCGTCGGGCTGCCCATCACCTACCGCGCCGACGCCTGGCGGTCCCTGCGCGACCACATGCGGCTGGACAAGAAGAACCGCGGCGCCAAGCAGCGGTTCGTCGTGCTCGACGGCCTGGCCAGGCCGGGCCGGCTCGAAGGTCCCGCAGAAGAGCTGCTCGAAGCCGCCTACAAGGAGATCTCCGGATGATCCTGGTGCTCAACGGACCCAACCTGCGCCGGCTCGGCACCCGCGAGCCCGACGTCTACGGGGCGGAGACGTTCGACGACCTGGCCGCCCTCTGCCGCGACACGGGCAGGAAGCTCGGCGAGCACGTCGAGGTGCGCCAGACCGACGACGAGGCCGAGCTGATCGGCTGGATCCACGAGGCCGCCGACGGCCGCATCCCGGTGGTGCTCAACCCGGCCGCGTTCACCCACTACTCCTACGCCCTGCGCGACGCCATCAAGCAGCGCACGGCCCCGCTCGTCGAGGTGCACATCAGCAACCCCGCCGCGAGGGAAGAGTTTCGCCATAACTCGGTCGTCGCCGGGGTGGCGACGGGCACGATCGCGGGGTTCGGACTACAGTCATACGTTCTTGCGCTGCACGCTCTCGCGGAGATGAACACCACCTCATGAGGCACTACAAGTCCTTCGTCGCCGTCGGCGACAGCTTCACGGAAGGACTGAACGATCCCGGCCAGAACGGTCACTACCGTGGCTGGGCGGACCGGGTGGCCGAACGGCTCGCCGCCGACGAACCCGGCTTCCGCTACGCCAACCTGGCCGTGCGCGGCAAGCTGCTCGACCAGATCGTCACCGAGCAGGTGCCGCTGGCCGTCGAGATGGCGCCCGATCTGGTCAGCTTCTGCGCGGGGGGCAACGACCTGCTCAGACCGGGCAGCGACCCCGACGAGATGGCCAAGAAGCTCGCCCGCGCCGTCCGCGACCTGCGGGCGGGGGGCGCCGACGTGGTGCTGTTCACGGGGGTGGACCCGCGCGACACGCCGCTGATGCGACGGCTGCGCGGCCGCTTCGCCATCTTCTACCTGCACATACGCTCCATCGCCGACCTGTACGGGTGCCGGCTGGTTGACCTGTGGTCGATGCAGGGGCTGCGCGACTGGCGGGCGTGGAGCGCGGACCGGCTGCACATGAACGCGGACGGGCATCGGCTGGTGGCGGCGCGGACGCTGGACGTGCTGGGGGTGCCGTTCGAGGACTGGCGCATGGACTGGCCGCCGCAGAGCGTGGATCCCCGGGCTCGGCGGCGCGAGGACGCCCAGTGGATCCGCGAGCACCTGGTGCCGTGGATGTCCCGCCGCCTCCGCGGCATCTCCTCGGGCGATGGACTCTCCCCCAAGCGCCCCAATCTGACTTCTTGGTCCTGATTCGCTGCGGCTTGGTACAGGGTTGATGGCCTTTCATCTTGTACGGCTGCGCACGGGCAGGCCACCCGCCGTACTTCGGCTGATGGCCTTCCAGGAAACGGCCTCTGACCCTTCACCGGCTGAGCGCCGCTACGGAGCGCACTCTTGACCGGCTGGGTGGTGCGCCCCCTTGCCCGCCGCACACGTTGCGCCGAGCCCCCACCGCGCAACTCCTCGCCGCACCGGCGCCCGAGAACGCCGGCACCAGCGACGCCTCCGTCGTGAGGGGCGCCGGTCGTGAGGCACGTCGGTCGTGAGGCACGCTGCCGCGATGCGCCCACCCGTGCTGACGATGCGCGCCGCACCAGGCTCGCCCTCGAGGCGCGTCAGCGTCGTGATTCGCGACCCGGAGCGGCGTCAGCGTCGCGATCCGCGCCCGGAGCGGCGTCAGCGTCGCGATCCGCGCCCGGAGCGGCGTCAGCGTCGCAATTCGCGCCCCGGAGCGGCGTCCGCGTCGCAGCGCGCCCCCGAAGTGCGGCCCCGTGGTAACCCCGCGCCCCGATGCCGCGCAGCGAGTGGGTGGGGTCAGTTCGTTGACTCCGCTGCCAGGCGCTTCAAGGCGGCCCTGGGGATGGCCGGGTCCGTGGTGCGCCAGAACGGGGGGAGGGAGCCAAGGAGGAAGCCGCTGTAGCGGGCCGTGGCGAGCCGGGGGTCGAGGACGGCGATGACGCCCTTGTCGTTCTGCGCCCGCAGCAGCCGCCCCGCCCCCTGGGCCAGGAGGAGGGCGGCGTGGTTGGCGGCGACCGCCATGAAGCCGTTGCCGCCCCTGGCCGCCACGTGGCGCTGACGGGCCGACGTCAGCGGGTCGTCGGGGCGGGGGAACGGCACCCGGTCGATGATGACCAGGCGCAGCGAGGGCCCGGGAACGTCCACGCCCTGCCAGAGCGACAGCGTGCCGAACAGGCATGTCGGCTCGTCCTCGGCGAACTGCTTGACCAGCAGCATCGTCGAGTCGTCCCCCTGGCACAGCAGCGGCACGTCCAGCCGCTCGCGTAGCGCCTCCGTGGCCGCCTTGGCCGCGCGCATCGACGAGAAGAGGCCGAGCGTGCGCCCCCCGGCCGCCTCGATCAGCTCGACGATCTCGTCCAGGTACTGCTCGGGCAGCCCGTCACGCCCCGGCTGGGGCAGGTGCTTGGCGACGTACAGGATGCCCGCGCGCGGGTGGTCGAACGGCGAGCCCACGTCGATGCCCTGCCAGCCCTTGCCCTCGCCCAGCCCCCACTGCGCGGCGAGGCCGTCGAACGTGCCGCCCAGCGCCAGCGTGGCGGAGGTGAGGATCACCGTGCGCTCGCCGAACAGCTTGTCGCGCAGCATCCCGCTGACCGTCAGGGGCGCGACCCGGAGCATGGGCGGGCGACGGTCGGTGCCGGCGTCGAGCCAGACCACCTCGGCCCGGTCGGACTCCGAGTCGTGGCCGTACGCCTCCAGCATGCGCACGGCAGTGTCGTGCACGTCGTCCAGGGTCGAGAACGCGGCCTTGCGCTGCCCCGCCTTGTCGGGGTCGTCCTTGTCGGCGCCGCGCGGCCCCAGGGCCGTGATGCACCGCCAGGCGGTGTCGCGTACGAGGGCCAGGGTGAGCGCGAGCACCTGCGGCAGCTCGTCGATGCGCCCGGGCGGTGCGGCCGTCAGCAGCGCCTTGAGGTCCTCGCCCGCCTCCTGGAGCTGGTCGGCGATCGCCTGCTCGATCAGCCGCCCCACCCGGCGCACCGCCAGCGACACGGTGAGCTCCGACAGCTCGCCGGTCACCACCGACGTCACCCGGTCGACCAGCTCGTGGGCCTCGTCCACGACCACGACCTCGTGCTCGGGCAGCACCGGCAGGTCGCCCATGGCGTCGATGGCCAGCAGCGCGTGGTTGGTCACCACGACGTCCACCTCGCCCGCACGGGCGCGGGCCAGCTCGGCGAAGCACTCGGCGCCGCTCGGGCAGCGCTGGGCGCCCAGGCACTCCTGGGCGCTCACCGAGAACTGCCGCCACGCCTGCTCGCTCACCCCCGGCACCAGCTCGTCGCGGTCGCCGGTCTCGGTCTCGTCGGCCCACTCCTGGATGCGCTGGACCATGCGGCCGGTCGCGCTCACCTCTCGCGGGTCGAAGAGCTGGTCCTGCTCGTCCTCCTCGGGCCAGCCCGCCGTGGCCTTGTAGCGGCACAGGTAGTTGCGCCGGCCCTTGAGTATGGCGAACGTCGGCTCGTGCGGCAGCTCCTTGCCCAGCGTCTCGGCCAGCCGGGGCAGGTCGCGGTCGACGAGCTGGCGCTGCAGCGCGATCGTGGCCGTGGAGACCACGACGGGGGAGTCGCTCTCCATCGCGTGGCGGATCGACGGCACGAGGTAGGCCAGCGACTTACCGGTGCCCGTGCCGGCCTGGACGGCCAGGTGCTCCTCGTCGTCGATGGCCTGCTGCACGGCGTGGACCATGGTGAGCTGGCCCTGCCGTTCGCTCCCTCCGAGAGCGTTTACCGCGACCTTGAGCAGTTCGTCCACTGACGGGAGATGGGAGTCCGGCACGGCAGTAAACGCTACCCGCATTCCGGGGTCGCCGTGCCGAACGCGCTGTGATCGGCCAGACGCATCCCGGCGTTCCCGGGACGCTCCTGGCGGGTCCCATGGCACACTGGGCGACCGGGACTCCGGCTGGGTGAAGAAAGTTCTTCACGGACTGTGACCAGTGGGGTTCCCGGTGTAGGTGGGAAGTCCGGTTTCCAGAGGGTTTTCCGGGGTTGAGTGGACGGATAAAGGCTGGTTAAAGCAGTATGTCTGCCATGTCGGAAGTTGTCCCGTTGCCGTCGTTCGGCGAAGTGTTCTTCGATGCACGAGGTCAGGAGCGGTGTCTCCGTGTCACGTGGCATGAGGGCACGCTGGTTCTCAGCCTCTGGCGCGGCGAGATGTGCACAGCGAGCTTCCGTATGCCGATGGAGGACGTCGGCCGCCTGCTCGACACGCTCGACGAGGGATTCGCGGAGGCCACGGGCGAGCAGCCCGCCGTGCCCGCGCACGACCCGGGCACCGAGGTCATCCCGGGCACCGGCCAGTACCACCGGCCGCCCCAGCAGGCCTCGGCGCCGCCGCAGCAGCACCAGCCCCAACACCAGCCCGACGACCGGCCCACGGCCGCCCTTTCGCCCAACGACGTCCTCGTGGCCAGAGGCGCTCCCTCCACCCACCAGGACAAGCTGGTGGCCTCGTACAGCGAGACCACGGCGCCCCGGGACAGCATGCCCCCGGCGTACGGCGAACCGCCCCGGGAGGCGGCTCCCGTCTATGGCGAGCCCTCCAGGGAGAATCCGGCCTACGGCGAGCGCAACCCCTTCACCGGGCCCCAGTACGTGGACAGCACCGGGCCCCAGCAGCGATACACCGGCGACCCCTTCAGCGGTCCTCAGTACACCGGCGATCCCTTCAGTGGCCCGCAGTACACCGCCGACGCGCCCCAGTACGCCGCCCAGCCCGAGCCCTTCGCCGGTCCGCAGTACTCCGACACCGGCCCCGTCTACCAGATGCCCGGCGAGCAGCGCGGCCAGTCGCCGCTGAGCACCGACCCGCTCGGCTTCCCCTCCCAGGCGTCCGCTCCCCACCAGCCGTCCCAGCACCGCGCCGACCCGTTCCAGAACGACCAGTACCCCTCCGACCCCTACGCCCGGCGGCCTGAGGCGTACCAGCAGCCCCAGCAGCCCCAGCCCCAGCCCCAGCCCCAGCAGCCGCAGCAGGGCCCGGGCGCCGCGGGCCTGGGCACCCCCATGCACGGCATCCCCGGCGCGGGCAGGCGCCGCTCCGCGCCCCAGCCCGTCCGCGATGACTACGGCTCCTACCAGCAGAGCCCGCCGAACCCCGTGGACCCGCTGCTTGCCATGGGGCGGCCGGAGCCCCCGCAGGCCGACCCGCTGTCCCGCCCCTACGTCGTCGGGGACCCCATGTTCTCCACGGGCGAGCGCCTACGTCCCGAGCAGCAGCCGGACTACCACGAGCGGAGCGACCGCAGGGAGTGGTGACACACTCCTGAGCACCGGCAGGTACGCTCCTGGCGAGGCGATCGGGCCGAGGCAGAAGGAGCGCCGGTGAATCCGAGCATGGGCCTGCAACTGCTGCTGCTGGCCGGGGGCGCCATCGGCGTCGCGGCCGTGGCGCGGCGCAAGGGCTGGCCGGCCCCGTTGCTGCTGGTGGCGGCGGGGCTCCTGGTCTCGCCGCTGGTGCCGTCGGTGCCACTGCAGCCGGAGCTGGTGCTGTACGTGTTCCTGCCCCCGCTGCTCTACTCCGCCGCGCTCGACAGCTCCTACCTGAGCCTGCGCGAGGTCAAGCGGGCCGTGGCGCTGCTGTCTATCGGGCTCGTGCTGTTCACCACGGCCGTCGTCGGGCTGGTCGTTCACCTGATGCTGCCCGCTCTGCCGCTGGCGCTGGCGTTCGCGCTGGGCGCCATCATCGCGCCGCCCGACGCCGTGGCCGCCGTCGCGGTCGGCCGGCGGCTGGGCCTGCCGCGCAGGACGCTGACGATCCTGGTGGGGGAGAGCCTGTTCAACGACGCCACGGCGCTGACGGCGTACCGGGTGGCCATCGGGGCCGCCGTCGGCGGGACCGTCGACCTGTGGCACAGCGTCGGCCAGTTCCTCTACTCCGCGGCGGTCGGCGTGGCGATCGGGCTGGCGCTGGCGTTCGTGCTGGCCTGGCTGTTCCGGCACACGCGTGACTCGCTGGTCGAGAACACGCTGATGCTGCTCATCCCGTTCGCCGCCTACCTCGCGGCGGAGTCGGTGCACGCCTCCGGCGTGATCGCCGTGGTGATCGTGGGCCTCTACCTGGGCAACCGCATGCACCTGCAGGGGTTCGGGACGCGGCTGGTGTCGGACGCGGTGTGGAAGGTCACCGACTTCTTCCTCGAGACGATCGTCTTCGCCCTCATCGGGCTGCAGCTCTCGACCGTGGTCCAGGGCATCTCCGGCTACAGCCCGTGGGCCGTCGCGGCGTACGCGGCCGTCGTGCTGGCGGTGACGATCGCCAGCAGGTTCGTGTGGGTGTTCACGGTGTCGTACCTGATCAAGCTGGCGGGCAGAGGTGATGCGCGGCCCACCGTCCAGCAGACGGTGATTCTCGGCTGGGCCGGCATGCGGGGCGTGGTGTCGCTGGCGGCGGCGTTCGCCATCGATCCGAGGGTCGCCGAGCGGGACCGCGCGATGCTGCTCTTCCTGACGTTCACGACCGTGATCGGCACCCTGCTCATCCAGGGCACCACGTTCCCCGCGCTGATCAGGCGGCTGGGCGTGTCGAGCGAGCGGGAGCAGTACGAGGACCGCCTGGCCGAGGCGGCGGCCCAGCAGGCCGCGCTGGAGGCGGGCCTCTCGGAGCTGGACCGGCTGGTGCGCGAGGCGGGCGAGCCCGACGAGATCCAGAAGCAGGTCATCGACCAGCTCAGGGAGAAGTCGTGGCGCCGCTCGCTGACCGCCTGGGAGCGCCTGGGCGGCGGTAGCGGGCAGGGCGGCGCGGAGACCCCCAGCGCGCTCTACCGCCGCCTTCGCCGTGACATGCTCCAGGCCGAGCGGCAGGTGTTCGTGCGCCTGCGCGACGAGCGCCGCCTCGACGACGAGGTGCTCCGTGACGTGATGAGCGAGCTCGACTTCGAAGAGGCGATCCTGGAGCGCTAGCCCATCTGGCTGTCGACGAAGCACCACCGCCAGTCCTCGCCGCGTTCGTACGACTGGATCACCGGGTGGCTCGTGTCGTGGAAGTGCTTGGTGGCGTGCTTGCCCGGCGAGGAGTCGCAGCAGCCGATGTGGCCGCACTCCAGGCAGCGCCGCAGGTGCACCCAGCGGCCTCCGATCGCCAGGCACTCCTCGCAGCCCTCTGGCGTCTTCGGCGCCGGGTCGCCCGTCTCGGAAAGATGTTCGCAAATTGCCATACCAGAAATCCTAGGACCAGAGCCGCAGCGGTCGTGGCGGGCCCCTCGCCGGGAGCCCCCGGAGGCGTCCCGTTATTTGTTTCACCGATTGACGTAACTAGAAACGCCGTCGTAACGTGGCCCTCGTCGCTCCAAGCGCACACGGCTGCGTACGCGGCGTGATCAAGTTCGACGCGCGCAGCGGCAGCCCCCCTATGCCCGAGGACCCCCCACCGAAGGGACTGCGCCCCCATGACCGATCGAGTCACCCCGAAGGCACTGAGCCGCCGGGACCTGGTGAAGCTGGTCGGCCTGTCCGGCCTTGGTGCCGGCTTGACGGCGTGCGGCCGCGGATTCGGCGGCGGAGGCGACGGGCCCGGGGGAGGGGGCGTCCAGCTGAACATGGTCTGGTGGGGCGACGCCAACCGCGCCAAGCTGACCCAGGCCGCGCTGGACGTCTTCCAGAAGAAGAACCCCGGCGTCACGGTGAAGACGGAGTACCAGGACAGCGGCCCGTACAAGGACAAGCTGGCCACGCGCTTCGCGGCCGGGAACCCGCCGGACCTGATGATGATGCGCATGGACAGCCTGCGCGAGTACGCCGACCGCGGGGCCCTGCTCAACATCAAGGACCACGCCGGCGCGGTGGACACCTCCGGGCTGAGCGAGAGCGCCGTCAACCTCGCGACCGTCGGCGACAAGATCTACGGCATCCCCTCCGGCCTGAACACCGTCGGCTTCGTGGTCAACAAGACGCTGACCGACAAGTTCGGCGTGGAGATCCCGGACGGGGACACCTGGAGCTGGGACGACCTGTCCACGTTCGCCAAGAAGATCACGCAGGCCAGCGGCAAGAAGGTGTACGGCACCCACTTCAGCGCCTACACCCTGGCCAATCTCATCGTGTTCGTCCGCCAGAGCGGTGAGGACTTCTACACCGCCGACGGCCGCCTGGGCGCGAGCGAGGCCACGCTCACCGCCTGGTTCGCCATGATCGAGAAGATGCGGGCCGACGGCGCCATGCCACCGGCCGGCTTCATCGACCCGAACGCCGGATCCTCGCCGGACCAGTCCTACCTGGCCAAGGGGGCGATCGCCGCGCAGATCATCCCCACCAACAACCTGGCGGGCTACAACACCGCCGCGGGCGGCAACCTGGTGCTGCTGCGCATGCCGGGTGAGACCACCTCCAAACGGCGCGGCCAGTCGATCGACACGCCGGCGCTGTGGTCGATCGCCGCCAAGTCCAAGCACCCCGCCGAGGCGCTGAAGCTGCTGCAGTTCCTCATCAACGACCCCGAGGCCTCCAAGGCCATGGGCACCACCCGCGGTGTCCCGGCCAACGGGAAGATCGCCGAGGAGATCAAGCCCGCGCTCTCCAAGGACGACCAGGTGGCCACCGACTTCCTCATCGGGCTGCAGAAGGAGACGCTGCCGCGCGCCTACTCCTACCCGCCCGGCTCCAGCGCGATCCAGTCCAGCCTGGAGACGATCGCCACCGAGGTGGAGTTCAAGCGGATGACTCCCCAGGAAGGCGCCAAGAAGGTCATCGAGGATGCCAGGAAGGCGCTCGGCGGGTGAGCCGCACAGAAGCCGCGCCGGTCATCGACCGGCCGATCACGCGCGAGCCCGCCGTCGCTCCGAAGAAGAAGCCGCCCCAGGACCGGGCCGGGTACCTCTTCCTGCTGCCCTGGTTCATCGGGATGCTCTTCACGGTCATCCCGTTCTTCGCCTCGCTGTATCTGGCGTTCACCGACTACAACCTGCTCAACGCGCCGAAGTGGATCGGGCTGGACAACTTCGCGGAGATGCTCCGCGACCCGGTGCTGCACCAGTCGCTCAAGGTCACCTTCGTCTACACGTTCGTGTCGGTGCCGCTGTCGCTGGCGGCCGCGCTCGGGGTGGCCATGCTGCTCAACCGCGGCGTCCGTGGTCTGCCCGTCTACCGGGCGGTGTTCTACCTGCCCTCCCTGCTCGGCGGCAGCGTCGCGATCGTCCTGCTGTGGCGCTACATCTTCGGCCTGCACGGCGTCGTGAACGCGTTCCTCGGCTGGTTCGGCATCGAGGGGCCCGGCTGGACGTCCGACCCCGACTACGCGCTCACCACGCTCATCGTCCTGCACATCTGGACCTTCGGCTCACCCATGGTGATCTTCCTGGCCGGCCTGCGGCAGATCCCCGGCATGTACTACGAGGCCGCGGCCATCGACGGCGCCTCCAGGTGGCGGCAGTTCCGCTCGATCACCCTGCCGCTGCTGAGCCCGATCATCTTCTTCAACCTGATCCAGTCGCTGATCTCGTCGTTCCAGACCTTCACCCAGGGTTTCGTCATGAGCGGCGGCACCGGCGGGCCCGCGGGCTCCACGCTCTTCTACAACCTGTACCTGTACCAGCAGGGGTTCTCCCAGTTCCACATGGGCTACGCCTCGGCCATGGCCTGGATGCTGCTGGTGATCATCGCGGCCTTCACCGCGATCAACTTCCTGGCCGCGAAGTATTGGGTCTTCTATGACAACTGAGGAAACCTTCGTCGAGCGCGTGGGCCGGACCCGCCGGTCCCGGTACGCCAAGCACGTGCTGCTCTGCCTGGCCGGCGCGGTCATGCTGTACCCGCTGGCGTGGCTGGTCTCCAGCTCGCTCAAACCGAACGGGCTGATCTTCACCGACCTGTCGCTCTGGCCCTCCGAGTGGAGCCCGCGCAACTACTCCGACGGGTGGACGGCCCTCGAGCAGCCGTTCAGCGTCTACCTGGTCAACTCGTTCGTGATCGTCGTGCTGAGCATCATCGGGAACCTGGTGTCGTGCTCCCTGGCGGCGTACGGCTTCGCCCGGCTGAGGTTCACCGGGCGCAAGCTCTTCTTCACCCTGATGCTCGGCACCATGATGCTGCCCGGTCACGTGCTCCTCGTGCCGCAGTACATCGTCTTCGCCAAGCTGGGGTGGCTCAACACCTACTACCCGCTGCTCGTGCCCAACTTCCTGGCCACCAACGCCTTCTACATCTTCCTGATGGTGCAGTTCATGCGCGCCCTGCCCAAGGAGCTCGACGACGCCGCCCGCATCGACGGCTGCGGGCCGTTCCGCACCTTCTGGAAGGTGATCATGCCGCTGTGCATGCCCGCGTTCGCCACCACGGCGATCTTCACGTTCATCTCGGTGTGGAACGAGTTCTTCGGCCCGTTGATCTACCTGACCGACTCGGAGCTGTACACCGTGCCCCTGGCCCTGCGGCAGTTCATCGACTCCGAGGGGCAGTCGCAGTGGGGGCAGATGTTCGCCATGTCGTTCCTGTCCCTCGCACCCGTGATCGGGTTCTTCATCGCCGGTCAGAAATACCTGGTCAAGGGCATCGCCACCACCGGGCTGAAGTAGGGGAAGGTACGCCCGCCGATCTTGAAACCGAGGAATCCGGGAAGTGTCGTACGCTCAAGAAGCACAGCGATCCTGGGGAGAGATCCTCGGCCTGGTCGAGGCCAAGAGAGGCGGCGACACGCCCATGCACGCTCCCGGCGTACAGCCCGCGCACGCCGACCGGCGGCGAGGCGTCGCCGTGCTGCGGCTGCACGGGCGCGACGTCGCCCAGTACGTCTGGGAGCCGGACCTGCCGCTGTCCGCCTCCCCGCGCCCGTACCTGCATCCCGTCCGCACGCTGGCCGGCGTGACCGTCACCGACGCGGCCCCCGACTCGCACCCCCACCAGTTCGGCATCAGCGTGGCCGCCCCCGACCTCGACGGGCGCAACTTCTGGGGCGGGCGCACCTTCGTCGCCGGCCACGGCCCGGCCTGGCTCGACAACCACGGCACGCAGCGCCATCGACGGTGGCTGCGCCGTACGAACACCGCGCTGCACCACGCCCTCGACTGGACCGGCCCGCGTGAGACGACGCTGCTGCGGGAGCAGCGGTCGATCACCTGCCGGTGGGTGAACGAGACCGCGTGGGCGCTGGGCATCCGCACCCGGCTCACCAACGCGACCGACCGGCCGCTGCCGTGGCGCACCCCGGCGGCGCTGGGCCGGGTCGGCGCCGGCTACGGCGGCGTCTTCTGGCGCGGCCCCGCCGTCGCCGGCGCCGCCCAGGTGCTCAGTCCGGTGGGCTCCGGCGTCCAGAGCGTCCACGGACGCACCGCCGCCTGGGTCGCCGTCACCGGCGCCGACCGCCTCTGGACAGTGCTCTTCACCTCCGCGGACGAGAACACCGCGCGGGACCGATGGTTCGTCCGGGCCCGCGACTACCTCGGTGTGTGCTCGTCGCTCGCCTGGGACGAGCCGCTGGTCCTGGAGCCCGGCGAGACCGTCGACAGGCACGTCGTCGCCGTGGTGATCGACGGCGACATCTCCGCCGCCACGGCCGCCGAGCTCGCCGACGGCGCCCGGTCGGCCGCATGACGGCGCATGTCCGGCCGAGCAGCCCCCGGCAGCCGGAGCAACCCGTACGCCAGGAGAACCTGCGCACGCTCAACCTTGAGCTCGTCTTCCGCCACATCGTCTCCGCCGCGGGGCCCATCTCCCGCACCGAGCTCGCCACGCTCACCGGCCTGACCCGCCCCACCATCACCCGCATCGCCGAGGAGCTCCTGGCCGGCCACCTCATCACCGAGGCCGGTCTGTCCCACAACGGGCGCGCGGGCCGCCCCCGCGTCGGTCTGACGCTCTCCGAGAAGGGGCCCGCCGGCCTCGGCCTCGACATCCGCGCGGACGGCCTGGCGGCCTGCGTGGTCGACCTCACCGGCACCGTGCGCCACATGGCGTTCGACCCCGCGACCTACTCCGGACGGGGCGCTCCCGACGTGGTCGCGCACCTGGCCCGCATGGCGCGGGCCGCGATCGACGCCATCGTGGCCGAGGACCTCACCGTCGTGACCGCGACCCTCGCCGTCCCGGGGCCCGTGCAGGCCGGCACCGTGCAGTCCGCACCCGAGCTCGGCTGGCGCGGCGTCGACGCCCAGGCCCTGCTGCGCGCCGCCCTCCATCCCGTCGACCTCCCGATCACCGTCGAGAACGAAGCCAACCTGGCCGCCCTCGGCGAGCTCTACGCCAGCGACAACAGGCTCGACAGCTTCGTCTACGTCTCGGGCGGGCTCGGCATCGGCGCGGGGATCGTCCTGGACGGACGGCTCATGCGCGGCGCCCGCGGCTGGAGCGGCGAGCTCGGCCACGTGGCCGTCTACCCCGACGGCGACGCCTGCCCGTGCGGCTCGCGCGGCTGCCTGGAGGCGTACGCCAGCCTCCAGGCCATCCTCGGCGACGAGGCCGCGCCCGCCGGCACCACCCCCGACGCCGCCGTCACCGGCCGGGCCGAAGCGGGCGATCCCGCCACCATCGCCGCGCTCGACACCGCCGGCACCGCGCTGGGCATCGCCCTGGCCGACATGCTCAACATCCTCGACATCGACACCGTCCTGCTGGGCGGCAGCTTCGCCCTCCTGGCGTCCTGGCTCACCGCCAACGCCAGAGCCGAGATCGACCGGCGCGTCCTGACGGCCGCCTGGGCGCCCATCACCGTCCGGCCCGCCCTGCTCGGCCCGGACGCCGCCGTCATCGGCGCCGCCCTGACCTCCATCGACCAGATCCGCCGGCATCCGACCGCCTGGCTCGCCCGCCAACCGGCCCATTCGGCGGCGCCCTGAGGCCACCATTGTCGTGCGATTCCCCACGCTCCGCGCACCGGCCACGTCCCGGTCGGTGATCCCCGCGCGGAAGCAGGACGCCTATCCCGGGCCGGCCGTCGTCGTGTGGGACGGCAAGGCAGGCGACGGGCCCGGCGACCCCCGGGCCCGGATCATCGACCCCACTGTCCTGATCCCGCGCGACTCCTGGCGCCTCACCCGGACTCGGCGCGCCCGCCCGTACGCAGCCGTGACGCGTGAGGCGTGCCGTCAGAGTTTGCCGAGGCCGCGGGCCAGGATGGTGGCGGTGCGGGCGAGCGCCGTGTCGTCACCGGCCTCGCCGGCGGCCCGGTTGGTGTAGACCGCCATGATGATGGGGGCGGCGTCCTTGGCGGGCCAGACGACCGCGATGTCGTTCGCGCCGCCGAACGCCGAGTTCGTGCCGGTCTTGTCCCCGACCGTCCAGGTCTTGGGCAGGCCGGCGCGGATGCGGGCGTCACCCGTCTTGGTCGCGAGCAGCCAGGCGTTGAGCTGCTCCCGGTCCTTGGCGTCGAGCGCGTTCCCGGTCGTGACCGCACGCAGGTCGCGGGCGATGGCCGCGGGCGTGGTGGTGTCGCGCTTGTCCTTGGGCGTCCAGTCGTTCAGCTCGGTCTCCCAGCGGTCCAGGCGGGAGATCGGGTCCTTGAGCGTCCGGAAGTACCGGGTCAGCCCGGCCGGTCCGCCGAGCTGCTTGAGCACCATGTTGCCCGCGGTGTTGTCGCTCAGGGTGATGGCCGCCTCGCACAGCTGGCCGACCGTCAGCCCGTCCTTCACGTGCTTCTCGGTGGTGGGGGAGTTCGGCTTGACCTCGTCGGCCGTCCAGTGCACGACCTTGTCCATCAGCCCCGGCTCGGAGGTGCGCGCCTTCTGCAGCACGGCCGCGCAGGCCATCGCCTTGAACGTGGACAGCAGCGGGAAACGTTCGCCCGACCGGTACGCGATCGTCTTCCCGGTGGCGGTGTCGATGGCGTACGCGCCGATGCGGCCCTTGAAGGAGACCTCCAGCGCGCGCAGCTCCTTGCGGGCCTGGGCCTCGCCGGAGAGCACCTGCACCGAGGTCCCGGCGTAGGCCGCGCCCGCCGGGAGGGCGCCGCCCGCCAGGAAGGAGATCGTCAACGTGGTCACGGCCGTGAGGCGGCGGTTGCGCATGCTCTGTCCTTGCTGTCGTCCGTCAGTGGGCAAGGAGCAAAGCAGATGTGATCACGTCGTGTCTAATAGCGATATCGCGAAGGGATCGATATCGGCTCACGCATGATCCCAGGTCAGAACCATGATGCCGGCGGCGATGAGCCCGGCGGCGTGCAGGCACAGCGCGGGCACCACGCCGATCGTCCCGCCGAGCATCCCGGCCAGCACCATGCCGGTCAGCGCGGTGGCCGCCTGGGCGCTGCCCAGGATCCCGAACACGCTTCCCCGGCGGTCATCACCCGCGACGCTCTGGGCCAGCGTGGTGAACCCGGCCATCGCGGCCGCCGCGGGCACCCCGGCCAGGCCGATCAGCACCAGCGCTGGCCAGAGCGCCGGCACCGCCAGCGGGTACGCGAACAGGGCCAGATCCATCACCCCGAACACGACCGTCGCGCCGCCCAGCAGCACTCGCGGGGCGGCGCGGCCGGGATGGAGGGCGACCACGAGCCCGCCGGCGATCCCGCCCACCGCCTGCACGGACAGGAACAGCCCGTACGCGCCGCCGTCGCCCCCGAGCACATCGGAGACGAAGGGCGCCGCGAGCGTGGCGAAGATCCCCTCGCCCAGCCCTGTGATCACCATGTACGCCACCAGCAGGCGAACTCCCGCGTCCCGCGTGGCCAGACGCAGCCCGGCGATCCACTGCCCGCCCATCGTCGCCGCTCTGGCGGGGCGTCCGGGCGTACGGAGGGTGGCCTGGAGCATCGCGGAGATCAGGAAGCTCGCCACGTCGATCAGGACGACCGCGGCCAGTCCTCCGGCGCTGACGGCGACGCCGCCCAGCATCGCGCCCAGCAGGCGGGCGACCTGACCGGTCTGGCCGTGCAGGGCGTTGGCCCGTACCAGCTCGGAGTCCGCCACGACCTGGGGCAGGAGCGCCTTCTGCGCGGGTGCGAGCACCGTGCTCAGGACGCCGGTCCAGAGGGCGACGGCGTACACGATCCACACCTGGTCCGGCTCGCGTACGGTGAGCAGGGGCAGCAGGCCGAGCGCGAGCAGCACGTCGGTGACGACCAGCAGCCGGCGGCGGTCCCACCGGTCGGCCAGCACCCCGGCCACGGAGCCGAGCACCACGTCGGGCAGCCGCGAGGCCAACAGCATGATCGCGGTGGACAGCGTCGAGCCGGTGAGGCGGTAGACGTGGAAGGCCAGCCCGGTGCCGACCACCCAGTCGCCGCTCTGCGAGATCAGCCCGGCGACGAGTAATCGCCGGTAATCCCGGTTGCCGCCCAGCATCGCCCGGATGCCGGGCCGGGTCTCAGTCACCGGAGCCGGTGGGTGGGAGGGGGACGACCAGCTGGGTCAGGAGCACCGGCCGGGCGTCCACCGGCCGTGCCGAGGGGTCGTCGACGCGCGACATCAGCGGTCCCAGCAGCTCCGCGATGGCGGCGCCCACCGCCGTCAGCTCGTCCGGCGTGGCGTAGAGGTACGCGTTGCCCACGCCGCCGATCCGCCGCCAGGCCTCGGGCTCGTCGGGGCGCCGCTGCTGCCACTCGACCAGCCGCGACAGGGCCCGCTCGGCGATGACCTGCTCCAGCAGGCTCCGGGCGGCCGCCTGCTCCGGTGCCGTCGCGCCGTCGTCCCACTCCTGGACGGTCTCGGTCACCTTCCACGGCCGCTCGCGCTCGTCCCTGGCCTCGGCCTGCTCCACGAAGCCGTACTTGGCCAGTTGCCGCAGGTGGTACGAGGCCAGCGCCTGGCTGACGCCGACCTCCCGCCCGGCCTCGGCGGCGGTCATGGCGCCCGACCTGAGCAGCAGCTCGTGCAGCGCCAGCCGCACCGGATGTGCGAAGGCCCGCATCGCCGCCGCGTCGTCGAGCAGCCGCCGCGAAGACCCCGAGGGCGGCGAAGATTCCAAAGACATGCTTGGAATCCTCGATCGCCGACGGAGAAGATGTCAAGGGAACCTTTGGAATGCGTTGGGTAGGGTCGAATCATGCGACTCCTCAAGAGCCGGTTCTTTCCCCTGACAGCCTTTGCCGCGTGCGTCCTCGTCGCCGGATGCGGCGAGGTCAACAACACCATCGACAAGGCGCAGGCCTGCCTCGAAGCCCCGAAGATCGTCACAGAGCTGGCCGCCCAGGTCACCAAGCTCACCGACGACCCCAAGGCCATGGACAAGGCCATCGACGACGCCGCGGCCAAGCTCAACGGCGTCGCCGACAAGGCCGCCAACACCACGCTCAAAGAGGCCTCCGACGACCTGGCCAAGACGTTGAGCAGCATCAGCGTCAAGGACGTCAACGACGCCGTGGACGCGGCCCAGAAGGTCGGCACCGAGAGCGCGGCCTACGTGGAGAAGGTGGCCAAGGCCTGCGGCAGCTGAATCCCGGCTTCTCTAGGGGAAAAGGGGACGAACTAGCGTTTGTCCCATGGAACCCGACCCGCGTTTCACCTTGGCCAACGAACGGACCTTCCTCACCTGGCTGAGCACGGCGCTGGCACTCAGCGCGGGTGGAGTGGCGATGGCGGCGGTGCCGCCGCACGTGTTCGTGCCGTGGATCCGTACGGCGCTGGCCGTCATACTCGTGACGCTCTCCGCGCTGGCCGCGGGCATGGCGTACCCGCGCTGGCGGCACATCCAGCGCGCGCTGCGCCAGCAGGCGCCGCTGCCGCCGCCCGCGCTGGCGGCCGTCTTCGGGTACGGCGTGGCGGCGGTGGCGGTGATCGCCCTGATTCTGATCATCCTGGCAGCCTGAGCGCCATCGGGATGGCGCCGGAAAAGGAGATCACCGGCAGGGCGCCGGAAAAGGAGATCACCGGCAGGGCGCCGGAAAAGGAGACGGCCAAGGTGGCGCCGGAGAAGGAGATCTGGGACAGCGGGCTGCAGAGTGAGCGGACCCGGCTGGCCTGGGTGCGCACGGCCGTCGCGCTGTGCACTGGCGGCCTCGGTGCGGCCGGCCTGTCGCTCAGGCAGGGCCTGCCCCTGCCCGCCGCCGCGGCCTTCGCGCTGGCCGCGCTCTGCGGCAGCCTGCTGCTCATCAGGACCGGGGCGCGGTGGCGCCGCGTGCAGGAGGCCCTGCACGGCGGCAGGCCCCTGGACCCCGGCCTCGATGTGTTCCTCGCCTGGCTCGGCACGATGAGCGTGGTGGCGGGCGCCTTCACTTTTGTGTTCGTGGTTCGGTGACACGGGTTGCGAGATCCGGACAAATAGGCACAAACTCAAAAGGGTAAGGGGGTGACCTCGTTGGAGGAAGAACGCAGGAACGTACCATTCGAGTGCCGTGGTTGCTGGCACGTCTGGGAAGAGGAGTACCTCGTCAGGCACTTCAGTGATCGTCACGGAAACGAGTGCCAGATCTGGCTGCGCGGCGGGCTGCCCGTGCTGCCGCCGTCGCCGGGCGCCGTCATCTGCCCGCGCTGCGGGAGTCAGCAGGCCACGACGTTCCCGGACGGCTATCTGGCGCGCCATCCGGAGCTGATCCCGCCGGCCCACCCACCGGTGCCCGACGACACGCCGCTGCGCAGCCCGGTCAAGTATCCGCTCTTCTATGAACGAGTAACCTGACACTTGGTGAGCATTTCATAACGGCAAGTGTCATAAAGCCCCGTCTTGCGGCGCCGCGGGACTCGGCGGACACTCAGGATCGGACGGCGATCTGAAGCCGGGGGTGGTCCTGTGGCCGATAAGTTCGAGACCCGCGAGGCGTGGCCTTTCGAATGCCTGTGTTGCCTGTACGTCTGGGAAGAGGATTTCGTCGTCAGACACCTCACCGACGTCCACGGCAACGACGTAGAGATCTGGCTCAGCTCAGGAGTGGCGGTGCAGCCGCCCTGGTCGGGCACCTGCTGCCCGCACTGCGGCGCGTACCGCGTCACTTCCTTCCCCTCGGGGTACCTGGCGCGACATCCGGAGCTCGTGCCCGACCCCGCGCCGGAGCCCGCGCCGGTCTTCGCGCCGGCGGCCGGGCGGCCGGGCAGGGTGTCCGCGTCGCGGACGAACCTGCCCGGCCGGTTATTGGTCGCGCTCGGGGTGCCGCTGGCGATGTTCGTCGGCTATGAGCTGTACGCGAACACCCTGGCCGTGGCGCACCACCACTAGGGCTCTCAGCTGAGACTCTCCAGCCAAGCCCGGTGCAGCCCGGCGAACCGGCCCGAGGCGGCGACGAGCTGGTCCGGCGGCCCGTCCTCGACGATCTCGCCCCGGTCCATCACCAGCACCCGGTCGGCGATCTCCACCGTCGAGAGCCGGTGCGCGATGATCAGCGCCGTCCGGTCGGCCAGGATCGTCCTGAGCGCGCGCTGCACCAGCCGCTCGCTCGGCACGTCGAGGCTCGAGGTGGCCTCGTCCAGGATCAGCACGGCCGGATCGGCGAGGAAGGCCCTGGCGAAGGCGACGAGCTGGCGCTGACCGGCCGACATGCGGCCGCCGCGCTTGCCCACCTCGGTGTCGTAGCCGTCGGGCAGGCTCGAGATGAAGTCGTGCGCGCCGATCGCCTTGGCCGCCTCGCGTATCTCCCGGTCGGTGGCGTCCGGCCGGCCGAACCTGATGTTGTCGGCGACCGTACCACTGAACAGGAAGTTCTCCTGCGTCACCATGACCACGGCCTGGCGCAGGGTCGGCTCGTCCAGCGTGCGCAGATCGACACCGTCGAGCAGCACGCGGCCGTCGGTGGGGTCGTAGAAGCGGGAGATCAGCTTGGCCAGCGTCGTCTTGCCCGCGCCCGTCGCCCCGACCAGCGCCACGCTCTGCCCGGCCGGGACGGTCAGGTCGAGGTGGGGCAGGATCGGCATCTCCTCGACGTAGGCGAACCTGACGCCCTCGAAGCGCACCTTGCCGCGCGCCCTGCCCTGCGGCAGCGCCGTGGGCTTGCGCGGCTCCGGCACGGAGGGCTCCTCCTCCAGCACGCCCGACAGCTTCTCCAGCGCCGCGCCGGCGGACTGGAGCGTGTTGTAGAACTGGCTGATCTCCTGCATCGGCTCGTAGAACTGCCGCAGGTAGAGCAGGAACGCGGCCAGCACGCCGACCGTGACCTCCTGGTTGAAGGCCAGGTAGCCGCCGTAGATGAGCACGCCGCCGACCGTCATGTTGCCGATCAGCTTGATGCCGGGCATGAAGACCGCGATGAGCTGCATGCTCCGGGCGTTCGCGTCGCGGTAGTCGTCGTTGAGCTGCTGGAAGATCTCCTGGTTACGCGGCTCCCTGCGGAAGGCCTGCACCGCGCGGATGCCGGTCATCGACTCCACGAAGTGCACGATCACCAGGGCCACCGTCTCCCGCGTACGCCGGTAGACGATCGCCGACTGCCGCCTGAACCACCTGGTGAACAGCAGCAGCAGCGGCAGCGGGATCAGCGCCACCAGGCCCAGGTGGACGTCCAGCACCAGCAGCAGCGCCGCCGTGCCGAACATCGTCAGCACCGCCGTCACCAGCCCGTCGAAGCCCGACTGGAGCAGCTCGGCGATGGCCTCGATGTCGGAGGTGAGCCGGGAGATGACCCGGCCGGAGGTGTACTTCTCGTGGAAGCTCAGCGACAGCCGCTGGAAGTGGTCGAACACCCTCCTGCGCAGCTCCAGCAGGATGCTCTGGCCGATCTTCCCCGACAGCCGCAGGAACGCCTGCCTGGTCAGCGCCTGCGTCACCGCGGCGGCCAGGATGACCCCGACCACCGTCAGCAGCGTGGCGGGGCCGCTGCCGCGCAGCATCGGCGGGATGCCCGCGTCGATGCCCACCTTGACCAGGTAGGGGATCGCGAGCCCCGCCAGGTTGGAGACGATGATGATCGCCGTCAGCAGCGCGATCTGCTTCCGGTACGGCGAGAGCAGGTCGCCCAGCAGCCTGCGGGAACGTTCCCGCAGCAGGACGGAGACCTTCTCCGACAGCTCGTCCTGGTCCTCGGAGGCGACGCCGCGCCAGTCGGTCGTGGTGGCGGTCAACGCAGCGCTCCTTCCGTGGGGTCGAAGTCGGCGTCCTGCGCGAGCAGCTCCCGGTACTCGGGCACCTCGGTCAGCAGCTCGTTGTGGTGGCCGACGTGCGTGATCGTGCCGTCGCGCAGCAGCGCCACCTTGTCGGCGAGCAGCACGGTGGAGGCCCGGTGGGCCACCACGATGCCGGTGGCGTCACGCAGCACGTGGCGCAGCGCCTCCTCCACCAGCGCCTCGGTCTCGACGTCGAGCGCGGACAGGGTGTCGTCGAGCACGAGGATCCGCGGCTTGCTCAGCACGGCCCTGGCCAGGGCGAGCCGCTGCCGCTGGCCGCCGGAGAGCGACAGGCCCTGCTCGCCGATGCGGGTGTCGAGGCCCCACGGCAGGTCGTACACGAACATCGCCTGCGCGGTCTGGATGGCCGCGGCCAGCTCCTCCTCGGTGGCGTCGAGCCGGCCGAGGGTGAGGTTCTCGCGCACGCTCATCGAGAACAGCGTGGGCTCCTCGAACGCGGTGGCCACCACGGAGCGCAGGGTGGGCAGGGTCAGGTCGCGCACGTCGTGGCCGTCGATCGTGACGCGCCCCTCGGTGGGGTCGATCAGCCGGGGCACCAGCGCGGTCAGCGTGGTCTTGCCCGAGCCGGTCGCGCCCACGATGGCGACCGTCTCACCGGGCCGCACGTCCAGCCAGACGTCGCGCAGCACGGGCCGGTCGGAGCCGGGGAAGTGGAACCCGACGCCCTCGAAGCGCAGGTGGCCGCGCGGCCTGTCGACGGTCTCCGCGCCGCCCTCGATGGACGGCACGGTGTCCATGACCTCCATGACGCGGTCGGCGGAGGTCATGGCCTCCTGGGCCATGGCCAGGATGTAGCCGAGGCTCGCGATCGGCCAGACCAGCTGCAGCATCAGCGTCGTGAACGCGACCAGCCCGCCCAGCGTGAGATCCCCGGACCCGACGGCCAGCGCGCCGAGCAGCAGCACCAGGGCGAGCGTGATGTTGGGGATGACCTCGAGGAAGGCGAAGAACTTCGCCGACAGGCGCACCTTGTCCATCGAGGTGCCGTAGACCTTTCGCGCGGCGTCGTCGTAGGTGTCGTAGACGTGGTGACGGCGGCCGAACGCCTTGATCGTCCGGATGCCGATGGCCGACTCCTCGACGAGCGTGGCGAGGTCGCCCTGCTCGTCCTGGACCTGGCGGGAGACCTTGATGTAGCGCTTCTCGAAGCGGAGGGAGGTCCACACGATCGGCACGGCCGAGGCCGCGACGAGCAGGCCCAGCGGCCAGTACTTGTTCAGCAGCAGCACGGTCACCGTGATCAGCTGGAGCACGTTCATGACCAGGAAGAGCATGCCGAAGCCGAGGAAACGGCGGATGGTGGACAGGTCGGTCGTGGCCCGCGACAGCAACTGGCCGGACTGCCAGTCACCGTGGAATCCCATCGGCAGGCGCTGCAGGTGTTCGTAGAGGTCGTCTCGGATGCGGGTCTCGAGCCCCAGCACGGGCGTGATCTGCGACCAGCGCCTGAAGAAGATCAGGAACGCTTCGACGGCGCCCACGCCGAGCGCCAGCAGCCCGAGCGGGAGTAACGCTCCGTGATCGCCATGGAGGATCGGGCCGTCGATGACCTTCTCGCTGACGAGGGGCATGGAGATCCCGGCGGCGATCGTGACGATGGCGGCCAGCCAGATGAGGATCAGCCTGACGGCGTACGGGCGGAGGTAGGACTTCATCCGCCACAGGGAGTTGGAGGAGAGCAGGGGACGACGAGGTATGTGCGTATCGGGAGGCATCCCTTCTAGGCTAATACGTCGGATCAACCGATTTTCAGTAGCCTCGGCGCGAGGTTTTCTCTCCGTGACGTGCGGAAATAGTGAAACATCATGAATTTTCGGAGGACCGCTACCTTTGTTGTGATGTGTGCAGGAATCTTCTTCGTCCTGCTCGACGTCACCATCGTGAACGTGGCCCTGCCCGCCATCGGACGCGGCACGGGGGCCCCGCACCTCGCCGACCTCCAGTGGGTGGTCGACGCCTACCAGCTCACGCTCGCCGGCCTGCTGCTGGCCGGCGGCACGCTCGGCGACCGGTACGGGCACAAGCGCATCGTCACCGCCGGTTTCATCGTCTTCGGCCTGGCCTCCGCGGCCTGCGCGCTCTCCCCGGGGATCGGGCCGCTCGTGGCCGCCCGCGTGGTGCAGGGGATGGGCGCCGCCCTCCTCCTGCCCGGCACCCTGGCCGTGATCACCCGCCTGTACGCCGACCGCGAGGAGCAGGCGCGGGCCATCGGCGCCTGGGCCGCGATCGGCAGCCTGGCGCTGCCCGCAGGGCCGGTGCTCGGCGGCCTTCTGGTCGAGCTGGCCGGCTGGCCGTGGGTGTTCTGGATCAACGTGCCGGTCATCGCCGCGGTGGTCGCCGTGATCCTGCGCATGGTGGAGGAGGACGAGCCCGCGCCGCGCCGGCTGGACGTGCCCGGCGTGCTGCTCGGGACGGCGATGCTCGCGCTGGTCACCTTCGCCGTCATCGAGGCGGGCCGGGCCGGGCTCGGCTCCTGGATGGTGATCGTGGCGGCCGTCGCGGCGCTGGCCGCGGGCGTGGCGTTCGTGATCGTCGAGCACCGCCGCGAGGAGCCCGTACTGCCCCTGCCGCTCCTGCGCAGGCGGCCCATCGCGGTCAGCACGGCCGTGGCCGCGACCATGAACTTCGGCATCAACGGCGTCATGCTCCTGTTCACCCTCTACCTGCAGACGGTCCGCGACCGCACCCCGATCGAGGCGGGGCTGTCGCTGCTGCCCCTCTTCCTCCCGCTGGTCCTGCTGCCCGCCCAGGCGGGCAAGGTCGCAGGCAGGCGCGGCCCGGCCCCGGTCATGCTCGCGGGCCTGGCCCTGCTGGTGGCAGGCTTCGCGCTGCTGCTGCCGCTCCGCGCGGATTCCGGATTCATCACGCTGTTCGCGGCCATGGCGGTGATCGGTGTGGGTGCGGCCCTGCTCACCCCCAGCGTGGTGGCCCTGGCCATGGGCGCGGCCCCCGACGGCAGGGAGGGGCTGACCAGCGCGCTGAACAACACCGCCAGGAAGGCGGGCGGCGCGGTCGGCGTCGCCGCGCTCGGCGCCATCGCGGGCGACCCGGCGCGGCCTCCGGCGTTCGTGTCAGGGATCCATCACGCGGCCGTCGTGGCGGCGGTGGCCTACTGCTGCGCGGCCGTGCTCACCTTCACCACCTCTAGAATGAGTGCCTCATGATCATGGATTCGGAAATGCCGCACCTGCGGCGCTGTGTCGAACTGGCCACCCGGGCGCTGGAAATAGGCGACGAGCCGTTCGGCTCGGTGCTGGTCTCGGGCGACGGGACCGTCCTGGCCGAGGACCACAACCGGGTGGCCTCGGGCGACAACACCCAGCACCCCGAGTTCGCCCTGGCCCGCTGGTCGGCCGCGCACCTGACACCCGCCGAGCGGGCGGCCGCCACCGTCTACACCTCGGGCGAGCACTGCCCGATGTGCGCCGCCGCCCACGCCTGGGTGGGGCTGGGCCGCATCGTGTACGTGTCGTCGTCGGAGCAGCTCGCCTCGTGGCTGTCGGAGCTCGGCGCCCCGCAGCCGCCCGTACGCACGCTCCCGATCAACGAGGTCGCCCCCGGCGTGCTGGTCGAGGGCCCGGTGCCGGAGCTGGCCGAGGAGGTGCGCGAGCTGCACCGCCGCAGCTTCCTCAGCTGACGGCGTATGCCGTTTTACCTGGGGTTTGTTCGGTCCGTGGCACAGTACGGACCATGGTGTTGGGCCGCTCCATCAGGGCCCGGATGACCATCGCGACGGTGGTGGTGTTCGGCGCCGTCGTCTTCGCACAGGTGCTGGCGATCTCGCTGACGTACCCGGTGCGGGCGCGGGCCGACCTCGTCGACCAGGCCGACGAGGCCAGCCGCCACCTCGCCGGAATCATCGGCGAGCACCGGTTCACCGGCCCGATCCCGCCCACGAAGGGCGTGGTCACCATGCAGGTCGTGGACCGCGGCGGACACGTGCTCGCCGCCAGCGCGGCGCTCGCCGGCCGGCCGCCCATCACCCGGGCCTGGCCGACCGGTCAGGACATGCGGGTCCAGGACAGGGTGTGCCCGCCTGACGGATGCATGGTCGTGGTGGGGATGCGCAACTCCGCCAGCGTGTACGGGTCCGTGGTCGCCTACGCCGCCATGCGCGAGCCGTTCCTGCTGCGCTCGCCGTTCCTGCCCGTGCTCCTGTCCGGCTCGGCGGCCCTGATCGTGGCGCTGCTGGGATGGGGCGCCTGGTACGGGACCGGCCGCGTGCTGGCCCCCGTGGAGCGGATCCGCTCAGGACTGGAACGCATCAGCGGCCAGGACCTGAGCCGGCGCGTCGACGTGCCCGGCACGCAGGACGAGGTCGCCCGGCTGGCCGCCACGGTCAACGACACCCTGGCGCGGCTGGAGGACGCCGTGGAAGGCAACCGGCGCTTCGTCTCGGACGCCTCCCACGAGCTGCGCTCGCCGATCACGGGCCTCATGATCCGGCTGGAGGCGGGGATGGAGAACCCGGACGCGGCCGACTGGCAGGCGGCGTACGACGACGCGCAGCGGCTGTCGGACATCGTGCACGACCTGCTGCTGATGGCCCGGCTGGACGCGGGGGCGGAGACGGCCGAAGAGCGGCTCGATCTGGGGGTGCTGGTCGAGGAGGAGGTCGCGCGGCGTCACTCGCGGCTCCCCCTGACCATGGACGTGGAGCCGGAGCTCTTCGTCCGCGGGAACCGGCTGCGGCTCTGCCGGGTGCTGACCAACCTCCTGGCCAACGCCGACCGGTACGGCGACACCCGGGTGTGGGTCTCCGCGCGGGGCGAAGGGAACCAGGCCGTGGTGGAGGTGCGGGACGACGGGCCGGGCATTCCCGTGGAGATGCGGGAGCGGGTGTTCGAGCGGTTCACCCGGCTCGACCAGACCCGGTCGCGCGACAGCGGGGGGAGCGGGCTGGGGCTCCCGATCGCCCGCGACATCGCCAGAGCCCACGGGGGGACGCTGGAGGTTGGCGACGGAGGGCCGCAGACCCGGCTCGTCCTGCGCCTGCCTCGCGATTAAGACGTGGGGATCAGGAGCTGCCCAGCTCGACGGTCTCCGCCACCTCGGCGTGCCGCTCGGCCTCCTCCTGCGCGAACCGCTCCGCGTCGAGCTTGTCGGCGATCTCCTCGTCCTGCCGCATCAGCGCCTCCAGGGACTGGCCGGCCATCTCCAGCACGCCCATCTCCGCGTACGCCTGCCGCAACCGCGGGCTCCACAGCCCGATGTCCTTCACGCACGGCACGATCCGGCTGAACAGCAGCGACCTGAACAGCTTCAGGTAGTCCGAGTGCTCCGTGGCCTCCATGGCCTCCTCGACCTCGGCCTTCGACAGGCCCAGGTTCTCCCAGGTCTCGCGTCCGCGCAGCCGGTCGCGCATCAGGTAGCAGCCCTCGATGACGAAGTCCTCGCGCTCGCGCCGCTCGCCCTCCGACAGGTTCCGGTAGTAGTCGCGCAGCGCCATCCGGCCGAACGCCACGTGCCTCGCCTCGTCCTGCATCACGTACGCGAGGATCTGCTTGGGCAGCGGCTTGGTCGTGATGTCGCGCATCACCCCGAACGCCGCCAGCGCCAGCCCCTCGATCAGCACCTGCATGCCGAGATAGGGCATGTCCCAGCGCGAGTCGCTCAGCGTGCTGTCGAGCAGGGCCTTGAGATGCTCGTTGATCGGGTACGCCAGGCCCACCTTCTCCTGGAGGAAGCGCGCGTACGTCTCGGCGTGGCGGGCCTCGTCCATCGTCTGCGTGGCCGCGTAGAACTTCGAGTCGAGGTCGGGGACCGACTCCACGATCTTGGCCGAGCAGATCATCGCGCCCTGCTCGCCGTGCAGGAACTGGGAGAACTGCCACGCCGCGCCGTGCCGCCGTACCTCCTTACGGGTCTGCTCGCTCATCCGCTCCCAGAGCGGGGTGCCGTAGATGGCGATGGTCTGGTCGGGGATGCCGAGGACGTCGTACGGATCGACCTCGATGTCCCAGTCGATGCGCTTGGTCGAGTCCCACTGCTTGTCCTTGCCCTTCTGGTACAAGGCCAGCATGCGATCTCTGCCGTCGTCGTACTCCCAGGTGAACCGGCTCGCGCCGGACATCTCGACGTCCCAGGTGGAGAGCTCGGTGGGGATGGTGTAGAGATCGTGCGTCGACATCGGACCTCCGAGGGGGGCTACGTACACCGTACGTCCACGCTGTGAGACTTGCACGTACGCCGTACGTGAGTCAATACAATGGACCATGCCCACGGAGCCACTGTCGCGGGGCCGCATCGTCGCCGCGGCCATCGACCTCATCGAACGCGAGGGCGCCGACGCGGTCTCCATGCGGCGCATCGCGGCCGAGCTCGGCGTCGGCGTGATGTCCCTCTACAACCACGTGCCCAACAAGGACGCCCTGCTCAACGGGGTGGCCGAGGCGGTGCTGAGCGAGATCGAGTTCACCGACGACCCCGACGCCCACTGGACCGATCGGGTGCGCACGCAGGCGCGGGCGTTCCGGCAGATCGCGCACGACCACCCGCGCTCCACCATGCTCGTGGTCAGCCGCCAGCTCCACTCCACGGCCGGGCTGCTGCCGGTCGAGCGGGCGCTCGCGACGCTGCGCAGCGCCGGGTTCGACGGGGCCGACGCGGTCAGGATGCTGCGGATGTTCATCGCGTACATCGTGGGCTCGCTGCTGCGGGAGGTCGGGGTGACGCCCACGTTCGCGCCTGTCCACAACCGTCTGGTCAAGGCCGAGAGCGTCGATCCGGCGCTCTTCCCCGAGGTCAGCTCGCTGGCGCCGCTGCTGGACCAGTGCGACCACGAGGCGGAGTTCGAGTTCGGGCTCGAGCTGCTGATCCAGGCGATCTCGGTGCACGCGGCGCGCCGGGAGGGCACGCGGTAGCGGCCCTCAATACACGAACGGTACGAGCCTGGCGGTGCGGCGCTGGTAGGCGGTGTACTCGTCGCCGAAGGTGTCGATCAGCAGCCGCTCCTCCGAGCTGATCCGCCAGCCGTAGGCGGCCAGCATGAGTGCGGCGACGGCGGCGAAGACGATCCAGTTGCCGCTGCCCACGCAGAAGCCCGTCCAGATCAGGAGGCTGCCGGCGTAGCCGGGGTGGCGGATGAGCCGGTACGGCCCCGCGGTGACCACCCGCTGATCGCCGGTCACGCGCAGGGTGCGGGTGTAGTACGCGCCGAGCGTGCTCATGCCCCAGGCACGTAGCCCGAGCCCGGCCGCCGTCATCGCGACGCCGATCCAGCGCGCTGCGACGGGCAGGCTTCCGACACCCGCCAGGCCCAGCACGATGATCAGCACGATGGCCAGGTTGTACGCGGCGACCAACAGCAGCGTGCTGCCCCGGTCGGTGTCGCCGCCGCTCGGGGCGTCAGTGCGGCGGCGTAGTGCGATCTCGTATCCCAGCCAGAGGAGAAGGCCGGCGATGGCGAGCCAGTTGGTGATCGGCACAGCGCCATCCTCGCCCAGGACTCCGGGCGGCCGTCAAGCAGATTCGGCCTCAGCGCAAAGAGGGAGGGCAACCGGCGGACGTTCGCCCCGGTTGCCCTCCGGTCATCGTGCTCAGTACCAGTTGTGCGATCTCCAATGTCCCCAGGCGCCGCAAGGCCTGCCGTACCTCCCCTTGATGTAGGCGAGTCCCCACCGGATCTGCGTCTCCGGGTTGGACTTCCAGTCGCTGCCGGCGCCCCGCATCTTGCCCCCGGGCAGTGCCTGCGGGATGCCGTACGCGCCGGACGAGCGGTTGTATGCGTGGTGGTTCCAGCCGCTCTCCCTGGTCCACAGGTTGTCCAGGCAGCGGAACTCCTGAAGGTTCCACGATCGCTGGACCACCTGGTCCAGCGCGATCCTCTTGTTCCTGTTGGGCATCGCCACCGGGATCTTGGGCTTTGCCGATGTCGTCCACGTCTTGGTCCTGACCACGGGCGGGCGCTTGGCCCAGGCCGCCGGGGTGTCGATCACGTTGATCGCGGTGAACGTGGTGACGAAGATGAGTGTGCCACTGAGGGCGCGTTTGCTGTCCAAGTCGATCCTAGCTATCGGGTCGCGTGCGGACAGGCCCGCATTCCCAGCGGCGCCCTTGCCGGTCCGCGTCCGTGGCTCGGGCGCGGAGGGTCCGCGCGGCCCCCCGGGAATCCGTAACCGCCCGATCATGCTGGGCGGCCCGGAGGGCGCCGCGACGTGTCCTCTAGCACGATTCCTATTACGGACCGTCACCGCTGGTCATACATCTCGACACGCGGTGGAGAGGTGTTTGCGTGATCGTTGCCGGCAAAAACCTCTCTCGCGGCCTCGCCCTTGCCCGCCCCGCCCCGCACCTGGGCCGCGCTTGCCGAAAGGCGCGACGAAATATGGGGTTTGCGCAAGCGCGAACAGCGGGTACACGGTCACGCTGCGTAGCGCCAGGGCGGCGGCCCGCGGCTCGGACGTCCTTCTGTAGGGTCGGGACATGAGCCTCAGTGACATCCAGCTCCGCACCCTCGACGACGCCCCCACCACCTTGGGGGAGCTGGCGGCCGGCAAGGCCGTGCTCGTCGTCAACGTGGCCTCGCGATGCGGCCTGACCCCGCAGTACAGCGCTCTGGTCCAGCTCCAGGAGCAGTACGGCCCCCGCGGCTTCACGGTGATCGGCATGCCGTGCAACCAGTTCGCCGGCCAGGAGCCGGGCACGGCCGAGGAGATCCAGGAGTTCTGCTCCACCACGTACGGGGTGGACTTCCCGCTGCTGGAGAAGGCCGACGTCAACGGCCCGGACCGGCACCCGCTCTACGCCGAGCTGACGCGGACGCCCGACGAGCAGGGCGAGGCGGGCGACGTCCAGTGGAACTTCGAGAAATTCCTCGTGGACCGGGACGGAAGGGCCGTGGCGCGCTTCCGTCCCCGCACCACGCCGGACGACCCGGCGATCACGTCGGCCATCGAGAAACTGCTCTGAAGCCTCACCGTACGGGCTGGTCCGCCGTGTGCGCGAGGACGGCCTCGGCCAGTTCCTCGTGCACCTCCGGCGGGAGGGTGCGCCCCATGCCCGCCACCATGAGCAGCCGCGCCCGGGGGATCCGGTCCGCATGATCACTCCGCCCTCACCGCCGCCGAGCGGCGACGAGCCGACGACGGTGAGCGTCCGCACGCGCTCCGGCCGCTCCACCGCGACCATCGGTCGCGGCGCCGAACTCTTCACTCCAGATGTTCGGTTGCATGCTCAAAGCATGTCCTGGGGAGTTACCGGTGCCTTCCGTAGAACTACCAGGCGCGCCAGTTCAGTACGGGTGCCGATGCCGAGCTTCGGATAGATCTTGTACAGGTGGTATTCGACCGTACGGGGGCTGAGGAAGAGCTGGGCGGCGATCTCCTTGCTGGACAGGCCGTCCGCGACCAGGCCCGCGATCCGCAGCTCCTGGGGCGTCAGCGCGTCGAGCGCGGCGTTGCGCGGGGCCTGCGCGCTCTCGCCCGCCGCCCGCAGCTCGCCCCGAGCCCGCCGCGCCCACGGCTCCGCGCCCGCCCCCTGGAACGTCTCGTACGCCGCCCGCAGGTGCCTGCGCGCCTCTCCAGGCCGCTGCGCCCGGCGCAGCCGCTCGCCCAGCAGCAGCCCGGTCCTGGCCGACTCGAAAGGGTTGACGTGCAGTCGCAGCGCCTCCTCGAAGGTGGCCGACGGCCCGTCGCCGGCGTCGTCGGCCGCCACCAGCGCGCGGCAGCGGGCGAGGAGCGCACGTGACTCCGGCGTGCCCGCGTGCGCCGACCAGCGCTCGTACGCCTCCAGCGCCGCCCGCGCCGCCTCCCGATCGCCCGCCCCCACGGCGGCCTCGATGCGGTCGGGCGTCGAACGCCACACCACCGTCGGATTTCCGGCCCCGGGACCGGCGGCCACGATCGCGGTGAAGCGCTCGTGCGCCGCGGTGTAGCGGCCCAGGCCCAGATCGAGCATGGCCAGCGCGTACGAGGCCACCCCGGCGCGCAGGCCCACCCGGTGGGGGATGGCGATGGCCAGCGCGTCCCGGGCGTACCGGCGGCAGGACTCCTCCTCGCCGCGCAGCGCCGCCACGGCGGCGAGGTTGGCCAGGTGCGCCGCCGCCGTGTTGGTGTATCCGGCCTCGCGGGCCAGCTCGAGCCCCTCCTCCGCGATCGCCTGGCTCTCGGCGAGCCGCCCGGCCAGCCGCTCCGCCGTGGCCACGAACTCCAGCACCACGGGAAGCTGGCCCACCATCCCCGACATCCTGGCCAGCCGCCCGGCCCGCTCGACCAGCTCGGCCGACAGGTCGGCCTCGCCCAGGGAGCTGGCCGCCGCCGACGCCCACATGAGCTCCGCCGGCTCGCCCAGCTCCGCCACCTGCCCGAGCGCCCGTCTGAGCAGGTCGTGCCCGCCGGCGCCGTCGAGCATCGCGCCGATGCCCACGACCACGTCGCGCAGGAACCCCTCGGGGAACGCCGCCGCCTGCCGCCCGATCTCCACGATGGCCGCCGTGTCACCCACGTACGAGGCCGCCTCCGCCGCGTCGGCCAGCATGCTCAGGCTCTCGCCCGACCGCAGGATCCGCACGGCCTCGGCGGCGTCCCCGGAGTTGAGCTCGAACCGTCCTCGCAGCTGGGCCAGCTCCATCGACAGCGCGGCGTTCGAGCCCGCGTGCTCGCGCGCCTCGGCCAGCAGGGACTCCGCCTGGCCGGGCCGGCCTCCGAGCCAGGCGTTCACGGCGGCGTCCTTGAGGCGTCCGGCTCGGGTGAGAGGCGAGGGGGTGAGCTCGGCGGCCCTGGCGAGGGCGGTGGCGGCGTCGCCGTAGCCTCCGCGGTCGCGGGCCCGCGCCGCGCTCTCGGCCAGCGCGGCGGCGACGGCCTCGTCAGGGCCGAGGGCGGCCTCGGCCAGGTGCCTGGCCCGGCGGTCGCCGTCCGTCAGCTCCGCCAGGGCCGCGTGCGCCTCCCGGCGGGCGGCGGGGGCCGCGCTCTCGTACACCGCCGACCGGACGAGGGGGTGGCGGAAACGTACGTGCCCGCCCGAGGCCGTCGCCAGTCCGGCGGCCTCCAGCTCGTCCAGCGCCGCCCGGCTCGCGCCCAGCCGGTCGGCGGCGCGGAGCACGAGATCGAGGTCGCCTTCGACGGCGGCCACGAGGGCCAGCAGCCGTGCCGGGGCGGACAGCGCGGCCACCTGCTCGCCGAAGAGCTGCCTCCCGCCGGGCAGCGGGTCGGGGAGCGGCTCGCGCCCGGCGAGCTGTCCGGGCGTCAGCCGCCCGACCGTCTCGCGCAGGGCCAGCGGGTTGCCCCCGGTCAGCACGACGAGGTCGCGCCGCACCCGCTCAGAAACCGCGCCGCCGTCTTGTTCCCGCCCGAAGCCGCCGTCCTTTTCCCGCCTGGCGTCGCCATCCTTTTCCCGCCTGGCGTCGCCGTCCGTCGTGGTCCGCGCCGAAAGGAGCTCGGCGGCGGCGGCGTCGTCCAGGCCGCCGACGGTCACCGACGGCAGCCCCTTCACCGGCGCGTCCCCGCGTACGGCGAGCAGCATCGCGACGCGCTCGGTGCCCAGCCGCCTGGCCGCGAACAGCAGCGCGTCGGCCGACGCCCGGTCCACCCACTGGAAGTCGTCGACCACGCAGATCAGCCCGTCCGGCACCGCCGCCTCGGCCAGCAGCGACAGCACCCCGGCCGCCAGCAGGAACCGGTCGCCGGACGCCGCCAGCCCGAGCGCGCCGCGCACGGCGTCGCGCTGCGGCTCCGGCAGCGTGTCCAGCAAGCCCATCACCGGCCGCAGCAGCTGGTGCAGCGCCGCGAACGCCAGGTCCGACTCCGGCTCCACGCCGGTGGTCCTGAGCACCCGCATGGCGCCGCCCCGTGAGGCGGCCAGGTCCAGCAGGGCCGTCTTGCCCACGCCCGCCTCGCCGCGCAGCACCAGAGCGCTCCCACTGCCGCCGAGCGCCCGGGCGATCACGTCATCGAGTGCGGCGATCTCCACCGCCCTGCCGTAAAGCACAACAGAACACTGTATTGCCGGCTCACAAAACCCTTCGACGCCGGAACCGGGCATCGGAGAGGATGACCGGATGGAGTCGAGGGTTGCCATCGTGACCGGCGTGAGCAGGCGGATCGGCATCGGGTACGCCATCGCGCAAGAGCTGCTCGCCACCGGTGCCAGAGTGCTGGTGCAGTCGTGGACCCCGCACGACGCCGAGATGCCGTGGGGCAGCGATCCCGCGGGCATGGACGGCGTGCTGGAGTCGCTGGGCGGCGTCGGCGACCGGTTGCACCACGTCGAGGCCGATTTCGCCGAGCCGGAGGCGCCCGCGTGGGTGATGGAGCAGGCGGTCGCCAGATTCGGGCACGTGGACGTGCTGGTCGCCAACCACGCGCGCAGCTGCAGGCAGTCGCTGGAGGAGCTGACGGCCGCCGAGCTGGACCTGTCGTGGGCGGTGAACGCCCGGGCCAGTGCGCTGCTGACGAAGGCGTTCGCGGCCCAGCACGACGACCGGCGTCCAGGCGGGAGGGTCATCCTGTTCACCTCCGGCCAGCACCTGGCCCCGATGCCGGGCGAGCTGCCGTACGCGATCAACAAGGGCGCGAGATCCAGCAGATGACGCTCAGCGTCTTGAATTCTCTATAGTCCCCTGAAGGAGTCAGGCAACTCGGACAAGCGTAACCTGGCCCACGCCACCCCTGCGCACGGCAAGTGCGAGCACAGGGGTGGCGTGGGCGCGGTGGAAGCCGGTCCGGTGGTGAGAATTCCTGTCATGCCCTGTCCGGGACGGCTGGTGCCGTTGCGGCTGGGGTGCATGGCCCGCCGGACGCTGTCCACTCCTTGCGGGGAGTGGGGCGGGCACCGTGCGCCGGTCGGGCACACGGCTGGAGGTCATCGACGTGGTCGCCGCGTTCGTCACATTCGTTGTGGTGCGGGCCGGTCGTTTGGGGGTGGGACGGTTCTTGGATCTGTCCCGTGCGGCCGGGCGGGGATGTAGGTCGGTTCGGGTGCGGCGGGCGCGCCGGGCCGCCCTGGTGGGCCTGCGGGCCGGGCGGGCGCGGGCCACGTTGCCCTCCACCACCGTGGGGATGGTGCGGGCGCCGGTGGCGCGGTGGGTGCGGGTAGCGTCTTGGCCGAGCAGGCCGCGCGCGAGAATCCGCTCGGCCGCCGCCCAGTCCCGGTCACAGGAAAGACCACAGGCGGGGCAGTAGGCCCATGCCCAGCCCCGCTCGCCAAGCCGATCAGGGGCCGGGCAGTGCCGCAACAGCGACGTGCCGTCCCCGCAGCGGGGACAGCATTTGGAGGTGCCACGCGCGGGGACGGTGACCACGGCGATGGTGTGCTTGGCCGCCAGATGCCGGATCGCCTCGACGATCTGCCCGCGCACCTGCCCCGACAGCCGCGCGTTCGCTCTCCCCCGGCGCCCGCGCGCTTCCAAGGTGGCCAGGTCCTCCAGGTAGATCACCGTCGCTCTGGCGGCGACGGCCTGGTCGACCGCCCAGCGTGCCGCCGACCAGGCCAACGCCTTGTTCAGGTTGCGGATACGTGCACACACGCGCTCATGCTCGACCCCGATGATCCGATAAGCCGTGCTCAGCTTGGCGAACCTGGGATCGGCTTCGGTGATCCCGGTCAGGAGCCGTTCCTGGTGGCGGTGTTTGGCGGTCAGGTGCTCGCGCTCCGTCCGTAGCCGGTGCAGCTTGGCCGAGACCCCGCTGGCGTCGTAGACCAGCGGCCGCCCATCGCTGAGCACCCGGCCTCCGGTCAGGCGTCCGGTCACACCGGTCAGGAGCGTGTTGACGCCCCAGTCGAACCCACATGCGACCACGTGACCGGTGGCGGGCGCGACCTCGATCGGAATCTGGAACGGCAGATCGAGGCGCACCCGGCCGTTTTTCACGCGCAGGGTGGGCGTGCACAGTGTCGCCTGCGGCGGGACGGTCGGCGGCAGGGTGATCGGCAGCACGTGCCAGGCCCAGTCCCGGCGCGAGGCGGGAGACTCGTTGAGCGGAAGCCGTACCCGCAGGCGGGCACTGCGGGGGCCGGTGCGCTCCAGGGTGGCCAGTTGCCGGTCGGCCGCGGCCAGCACGATCTGCGCCGCAACGTTCGGGGGTTCCTCCAGGTCGGTCAGGTCGGCCGGGAACGCGTCATGCTCGTCCCGGTAGGTGAGGATCTGCCGGGTCCGGTTACGGATGTCCGCCGCGCCCACCCCGTCCGGCAGCAGCGCGCGTAGCGCCTGCCACTCGGCATGCGTCCGCGCCCGCAGGTCGGCCGGCCAGGTCGCCACGATCGCCGCCACCAGACGGCGCCGATGCAGCGCCAGCCGCAACATCCGAGCGGCTTGCTCCTGCACGCATCGCAGCACCCGATCGCACACGTACACGCCCGGCCCCGGGCCCAGGCCCCAGCCCAGCCGGCGCACGGCCATCCAGCCCTTCGTTGGCAACGCCCGCCCATCCAGCCCCACCCCGGACGCCAGCGCATCCAGATCCGCCGCAGACCACCGTGCCGCGACCAGGGGGGTGGTCAGATCCTGCGCCAGGCCGGTCAACCAGCCGACCCGCCGCGCCAGCAACTCCTGGGGGACGATCTCGCTGGTCTTTTCCACCATTGCGGTGTGGGCGGTGCAGGGGGCGGTCGCGGTGAGTGTGCTCATGCACCGCTCCCTGTCCGGAGGCGGCATCGATGTGTGGGGTCGCACGTGCTGCACTCTGCTCACCCCGCCTTCCGCACGATTTGTGACTGTCATGTTACCAACAGTTTGCATCCTGGGATAGAACGTTTGAGCGATAAACTCCGACGGACACCTTGCTCGCCTGAGCTCATTGAGGGACCGAATCCGCACTCAAACCACAAGGACCGCTTCTTGGCCGCGCGGCACCGCACCCTGGCCTATGCCTGCCGGATCACTCTCCGGCCGCCCAACTTCAGCAACCCGTACGGATCATGTCAGCACTTGAGGTTTTCATAGCGAATATGAGGAACGGTTCGTACCCTGGCCGACGCGCTCGCGGGCCGGGGCATCACCGTCAACACCGTCAACCCGGGACCGGTCGACACCGGCTGGGCCGACCCCGAGCTCACCCGGCACGTCGGCCGGGCCCTGCCGGCGGGGCGCTGGGGGCGGCCGGAGGAGGTGGCCCGGCTGGTCCGCTGGCTCGCCTCGGATGAGGCGGCCTGGATCACCGGGCAGGTGATCAACTCCGAGGGCGGGTTCCGGCGCTGGGTCTCGTAAAGCAGAATGATCGTGTGGCGGATGTCATCCAGGCCGAGCGCATGCCGGCCGCCATGCCGGCCACCGTGCGGGCCGCCAGGTTCGTCCTGACCCTCCAGGTGGCGTTCGGCATCGTGGGCGTCGCCTTCGTCGGCGCCATCGTCTTCGCCTCCGTGGGTGCCGCACCCATTCTGCTGATGGTGCTCTTCCAGGCCGCGATCACGGCGCTCCAGGGCTGGCTGGTCTCCCGCTGGCCGTCACGGAGGAGGCTGGTGCGCTGGGGCGCCGTCGCCGTCGAGGTGGTCTCGGCGGGTGCCGCGCTCGCGATTGTCGCGATCGACGGCGACCTCCGCTGGGCCGCCTTGCTGCCCCGCGTGCTCTTCCCGCTGGCGGTCGTCATCCCGCTGCTCACGCCCCCGGCGGGACGGTGGTTCGACCGCTGACCGCCGTTACCGGCGCGGGCCGCAGCTGCCCCTGATGATGAGCTCCGTCGGCAGGATCACGCTGCGCGGTCTCCTGGATCCCGCCCGGAGCACGAGCTCCGCCGCCCGGTAGCCCATGTCCCTGCCCGGCTGGGCGATCACCGTCAGGGGAGGGGCGCACAGCTCGGCCCAGGGCACGTCGTCGTACATCACCAGCGACACGTCCCTCGGCACCCGCAGGTCCAGCTCCCTGGCCGCCAGCACCGCCGCCTCCCCCAGCACGTTGCCGCCGGCGACCACGGCCGACAGGTCGGGGCGGGTCTGGAAGAGGCCCGAGGCGGCGGCGTAGGCGGAGTCGCGGCTGCCGGTGCCGAACACGACCAGCTCCTCGTCCACGGGCGCCCCCACCGCCTCCCTGAACGCGGCCACCCGGCGGTCGTGGCCGGGCCCGCCGAGGAACGCGATGCGCCTGTGGCCCAGCCCGCGCAGGTAGCGCACGGCCGTGCGGATGCCGGCCCGGTCGTCCGCCAGCACGGCGGGCACGTCCAGCGGGCGGGTCTGCGGGGCGGGGGAGAGGCCGTCGAGGGCCATGAGGTCGGCGATGGCCGCCGCCCCGACGTCCTCGTGGGACGACTGGACCGGGAGGCGGTCGGCGAAGACCACCGTCATGCCCGCGCGGATCGCGGGGGCCCAGGTCTCCGCGTCGCCCGACGGCACGGCTATCAGGCGGTCCACGCTCTGCTCCAGGAGCATGCCGATCAGATCGGCCTCCTGCTCCGGGTCGCCGCCCGTGGAGCCGAGCACGACGGGCTCGCCGGCCGATCGGGCGCAGGCGAGCACGCCCTCCGCCAGCTGGCCGTAGAAGGTGTCCGTCAGGTCGGGGACGAGCAGGCCCATGCCGCCTGTGCGGCGTTGGCGCAGGTTACGGCCCAGGGCGCTCGGGCGGTAGTCGAGCTGGGCGGCCACGGCCAGGACGCGATCCCTGGTCGCCGGGCTGGCCGAGCCGCCCGACAGCACCCGGGACACGGTCGCGACGCCCACACCCGCCGCCTCGGCCACGTCCTTGATCGTCGCCCGCTTCTCCATGGAAACGATTCCATCATGGTTTCCGGGAAACGGGAAGTCACGGAATCCACAACGGCTGGTCACGCGGTAACCCTTGACACCGATGTCCGTTTCGGGTGAGATGCTTGAAAACGTATCCACGTGAGTGGGTCACGGCAATACCATCCGGGCACCCCCGCCCTGGAGCGCGAAGGAATGTCATGGCATCCATCGTTCTGACGAACGTCGACAAGGTCTACGCCGGTGGCGTAAAGGCCGTGAACGGGCTCAACCTTGAGATCAAGGATGGCGAGTTCATGGTGCTGGTCGGCCCCTCCGGTTGCGGTAAGTCGACCGCGCTCCGGATGATCGCGGGCCTCGAGGACATCAGTGGCGGCGAGATCGCCATCGGCGACAAGGTGGTCAACCACCTGCCGCCCAAGGACCGCGACATCGCGATGGTCTTCCAGAACTACGCGCTCTACCCCCACATGACGGTCGAGGAGAACCTCGCCTTCGGCCTCAAGCTCCGCAAGATGCCCAAGGCGGAGATCTCCAAGCGCGTCAACGAGGCCGCCAAGATGCTCGGCCTCGAGACCTACCTCAAGCGCAAGCCGGCCGCCCTCTCCGGTGGTCAGCGCCAGCGTGTCGCCATGGGCCGCGCCATCGTGCGTGAGCCGCAGGCCTTCCTCATGGACGAGCCGCTGTCCAACCTCGACGCCAAGCTCCGCGTCTCCATGCGCGCCTCGCTCAACACGCTGCACGAGCGCCTCGGCGTCACCACCGTGTACGTCACCCACGACCAGGTCGAGGCCATGACCCTCGGCGACCGCGTCTGCGTGCTCCGCGACGGTCTGCTCCAGCAGGTCGACACCCCGCAGAACCTGTTCGACAAGCCGGTCAACCTGTTCGTGGCCGGGTTCATGGGCTCGCCCTCGATGAACTTCGTCACCGCCGAGCTCGTCCGCGACGGCGGCGCCGCCGTGACCTTCGCCGACATCAAGCTGTCGATCCCCGACTCGACCTTCTCCGAGAAGCCGGGCCTCGACCAGTACATCGGCAAGAAGATCATCCTCGGCATCCGCCCGTCCGACTTCGAGGACGCGGCCTCCGCCGGCAACCACGCCAACGGCTGGGCCACGCTGCCGGTCAAGGCGGAGGTCACCGAGGAGCTGGGCTCCGAGATCAACGTGCTGTTCCTGATCGACGCCCCGCCGGTCGAGCACGCCGACACCACGGCCGCGCAGGACAACGACGACGACGAGGCGGCGCTGCCGCTGGTGGGCGACAAGTCCCTGTGGACCGCCCGCGTCAACGCCCGCAGCCACGTCCGTCCCGGCCAGAACATCGACCTGGTCGTCGACACGCACAACCTGCACTTCTTCGACCCGGCCAGCGGCCTCGCGATCGGCCACGAGGCCAACCGCTAAACGCCACTGTCTTCTCGTTCCCGGTCGTGAGCCCAGCTCACGGCCGCTCGGGCCCCCACCGCGACCCCCTCCCGCGGCGGGGGCCCGTTCTCTTCGCCGCCGCCGCGGCAGGATCCGGTAATCCGGTACGGCCTCAGCGGCCGAGGCTCGCCGACACGCGGGACTGCACGCTGCGCGGCACGTACTTGCCGAGCGCCACGATGGCCTTGTAGCGCAGGTCGGGCACCGACACCCGCTTGCCGAGCGCCAGATCGCGCATCGCCTCCCGCACCACGTCGTCGGCCTTCAGCCAGAGGAAGTCGGGGATCCCCGACGTGTCCATCGAGGCCCGCTGGTGGAACTCGGTCCGCACGAAGCCGGGGCAGAGCGCCATGATCTTGATGCGCGGGTTGCCCACCTCGTTCGCGGCGGACTCGCTGAAGTTCACCACCCACGCCTTGGACGCGCTGTACGTGCCGTGTGTGAAGAACGCCGCCACGGACGCCACGTTGACGATCGCGCCCCGGTCGCGCTCCCGCATGCCGGGCAGCGCGGCCAGGGTCAGCCTGAGCACGGCCTCGCAGTGCACCTTGAGCATGCGCGTCTCGTCCTCGACGGGCACCTCGGTGAAGCGGCCAGGGTGTCCGAAACCGGCGTTGTTCACCAGCAGGTCGACGCCGTCGGCGACCCTGGACTCGACCCTGGCCAGCCCCTCCTCGGTGCCGAGGTCGGCGGGCAGCACCTCGGCGGCGACCCCGTACCTGAGCTTGAGCTGGTCGGCGCTCTCGGAGAGCCGGTGCTCGTCGCGGGAGACCAGGACGAGTGAGAAGCCGTCGGCGGCCAGCCGCCGGGCGAAGGCGGCGCCGATGCCGGAGGCCGGTCCGGTGATCAATGCGGTAGGCATGCCAGAACCCTAACGCCGTGCGCGAGGGCGGCGCGTCCCGCCACGACGGCGACTTGTACGCGCTCAGCCCGCGGGGCCCTCTGTGTCGGATCGAGCCCGCCTGACCCGCTCGATCAGCTCTTCGACCTGGTCGTTCAGCTTGCTGCCCCGGGCCCAGCCCGCGTAGTGCGTCAGGAAGACGACCACCTCGCGCAGCTCCGTCTCGGTGAGCTCTCCCGCCCGCAGCGCGGCGTCGAGGTGGAGGTCCGCCTGGTCGTGGAGCCCCTGGCCGACGAGCAGCCCGAGAAGGAGCAGGCGACGTTCCTTCACCGAGAGGACCTCCCTCGACCAGAGATCGGCGAACTGCCGTTCCGCGGTCAGCCCGAAGGAATCGACGGTCTCCATTGCCGGTTCTTTCATCGCGCGCTCCCGGGGCGGTCGGAAGGGATCCTCATATCTTTCGCTACTTCCTGAGTTGAACCAATGGGGGTTGCATGAACGTTGTAGTCATCCCCCGTCACGGACCGCGACGCCCCGGCCACGATGACCGAAATTGATCTGTAACAAGTAAAGCCAATGGACGGCCAAGATTTGGTCAAGATTTTTAACCGTGCGCCGGGCTCATTCAGCCTGAAAGCGGGCACAACAACTCCGTTGGTCCGTAAAGCGGAGGTAAGCCCTGGTGAAAAAGGCACGGGGTTTGATCGCGGTCACGGTCGCGATCCTGATGCTGTCCGCGTGTGCCGGACAGCCCGATTTCCACTACGTACGTGACAGGGCCGGCACCACCTACTTCAAGGTGCCCTCCTCGTTCACGCAGCTCAACGCCGATCCCATCGAGTCGTATCTGTCCGGCGACCACCCGAACTCGGCGGCGGCGCTGGTCCGGGCCCAGCGGGTCTGGTCGACAGCCTTCGACCAGTCCGCGGAGCCGTCGGTCGACCATCTGCTCGGCTCGACGGATCCGTTCGTCTACGCCACCGTGCACCAGCTCACGGAGGAGCAGCGGGACGCGATCTCGCTGAACAGGCTGCGCGACTTCGTGCTGCCGGTGACGGATCAGGTGCGTGAGCTCTACACGCAGCAGGCCGCGGCGACGGGTCAGCCGCCGATGTTCCGGAACTTCGAGCTCCTCAACGACGAGGTCCTGACCCTGGACGACGGCGCCAGGGGGGTCCGGGTCCGCTTCAACTACCAGATCGGCAACGACGTCCAGACGTTCGACCACACCGCCATCCTCGACGAGAAGGGCGCCACGGTCTCCGTCATGCTCATCGGCTGCCAGTCCGTCTGCTTCAGGAAGCGCGCCGCCGAGTTCGACAAGATCGAGAGTACGTTCAAGCTGCTCCGGCTGCCTGGATGAGGGAGCACCATTGACCACGACCATTCCCCATGAAGGGCTGCGTGCCCCCGGCAGCGGGCCCTCCGATCCCGAATCCGTGACCAGGAAGAAGATGCAGTTCTGGGATCGGAGCAAGTTCCTCATCGCCCTGGTGGCCGCGTACCTCATCCTCACCTGGAAGGTGATGGCCGACTTCGCGGGCGTCGCCACGTTCCCCGAGGCCGCGCAGGCGATCGCGTACGCGTACCAGTGGATCTTCTGGCTGCTCGGCGTGGAGGTCGTGCGCCAGCTGCACTTCTTCGTCAGCGAGCACTGGTCGGCCTACCACCGATTCTGGAGTCACCGGGTCTTCGGCGGGTTCGAGCGCTGGACGCACCGCCGCTTCGACGACTGGACGAGATACCGCCTCTCGCGCGCACTCAAGGTCGCCTTCTTCATCGTGCTGACCGCGCTGGTGCTGGGAGCGGTGCTGGACGTCAGCCCGTTCATGGCGGTGATGCAGGCGCCGACGCTGCTCTGGAACGCGATGCCGTTCCTGATCCAGATCGTCTTCCTGTTCTTCGTGGTCATCATCCAGTTCGTGGGCCTGTTCTGGTTCCTGTCCAGGGGCGGTGTGGAGACGTACTTCCCCGACGACATCAAGACCCGCTTCCAGGACGTGTGGGGGCAGGACCACGTGGTCGAGCGCGTCCGGGAGAACATCGTCTTCCTGGAACGCCCCGACGAGATCGAGCGGCGCGGCGGGTACGTCCCCAGCGGCCTGCTGCTGTGGGGGCCGCCCGGCACCGGCAAGACCCTCATGGCCGAGGCCGTGGCGGGCGAGACGGGCAAGCCGTACGTGTTCGTGGATCCGGGCGCGTTCACGAACATGTTCATGGGCATCGGCATCCTGAAGGTCAAGTCGCTGTTCAGGAAACTGCGCAAGCTGGCTCTCAGGTACGGCGGCGTGATCGTCTTCTTCGACGAGGCCGACTCCCTCGGCAAGCGCGGCCGGCTCGCGCAGCAGGGTCCGCCCGGACAGGGCGGCTTCTCCGGGCTGTCGGGCTCCCACGGTTGCCACGGGCTCAACTACCTGTCCGAGGAGACCCGCCAGATGCTGGCCTTCCGCGGCGCCCGCGGCGCCGATGAGGAGCCGGGCCGGCGCAACCGCTTCGTCATGGGCGGCGGCATGATGAACAGCGGCGACCCCGGCACGCTGCAGGCCCTGCTCACCGAGCTGTCCGGGCTCAAGAAGCCGCGCGGGTTCTTCAACCGGCTCGTGCGCCGGGTGCTCGGCATGCGGCCCAAGCCGCCGCCCAAGTACCGCATCCTCGTCATGATGGCCACGAACCGGCCCGACGCCCTCGACGAGGCGCTGCTGCGGCCGGGCCGTATCGACCGCATCTACAAGGTCGGCTACCCGTCCAAGGCAGGCCGGGTCCGTACGTACCAGGGCTATTTCGACAAGGTGTGGCATGAGCTGACCCCGGAGCAGATCGACAAGCTGGCCACGATCACCCCGTACGCCACCGGCGCCACGATCAAGGACCTGGTCAACGAGTCCCTGATCACCGCCATCAGGGACGGGCGCGAGGTCATCACCTGGTCGGACGTGCTGCGGGCCAAGCGGCTCAAGCAGCTCGGCCCGCCCGAGGACGTCGAGTACATCGAGCGCGAGCGGCACGCCGTGGCGGTGCACGAGGCGTGCCACGCCGTCGTGGCGTACGTGACCCGCTTCCACCTCGAGATCGACATCGCCACCATCGAGAAGGGCGCCGACTACCTGGGCATGGTCGCCTCGATCAAGCCGGAGGACCAGTTCACCAGGTGGAAGTCCGAGCACGAGGCCGACATCATGGTCTCCCTGGCCTCGCTGGCCGGCGAGCGGATGTTCTTCGGCGAGGACAACTCCTCCGGGGTCTCCGGCGACCTGTACTCGGCCACGTACCTGACCGCCATGATGGAGTCGTACTGGGGGATGGGCACCGGCGTCACCTCGCTGCCCGCACTCCAGGAGCTGGAGATCATGGGCGGCAAGGCGATGCGCAAGTCCCGCCCAGGCGGCTCCATCGGCATCACCGAAAGGGAGCCGGCCAGGCGCGACCAGGACCTGACCCCCGACGTGCTGGGGGAGCGGATCGAGTTCAACCTGGTGCGGCTGCTGGAGAAGACCCAGGAGCTGCTGGAGGAGCACCGCAGGGAGGTGCTCTGCGTGGCGCACGCGCTGGAGACGCACAAGACGCTCAACGGCGACGACGTGGTGGCGATCATCCGCAGGGAGCCAGGTCCGCTCATCGACGGCACGATCTACGGCTCCGACGAGCTCTACCACGAGCTGGAGGACTACCACCGCGACGCGGCCAGGGCGCACAAGGAGCACAGCCACATCGAGCGGGAGCTGCCCGGGCCGGCCGAGGAGCCGGTGGAGCTGCAGCCGGTCGCCTACGGTGGTTCCGGCGGCCACGCCGTCCAGCTGACGGTGCCGCCGGCCCCGGTGATCCAGGCGTCGCCCGTCGTTCCCATGGTGGCCGCTTCCGCCGTCCCTGCCGGGGCCGTCGAGCCGTCCGACCGGCCCGAGTTCGTGCCGTGGGCGGCGGCGTCCCCGCCCCCGCCCGCGCCTGTGTCCGTCGTGGTCGGCCCGCCCACGGACGCTCCCGCCCCGCCGCCCGCCCCGGCTTCCGGGCGGCGCCGGCGTGCGGGCCGGGTCTGGCTGGTCGTCGCGAGCCTGCTGGGGCTGGTGGCGCTGTCCATCATCGCGGCGCTCGCGGTCACGGGCACGGTGGCGGGCGGCGGCCCGAACGCGACGGCCTCGGCCGTGGCCTCGCCTGGGCTGCTGCTCCTGCTGTTCGTGGTGGTCGTCGCGGTGATCGTGGGGGCCGGGCTCGCTCTCGTGGCCATCAAGGGGGTACGCGCCGCGCAGGCCAAGGCCGAACGCGAACGCGACCAGGCCCACGCCCGTGCCCAGCTCCTGGCCGCGGCGATGGACCCGGACACGGCCATGCGGCTGCTCGGCTACGACGGCAACGGGACGGAGGGACGTACGTCAACGACCCAGGGCTGAAGCCCTGGGTTTGCGCCTCGCGGTCCGGTCTGGCTGACCGGCTCGGGACGCATTGAGCCCGCTTTCCACGGCGGGTTCGTTGGGCATGTTGACGAATGCCCACACCGTGCTCGCGCGTCGGGAGACGTTGAGCGCGGCGATGTGGTCGGCCGGTCCAGCGAACCCGCACGACCCACAGCGAAAGCTGTCCCTGCTGGGACGGTTTCCTCGCCCGGTGTGCCCGCACCAGCGGTTCGGGCACATCTGCGAGGTGTAGGCCGGATCCACGTGCACGAAGGCGACACCGGCGCGATGTGCCTTGTACGCGAGGAACTCGCCCAGTTGGTGGAACGGCCAGGACGAGAGCGTGGCCCGCTGGGATGGCCAAAGCCGTACCCGGTCGCGGATCCCCGCCAGTTCCTCGACGGCGATGCCGCGTCCGGTGCGCTGCGCATCGGCCACGATCTCGTTGGCGATCACATGATTGGTGTGGGCGGCGAAACGGCGCTCGCGCTTGGCGCGCCGCTTCAGCTTCCGGCGGGCGGACTTGGTGCCGCGCGCCTGCAACTCGGCCCGCACCCGGGCCATCCGGCGGCGGTAGCGGGTGAGCTTCTCACCGCTGTAGTTGATGCCGTCGCTGGTGGTGGCCAGGTTGACGATCCCCCGGTCCACCCCGATCCACCCCACCGGCTCAGCATTGAGCAGGGCTTGGGGGATCTCACAGGTGGCGAGCAGATACCAGACACCATCACGCAGCAGCAGATCCGACTCGCCCCGCCGGTAGGCGGCCAGTGTCTTGAGCTGGGTGGGTGAGCCGGTGAAGGCGATGTTCTTCACCCGGCCGCGCACGGTCCAGATGGACACGGTGCGGGCGTCGTGCAGCCAGGACAGGCAGCGGTCGTCGAACGGGTGGGCGGCCTCGGCCCGGAAGGCGATCGGCTTGGAGGTGGCCTGACGCCGCCGCCCGCCCGTCAGCCGGCCGTTGCGGATCAGCCCCCGCAGGGTCGTGTAGGCGTCGACCACCTTTTTGATCACGTGCTGGGCCTGCTGTGCCCCGAGCCCGGCGGCTTTCAGCTCGCCGTAGACGCGGCGGCGCAGGCCGAAGATCTGGAAGGTCCTGGTATGGAAGGCGAGCTGGGAGACCTGGTTGGCGGCCTGGTTGAGCTGGTGCAGGGTCGCCTCCAGCGCCTCGGCCTGCTCAGGCGTAGGCAGAAGCTTCACCTGCACCACCAGTTTCACGTCGAACATACTATCGTGTGACCCAGGTCACCGAGAGAGGAAACCGAACCCCGATATTCCACAAGGCCGCACCGTGGTCCACAGCCTCCATGCCCACCTGACCCTCACACACCGAACCATCAGCAGGCATATTCGCCGACGAATCGCTTTGCAGTTGCGAGAAGATCATGACTGAGGGGTGCGACAGCTTCAGCGCACACCGGAGGCGAGTTCAACGGCGAGCAGAACCACGTCCACCTGCTGGCGCACTACCCACCCAAAGCCGCCCTGCCGGTACACCAGCGTTAACACAGGTGGGGCCTGATTAACACGGCGTTCACATATGGGCAAAAATCGGGAAACGGCCATCCGTAAGACTCGGCGTGGCTGTGAAACACCCCGAGAAAAGGACCGCCGTGAGCTACAAGGCTGAGTACATCTGGATCGACGGCACCGAGCCGACCGCTCTGCTGCGCTCGAAGACGAAGATCCTCGCCGACGGGGCCGAGCCGCCGGTCTGGGGCTTCGACGGGTCCAGCACCAACCAGGCCGAGGGTCACTCGTCGGACCGGGTGCTCCGCCCCGTGCTCGTCTGCCCCGACCCGATCCGCGGCGGTGACAACGTCCTCGTCCTGTGCGAGGTCGAGGAGATCAACGGCGAGGCGCACGTCAGCAACACCCGCGCCCTGCTCCGCCCGATCGCCGAGAAGTACGCCGAGCAGGACTCCTGGTTCGGCATCGAGCAGGAGTACACCTTCTTCAAGGGCAGCCGCCCGCTCGGCTTCCCCGAGGGCGGCTTCCCCGCCCCGCAGGGCCACTACTACTGCGGCGTGGGCGCCGAGGCCGTGTTCGGCCGCGAGATCGTCGAGCTCCACCTCGACCGCTGCCTCGCCGCCGGCCTGAAGATCTCCGGCATCAACGCCGAGGTCATGCCCGGCCAGTGGGAGTTCCAGGTTGGCCCGGCCAACCCCGTCGAGGTCTCCGACCACCTGTGGCTCGCCCGCTACCTGCTCTACCGCACCGCCGAGGAGTTCGGCGTCGAGGCCACCCTCGACCCCAAGCCCGCCCGCGGCGACTGGAACGGCGCCGGCGCGCACACCAACTTCTCGACCAAGGCCATGCGCGAGAACTACGACGCCATCATCACCGCCTGCGAGGCGCTCGGTGAGGGCGACAAGCCGATGGAGCACGTCACCCAGTACGGCGCCGACATCGAGTCCCGCCTCACCGGCCACCACGAGACCGCCCCGTGGAACAAGTACACCTACGGCGTGTCCAACCGCGGCGCGTCCGTGCGCATCCCGTGGCAGGTCGAGGTGGAGAAGAAGGGCTACATCGAGGACCGTCGCCCGAACGCCAACATCGACCCGTACGTGGTCACCCGCCTGCTGGTGAACACCTGCTGCTCGGCCCTGGAGAAGGCCGGCCAGGTCTGACCCCCGCTCGCTGAAAAGAACGGGCCCCTCGTCGCCGAGGGGCCCGTTCTTGCATCGAGACGAGACGATTATGGCAGGCGGAAGTTCAGGTCGGGCTCGATTTCCGCGACATCCATCTGGGCTTTCTGCAGGCGGCCCGAATGGTCCCAGTTCATCGCCTGCCAGCGGGTGAACTGGTCGAGCACCCACATGCCCGACTGGCGGCTGCCGTTGCCCGACTTGCCGTTGCCGCCGAACGGGAGGTGGGCCTCGGCGCCCGAGGTGGAGTTGTTGACGCTGACCATGCCCGCCGAGATGCCCTCGCGGAAGCGGAAGGCGTGCTGCGGGTCAGTGGTGTAGATGGAGCTCGACAGGCCGTAGCCGGGCAGGTTGGCCAGCTCGATGGCCTCGTCCAGGGTCCTGAACGTGGTCACGCCGACGATCGGGCCGAACGTCTCCTCCAGGAACAGCCGGTCGGTGGGCTGGACGCCGTCCACGACGACCGGGTGGTAGTAGAGGCCCTGCTCGCCGTCGAAGTCGCGGCGCGGGTTGTCCTTCGTGATCCGCCCGACATTTCCAGACACGACCTTGTGGTGGGGCTGGATCCAGGTCAGGAACTCCTCGTACCGGTCGGCGAACTTCTGGTCGAGCAGCGGACCCGCCAGCACGTCCCCGTCAGGGTGGCCGATCTTCGACTCGCGTACGGCCCGCGCGTACCGCTCCACGAACTCGTCGTGCACGCTCTCATGCACGATCACCGTGCCCAGGCTCGTGCAGCGCTGGCCGGCCGTGCCGAAGCCCGAGAACAGCGCGCCCTCGACAGCCAGGTCGAGGTCGGCGTCCGGCATGATCACCATCGGGTTCTTGCCGCCGAGCTCCAGGCAGGCCGACTGCAGGTGCCGCCCGGTCAGCTCGCCGATCTTCCGGCCCACCTCGCTGGAGCCGGTGAATCCGACCTTCTGCACGCTCCCCTCGCCGAGGGCCTGCTCCAGTCCCTCGAACGTCTCGGCGCCGTCGGCGAAGACGATGTTCAGCACGCCGTCGGGCAGCCCGGCGGCCACGAAGAGCTGGAACATGGCGTGCGCGGAGGCGGCGGCGTACTCGGCGGGCTTCCAGACGACGGCGTTGCCGCAGAGCAGCGCCGGGACCAGGTACCAGGAGGGCACGGCGACCGGGAAGTTGCCGGCGGTGACGACCGCCGCGACACCGACGGGGTTCCGGAACGTGAACAGGTTCTTGTCCGGCATCTCCGACGGGACCGTCTGCCCGTACAGCCTGCGGCCCTCGCCGAGGAAGAAGTCGCAGGTGTCAACGATCTCCCGCACCTCGCCCAGGGCCTCGGCGTACGGCTTGCCGATCTCCTCGGTCACCAGGCGGGCCAGCCGCTCGGCGTTGGCCTCGACCAGCCGCCCGATGGAGGCGATCACCCGCCCGCGCACAGGGGCGGGCACCTTGGCCCACTCGCGCTGGGCCTCCTTGGCGGCACGGCAGGCGGCGGCGAACGTGCCGGCGTCCGCCAGACCGACGTGGGCCACGACCTCGCTGGTGCGCGAGGGGTTGGTGGACTCGTACGTGGCGGTGGTGCCCGCCTCCTTGCCACCCACTATGGAAACGATCTGACGGCTCACCGGTGCCCTCCTCGTAGTTTCTCCGGACAGACAATCATCTCGCCGGAAAAAACCCAAGGCGCGCTCAGGGTGCCGCCGCGCCGTCGCTCTCCTGCGCGAGCCTGCGCAGCTCGGGCCCGTACTCCGGGTGCGCGAGCGCGGCGGCGAACTGCGCCTTGAGGTAGTTGAGCGGCGAGCCCGTGTCCCACCAGGTTCCGTCGATGACCTGCCCGTACACCGGGTGGCCGGCGGCGTGCCGGTTCAGGGCGTCGGTGAGGTAGATCTCGCCCTGCGGGTTCCGGTGCCACCTGCGTGTCTGCTCCTGGAGCTCTTCGACGACGCCGGGGGTGACGACGTACCCGCCGATGGCGGCGTAGCGTGAGGGCGCCTCCTCGGGGGACGGCTTCTCCACCAGCCCGGAGATCAGCAGGCGGCCGTCGCCGAGGTCCTCCTTGACGATCGGCACGCCGTACCGCGAGGCGTCCTCGACGGCCATCGGCATCAGGGCCAGCACGGGCGCCCCGGTGGCCTCGTACGCGGCCTTGAGCTGCTTGGCCCTGGGCACCTCCGCCACGAACACGTCGTCCGCCCACAGCACCATGAACGGCTCGTCGCCGATGACGCGGGCGGCGTTCAGCACGGGGGTGCCGTTGCCGTACGGGCCGTTCTGGTACAGGTACGTGATGTGGGCCAGCGACGACAGCTCCGCGACCGCGTCGGCCAGGTCGTCCTTGCCTGCGGCGCGGAGCTGCAGCTCGAGGTCGGTGTCGGGCGCGAAGTGCCGCTGGATGAGGTCCTTACGGGGCGAGGTGACGATGGTGATCTCGTCGATGCCGGAGTCCACGAGCTCGCGGATGGTGTGCTCGATGACGGGCTTGTCGCCGATCGGCAGCATCTCCTTGGGCAGCGCCCTGGTCAGCGGGAGCAGCCGGGTGCCGAGTCCGGCCACGGGGATGACGGCTTTGTGGACCATGCGTCTCTCCTTGATCTGGCGGCTTGATCGTACGGGGAGCGAGGCCGACGTTACCTCAGCCGTTTTGCGACGTCTTCTCCAGGATGATCTCGCCGACCTGGCGCGGCAGTGATCGCGGTAGCCCGAACGACGGAAGGACGCTGTTCTCGAAGCGGGTCATGGCGCAGATCCGGTCGCCTCGGAGGGTGAGGACGTGCAGGCCGGTCCCGTGCCGGATGCCGGTAGGAGCACGCAGGTAGGCGCCGAACGCCGGCTGACCGTTGGCTCGCGTCGGCACGAGGTCGAACCTGCGGCCCGAGCCGAACAGGTCGGCGCAGAAACCGGCCACGACGTCTCGGCCCTGGTATTCGAGGGGCAGCGGCGGCATGGATATGAAGACGTCGTCGGTCAGCAGAGCGACCAGCGCGTCGATGTCGGCGGACTCGTACGCGCTGACGAACTTCGCGACCAGCGCGTCCTCGGCGGGTGAGCCGGCGGCGGGAGGCGGTTGGAGTGGGGTGGCCGACGGTCGCCGGCGCTCCAGGCCGGCGCGCGCCCGCTTGAGAGCGCTTTTGACTGATTCGACGGTCGTGTCCAGCATGTCGGCCACCTCGCCTGCGGGGAATCCCAGGACGTCGCGCAGGACGAGGACGGCGAGCTGGCGAGGCGGCAGGACCTGAAGCGCGGTCACGAAGGCCAAGGAGATGGATTCGGTCTGCTCGTAGCGGGCCTCCGGGCCGAGCGGCACAGTGATCGCGCCTTCGAGGAGGGCGTCGGGATACGGTTCGAGCCAGACGACTTCGCCGAGCCTGGTGGGCTCGGGCGGTTCGATCCCGGGGATGTCCCACTCCTTGGCCGGGCGCCGGCTGGCCGAGCGAAGCGCGTCGAGGCATCGGTTGGTGGCGATCCGGTAGAGCCAGGTGCGGATGGAGGCGCGGCCGTCGAAGCCTCCCAGACCTCGCCAGGCGGCCAGCAAGGCCTCCTGCAGGACATCCTCGGCGTCCTGGAACGATCCGAGCATCCGGTAGCAGTGCACCTGTAGTTCGCGGCGGTGCGGCTCGGTGAGCGCGCGGAACGCCTCGCCGTCCCCGCCTTGCGCCCTGCTGATCAGGTCGGCTCTCCCCAGCTCCACTCTGGCCGCCTCTCTTGTACGCCTTGTGCTTCCTCTTCGTATGGACGCCGGTCGAGGGGCGAAAGGGGCGCTGGATGTGCGCCCCTTTTCCCGGCGTGACGTCGTCTGGACCAGTGATAGCCGACAACACGGTGAAGGAGAACCGACATGGGAAAGATCGTCATCAGCGAGAACGTCTCCCTCGACGGAGTCATCCAGGACGCGACCGGTGAGGAAGGCCTCGGGCGTGGCAATTGGTTCACGCACATCTCGGATGAGGACCGTCAGGAGTGGACCAAGGTCGAGCTCGAGGAGGCGCTGGGCGCCGAGGCTCTGCTGCTGGGGCGCCGCACCTACGCGTGGTTCGTCGCACGTGGCTGGGTGTCCCGGAGCGGTGAGTGGGCGGACCGGCTGCGCAGCCTGCCCAAGTACGTCGTCTCGGCCGGCGCGCTCGAAGATCCCACGTGGATCAACTCAGTGGTCCTGAAGGGCGACGTGGTGAAGGAGGTCGCGAAGCTGAAGCGACAGATGGACGGTGACATCGTCGTCTACGGCAGCGGTCGCCTCGTGCACACGCTGATGGAGCACGACCTGGTCGACGAACTGCGGCTGATGACCTACCCGATCGTGGTCGGGGCAGGCGCGCGGCTGTTCGGCGAGACCAGCGGCGTCAAGCCCATGCGCCTGGTCGGCACCCGCGCCGTCGGTGACGGACTCGCCTTCCTCACCTATCAGCGCGTCTGACCGGTCGTGGCTGGAGCTCTTAGGCCGTGAAGTCGGCGAAGTCGAAGCCCGGTGACACGATGCAGCTCACCAGTACCGGCTCGTCGGAGGCCGGGCGGGCCGACTGCCACACGCCGCCGGGCACGGTCGCCTGGGGGACCTCACCGTCCTCCACGCGCGGTCCCAGGGTGATCGTGGTGTCGCCGATCGTCAGGCTCAGCGGGCCGCCTCGGTGCCACAGCCAGACCTCGTCCGACCTGACCCTGTGCGGCACCGACGCCTCGCCCGGGTTCAGCAGGAAGTAGATGCCGGTGGCACTGGCCCGCGGCCCCGGGTACCCGTCCGGCCGGAACGTCACGGCCGTCCTCCACGTCTCCCTGAACCAGCCGCCTTCGGGGTGGGGGAGCAGGTCGAGGGCCTCTGCGATGGGCGGGCGCGTGACGAACGCGGCCGGAGCGCCCGTGACGTCCCTGCGCAGGAAGCGGTTGCCGTCCAGGACGAGCTGCCCGTCGAGCGGGGCGGCGAGGGCCGCTGCCTCGTCGGGCACCTCTATGGACGGGCCGTCGGGGTACGTGCGCAGCTCCACTTGGCAGAGTTTATGCCAATAAATCGGGACAAGGGGGGTGACGCATACCGGGTCTCTGGGCAGCTCGCGAACTTAACGCGAAATGTCGGTCGAGGTGGCTAGTCTGCGGCAGGTGATCGAACGGTGGAGCCGTGATCAGGTCCTCGCCCTTGCCCCCGACGCGTCGTCCCAGAAGGCGGCTCAAGGGGTGGCGACGCCCGGGAAATGGTCGTTGCGCGGCACGACAGGCACGATCTTGTACGGCGAGTGCAAGGGGAGCGGGGCCAGGCCCTACCTTGCCTGCGTCGACCTGACCGAGCCCGCGTACCGGTGCAGTTGCCCGAGCCGGAAGTTCCCGTGCAAGCACGCGCTCGGACTGCTGCTCATGTGGTCCGCTGACGGGCTGCCCGTCACGGAGGGCGCCCCGCAGTGGGTGACCGAGTGGGTCGAGGGGCGGGCCGAGCGGGCCGCCAAGGCGGCGGCCAAGATCGAGGCTGCCCGCGCCAGGAAAGCCGCGGAGAGCGATGTTCCCGATGGCGGGGGGAGCAGCGCGGCCTCCGGGAGCGGGGCCGCCGGGGGCGGGCGGTCGCGGGCCGATGGGGAGGTCGCGGCGGCGTCCGAGAGGCGCCCCGAGTCCGTACGGCATGGTCGCGTCGCCGCCGGGCTGACCGAGCTGGAGCGGTGGCTCGATGACCAGGTGCGGCAAGGGCTGGCGGGGGCCGCCGAGCACGAGTGGGAAGGGCTGGCCAAGCGGCTCATCGACGCTCAGGCACCCGGCGTGGCGGGGATCGTGTCCAGGCTGGGCCGGGTCCGGGCGGACGCCGACTGGCCGGGGCGCCTGCTCGAGGAGTACGCGCTGATCCGGCTGCTCGCCATCGCCTACCGGCGGCGGGCGGAGCTGCCCGCGCCACTGGCCGAGACCGTGCTGGGCCGGGTCGGGTTCCCGGTAGGCCGGGACGAGGTGCTGGCCGGGCCCGGGGTGCGCGATCGGTGGGACGTGCTGGGCAGGCGCGACGAAGTGCAGGACCGGCTGACCGCCCGTCGGGTGTGGCTGCGAGGGCGCCACACCGGACGGGCGGCGCTGGTGCTCTCGTTCGCGCCGCAGGGGCAGCCGCTCGACGCCTCCCTGGTCACCGGGACGACGATCGATGCCGACCTCGGTTTCTACCCGGGCGCCGCCCCGTTGAGAGCGCTCGTCGCCGCCCGCTACGACTCGGGCGAGGACCACGTCTCCAGGGGAGCGCCGCCGGCCGACGACGGTGGCTCCACGGGGGCGCCGCCCGGCGTGTCGCCGGATGGGGCGCTCGACGAGGTGGCCAGGGTGCTGGCCGAGGATCCGTGGACCGAGTCGTGGCCGCTCGTGCTGGCCGGGGTGGTGCCCGGGCGGGCCTCGCTCGGCGGCCTCCCGCTGCACCCCATGGCGCGTGATCCGTGGCGGCTGATCGCCGTCTCCGGGGGTCGCCCGCTCACTGTGGCGGTGGAGTGGACACCCCGGGGGTTGCGGCCCCTGACCACCTGGGACGACGAAGGAACGGCGGTGATCCTGTGACCGGCTGGGAAGAGCTGGCATCCACGGCGCTCGTGGGCACCGATCGCAGGCCGTACCAGGGAGATCTGCTCGAAGCCGCGGCCGTCGAAGTGGCGCGGCGCAGGGCCGGGCGCAGGGTCGGGGAGGCCGAGCGGCAGGACCCCGCGCCCGATGAGGAGCGGGCGGCCGTGGGACGGCGGGCGGCCGAGCGGCTGGCGCGGATCATGGGTGGCGAGCACGAGAGGCTGCTCCCCGAATGGCTGGCCGCGGCCGCAGGCACCGGCAGGAGGGTGCCGCCTTACGTGCTGCCCGAACTCCTGGACAGAGGGCGGCGGGACCGTTCGATCCGGGTGCATCTCGGGGTGCTGGCCGGGCAGCGGGGGCGGTGGCTGGCCGGGGTCAATCCCGCCTGGGACTACCTGCTCGAGGAGCCGACCGGGGAGACGTGGGAGCTGGGCGGCGCCGCGGATCGGCGTGAGCACCTGCGTGCCCTCAGGAAGGCCGATCCCGGCCGGGCCAGGCGGCTGCTCGAGAGCACGTGGGAGCGGGAGACGCCCGACGATCGGGCCGAGTTCGCGGAGGTGCTGGCCGACGGGCTGAGCATGGAGGACGAGCCGTTCCTGGAGAGCGCGCTCGACGACCGCCGCCGAGAGGTGCGCCAGGCCGCCGCCAACCTCCTCACCCGCCTCCCCGGGTCGCGCCTGTCCCAGCGCATGGCCGAACGGGCGCGCGCCTGCGTGGCCATCAAGGGGAACGTCATCGCCGTCGAAGCCCCCGAGGCCTGCGACAAGGCGATGGAGCGCGACGGCGTGCGCCCCAAACCGCCGAGAGGCATCGGCGAGCGGGCCTGGTGGCTGCAGCAGGTCCTCGCCCGTGCTCCGCTGGGGGTCTGGGGCCACCCGCCCGCGCGGCTGCTCAAGATGAGGATCCCCGACTGGGACGCCGAGGTGAAGGCGGCCTGGGTACGTGCCGCGATCCTGCAGAAGGATCCAGGGTGGGCACGGGCGATGTTCGGGTGGGACCCGATCGCGGACCTGCTGGATTCTCTGCCGCCCGACGAGCAGCAGGAACTCGCCGCCGATTTCGTGAAAAAGCATGACCTGGACAGTCAGTTGATCATGGTGTTGGGCGGAGTGTCGTCCCACTGGCGCGAGGGCCTGGCCACGGCCGTCCTCCGCAAGATCGTGAAGGTGGCCACCACGCAGCCCTGGAACCTCGGGGAGCTGGTCAAGATGGCGGGCGAGCGCATCGACCCGGCCCTGTTCCCGCTGGTCCTGAGCTACTCACCCGTGGAGTCCATCCAGCAGGTGGCCGCCCTGCTGCGTTTCCGTGCCGAAATGTACAAGGAGCTTTGCCCATGACCGTTCTGCGTCCGCACGCGGAAGACCAGTACGCCGAGGAGCTGGCCGTCCTGGCCAAGGACGACGACCGGCCCAGGCCGCCTGGCTGGAAGCTGTCGCCGTGGGCCGTGACCACGTACATCCTGGGCGACGGCGACCGCATCACCCCCAAATACGTGGGCGCGCGCCGCATCGTCGAGGTCGCCGTCGCCACGCTGGCCACCGACCGCGCGCTGCTGCTGCTCGGCGTGCCCGGCACGGCGAAGACCTGGCTGTCCGAGCATCTGGCCGCCGCCATCAGCGGCGACTCCACCCTGCTCGTGCAGGGCACCGCGGGCACCGCCGAGGAGGCCATCCGGTACGGCTGGAACTACGCGAGACTGCTGGCCGAGGGCCCCTCGATCGAGGCGCTGACCCCGTCGCCCGTGATGCGCGCCATGGCCGAGGGCCGGGTCGCCCGGGTGGAGGAGCTCACCCGCATGCCGTCCGACGTACAGGATGCCCTGATCACCGTCCTGTCCGAGAAGACGCTGCCGATCCCCGAGCTCAACCGCGAGGTCCAGGCCGAACGCGGCTTCAACGTCATCGCCACGGCCAACGACCGCGACCGGGGCGTCAACGAGCTGTCCAGCGCGCTGCGCCGCCGCTTCAACACGGTCGTGCTGCCGGTCCCGGCCACGGCCGAGGAGGAGGTGGACATCGTCTCGCGCCGCGTCACCCAGCTCGGGCACGCGCTGGAGCTGCCCGAGACGACGACCGGACTGGCGGAGATCCGGCGGGTGGTGACGGTCTTCCGCGAGCTGCGCATGGGCGTCACCGAGGACGGGCGCACCAAGGTCAAGTCGCCCAGCGGCACCCTGTCCACGGCCGAGGCCATCTCGGTGCTCACCAACGGCATCGCCCTCGCGGCCCACTTCGGCGACGGGGTGCTGCGTCCCTCCGACGTGGCCGCCGGGATCGTGGGGGCGGTGGTGCAGGAGCCGGTGTCGGACCGGGTGGTGTGGCGCGAATACCTGGAGACGGTGGTCCGCGAGCGCCCCGACTGGCGCGACTTCTACCGCGCCTGCCGCGAGGCCATATGAGCACCACACCGACCTCTGACCCCATGACCCCCACCACCGGGACTTCGGTCAGTGGGGCCGACGTCTTCGTGCTGGGAGTGCGGCATCACGGGCCGGGCTCGGCGCGGGCCGTGCGGCGGGAGCTCGAACGCCTGCGCCCCCACGCCATCCTCATCGAGGGACCGCCCGAGGCCGACGCCCTCGTGGCGCTCGCGCCCGAGCTGGAGCCGCCCGTCGCGCTCCTGGCCCATGTCCCGGGGGCCCCGGCGCGGGCCGCGTTCTGGCCGTTCGCCGCCTTCTCGCCCGAGTGGCAGGCCATCCTGTACGGCACCTCCACCGGCATCCCGGTGAGCTTCTGCGACCTGCCCGCGGCCCATTCGCTGGCGACGGAGGCGGACGAAGAGCACGAAGACGGCATGCGGGCCGACCCCATCGGGAGTCTCGCCGCGGCGGCCGGATACGACGACCCGGAACGCTGGTGGGAGGACGTCGTAGAACACCGGGGCGACACCCCCTTTGAAGTGATCGCCGAGGCCATGGCCGCCGTACGCGAGGGCTACGAGCCGGACGCGCGGGAGGCCAGGCGCGAGGCGTACATGCGCAAGACCCTCCGCGCGGCCGTCAAGCAGGGCTACGGCCGGATCGCGGTGATCTGCGGCGCCTGGCACGTCCCGGCGCTGACGGGCAGGCTGCCGACCGTCGCGCAGGACAACGCGACGCTGCGCGGGCTCCCCAAGGTCAAGGCCGAGCTGACGTGGGTGCCGTGGACGTACGGGCGGCTGGCCTCCTGGAGCGGCTACGGCGCGGGGATCACCTCGCCCGGCTGGTACCACCACCTGTTCGGCGCGCCGGACCGGCCCGTGGAGCGGTGGCTCGCCGAGGCCGCCGCGGTGCTGCGCGACGAGGGGCTGGCCGTGTCGTCCGCGCACGTCATCGAGTCCGTACGCCTCGCGCACAGCCTGGCCGCCCTGCGCGGCCGGCCCCTGGCCGGGCTCGGCGAGGTCACCGAGGCGGCCAGGGCCGTGCTGTGCGAGGGCGACGACCTGGCCGTCGAGCTGATCCAGCGGCGCATGGTCGTCGGCGACCGGCTCGGCCACGTCACCGACGGCACGCCGATGGTGCCGCTCCAGCGGGACCTGCGCGAACAGCAGCGACGGCTCAGGCTCAAGCCCGAGGCGCTCGACCGCGAGATCGACCTCGACCTGCGCAAACCGCTCGACCTCGACCGCAGCCACCTGCTGCACCGGCTCAGGCTGCTCGGCGTCGGCTGGGGCACGCCGGGCGAGTCACGGGGGAAGGGCACCTTCAGGGAGACCTGGACGCTGCAGTGGCGGCCCGAGCACGACCTGGCGCTCATCGAACAGGCCGCCCTCGGCACCACGGTGGCCGGGGCGGCGGCGCAGCGGGCCAGGGACCTGGCCGCGACGGACAAGACCGCACTGGCGGACCTGACGTCGCTGGTCGAGCAGTGCCTGCTGGCCGACCTGCCGCAGGCGCTGCCCGAGGTGCTGGCCGCCCTGTCGGCCAAGGCGGCGCTCGACACCGACGTGACGCACCTGATGGCGGCGCTGCCGGCGATGGTACGCGCCCACCGGTACGGCGACGTCCGTGGCACCCCGGCCGAGGGGCTGGCGGTGATCGTGCGCTCGATGCTGGACCGGATCCGCGTCGGCCTGCCGGTCGCGGTCACGGGAGTGGACGACGAGGCGGCCGCCGACCTGCTCAAACACGTCGACGCGGTGCACGCGGCCGTCGCCCTCCTGACGACCGGCGACAGCGGCGACAGCGGCGACAGCGACGGCAGCGGCGACAGCGGCGACAGCCACGACAACGCCTCGCCGCGCAGCCGCTGGCTGGTCACCCTGCGCGGCATCAGCGACCGGCAGGACCTGCACGGTCTCATCGAAGGACGGCTCACCAGGATCCTGCTGGACTCCGGTGAGCTCGACGACGCGGCCGACCGCATGGCCAGGGCCATGTCCAGGGGGCAGACCCCGGCCAGGGCGGCGGCGTGGGTGGAGGGGTTCCTGGCGGGCGGCGGGCTGCTGCTGGTGCACGATCCCCGGCTGCTGAGCCTGGTGGACGGGTGGCTCACGGGGCTGTCCTGCGACCAGTTCACCGACGTGCTGCCGCTGCTGCGCCGTACGTTCGGCGGGTTCGCCGCGCCGGAGCGCAGGGCGATCGGGCAGCGCGTCCGCTCGGCCGGGGGCGGCCGGCGGGAAGGGGAGCAGGACGTGGACGAGCGGCGCGCGGCGGCGGCCGTCGCGACCGTGCTCGCGATTGTCGGCAAGGCAGAGGGAGAGTCGGACGGATGAGCGCGACCAGCGAGGGGAACGACGAGCGCCTGCGCAGGTGGCGGCTGGTGCTGGGCGGCGGCGACGCCGACGGCACCGGATGCGGGCTGGAGGGCGTCGACGCGCGGATGGACTCCGCGCTGTCCGCCGTCTACGACCAGGACGGCGGCAGGGAGGGCGGGCTCGGCGCGTCAGCGCCCCGGGTGGCGCGCTGGCTCGGCGACATCCGCACGTACTTCCCCTCCACGGTCGTCCAGGTCATGCAGAAGGACGCCATCGAGAAGCTCAACCTCACCCGGCTCCTCCTGGAGCCGGAGATGCTCGAGGCCGTCGAGCCGGACGTGCACCTCGTCGGCACCCTGCTCGCGCTCAACCGGGTCATGCCCGACCAGGCCCGCGAGTCCGCCAGGGCCGTGGTGCGCAGAGTGGTGGACGAGCTCGAACGGAGGCTGGCCCAGAAGACCAGGGCGGCCGTGGCCGGCGCGCTCGACCGTTCGGCCAGGACCCACCGCCCCAAGAGGGTGGCCGACATCGACTGGGACCGCACGATCCGGGCCAACCTCAAGAACTACCTGCCGGAGAAGAACACGGTCGTCCCCTCGCGGCTCGTCGGCTACGCCCGCAGGCAGCGGTCGGTGCAGCGCGAGGTCGTGCTCTGCATCGACCAGAGCGGGTCGATGGCGGCGTCGGTGGTGTATTCGAGCGTGTTCGGGGCGGTGCTGGCGTCGATGCGCTCGCTCAAGACGTCCCTCGTGGTGTTCGACACGGCGGTGGTGGATCTCACCGAGCAGCTGCACGACCCGGTGGAGCTGTTGTTCGGCACCCAGCTGGGCGGCGGCACCGACATCAACCGGGCCATCGCGTACTCCCAGGGCCTCATCACCCGGCCGACCGACTCCATCTTCGTCCTGATCAGCGACCTGTACGAGGGCGGCGTCAGGGAGGAGATGCTGCGCCGGGTGGCCGCGATGACGCAGGCGGGCGTCCAGGTGATCGTGCTGCTCGCGCTCTCGGACGAGGGCGCGCCGTTCTACGACCACGAGAACGCCGCCGCGCTGGCCGCGATGGGCGTGCCCGCGTTCGCGTGCACGCCCGACGCCTTCCCCGACCTGATGGCGGCCGCGATCGAGCGGCGCGACATCGTGCAGTGGGCCGAACGTCACATCGCGGTGTGACGTGCCCGGCCCCGCTCTCAATGGCCCTGGCCGTCCGCCCTGGCCTTGCGCGGCAGCAGGTACGACAGGGCGAAGGTCAGGGCCAGCAGCCCCACCTCGACCCAGACCGTGACCTGCATCGAGGAGCCGAAGCTCCACCGGTTCTGGAGCAGGTTGAAGAAGAGCGTGCCCAGCACGGCGGTGCCGAGCGCGCCGCCGAGCTGCTGGATCGCGGTCAGCGTGCCGGAGGCGGAGCCCGACTCGTGCGGCTCGACCCCCGCGAGCACGATGTCGAAGAACGGCGCCATGGTCAGCCCCATGCCGATGCCGACGAGAGCGAGCCCGGGAGCCAGCTGCCAGCTGCCGACGTCGAGCCCGGCCAGGTGGATGGTCAGGGCGAGCACGGCGGCGCCGGCCGCCATGACGACGGTGCCGATCTGCAGCAGGCCGCGGCCCAGCTTCTCCTGCAGCCCGGACATCGCCAGCCCGAAGCCGATCACGCCGCCGATCGCCTGCGGCAGACCGGTGAGGCCGGCCTGGAGCGGGCTGAAGCCGAGGCCGAGCTGGGTGTAGAGGTTGAAGACCAGGCCGAAACCCATCATGCCGGAGAAGAACGCCAGCCCGGCCACCAGACCGCCGGTGAAGGCGCGCTTGCGGAACAGCCCGGGCGTGACCAGCGGGTCCTTGCCGGAGGCCGCCCGGCGGGACTCGTAGCGGGCGAAGACGGCGAAGAGCACGATCGAGGCCGCCATCGACACGTACGTCCACACGGGCCAGCCCAGCTCGCGGCCCTGGATGAGGGGGTAGATCAGCAGGAACGAGGCCACCGAGACGAGCGCGACGCCGACGAGGTCCAGCCTGGTGGCGTTCGAGAGGCGGTATTCGGGCAGGAAGCGCATCCCGGCCAGCGCGGCGGCCAGGCCGATGGGCAGGTTGATCAGGAAGATCATGCGCCAGCCCGTACCGAAGAAGTCGGCGTCGACCAGCCATCCGGCCAGCACGGGACCGCCCACGGACGAGATGGTCATGACCGGGCCGAACATGCCGAACGCCTTGCCCATGTCCTGCGGCGGGAACATCTCCCTGATCAGCCCGAGGCCCTGCGGGAGCATCACGGCGCCGAACAGGCCCTGCAACACCCGGCTGGCGATCAGCATCTCGGGCCCGGCCGAGACGCCGCAGAGCAGGGAGGCGGTGGTGAAGCCGAGCGCGCCGATCACGAACATGCGCTTCCTGCCGAACAGGTCGCCGAGCCGGCCGCCGGTGATCAGCCCGACGGCCATGGCCAGGGTGTATCCGGCGCCGAGCCACTGCACGATGCTGTCGCCGCCGCCGACGTCCTTCTGGATGCTCGGTGCGGCGATCGTCGTCACGAGCGCGTCGAGCAGGTCCATGACCTCGGCGGCCAGGATCACGAAGAGGGCGGCCCAGCGCCAGCGGTAGGGCTGGACCTCGGTCGTCGCCTCTGAGGAGGTGACTGTCATGGGGGGACTCCTTAAAACGGTGTTCTATTTAACGAACGCTGTTCGTTACGAACACTGTTTTAAGGCCGAACACTGTTCGTGTCAAGTACAGCGTTCGTATACTGGTCGCATGGCAGGATCCGAGGACGTCCCCACGCCCCCATGGCGCAAGTCACGCAAGCCGACGCCGCTCAAGCGGCAGCTCAGCCAGGACCTGATCGTCGACGCCGGCCTGCGGATCGTCGACGCCGAGGGGCTCGACGCGCTGAGCATGAGACGCGTCGCCCAGGAGTTCGACACGGGGCCCGCCTCGCTCTACGCGCACGTGGCCAACAAGGAGGAGCTGCTCGAGCTCATCTACGAACGGGTCCTCGGCGAGATCGAGCTGCCCGAGCATGATCCGAGCCGCTGGAAGGAGCAGCTCCGGGCGTACGTCATGGAGGTGCACCGGGTGCTGACCGCCCACGCCGACGTGGCGCGGGTGGCGCTGGCCAACATCCCGTCGGGGGAGCACTCGATCCTCGCGGGCGAGTTCGTCTTCGGGCTGCTGATCAAGGCCGGCATGTCCCCGCGGGACGCGTCCCTGTCGATGGACCGGATCCACCTGTACGTCACCGGCGACGCGTACGAGGGCTCCCTGCACTACACGCGCATGCGCGCGGCCGGGCTGGACGACCCGCGGGAGTACTTCGAGCACTTCGCCAGGCAGCTCGCCGACTACTACCGTGCGCTGCCGTCGGAGCGCTTCCCGCACATCCAGAAGTTCGTGGACGACCTGATCGCCGACGACGGCGAGGAGCGCTTCCGCTACGGCCTCGAGCTGCTCCTCGACGGCATCGAGGCCCGCATGCCCTAGGCCCAAATGCCTAGGCCCCGCGCCCGATGTGCTGGCATGCGGTTTCGCCATAGTTTTCCGCGTATGACGACGACAACGGTTGAGAGATCTACGGCGGGCGTGGTGTCCGCGCAGTACCGCGCGCTCAGCATCGGGCTGGTCGCGCTGGTTATGCTGGTGGCTTTCGAGGCGATGGCGGTGGCCACGGCGATGCCGGTGGTGGCCCGCGAGCTCGACGGCATGCATCTGTACAACCTGGCCTTCAGCGCCACCCTGGCGGCCGGCGTGATCGGGACGGTCCTGGGCGGGCGGTGGAGCGACGTCCGCGGGCCGCTGCAGCCGATCGCGGTCGGTGTGGCGGGCTTCGTGGCCGGGCTGCTGCTGGCGGGGCTCGCGCCGACCATGGAGCTGTTCGTGGCGGGCCGGTTCGTGCAGGGGCTCGGGGGAGGGCTGATCCAGGTCTCCCTGTACGTGCTCGTCGCCCGGGTCTATCCGCCGGCCATGCATCCCAAGGTGTTCGCCCTGTTCTCGGCCGCCTGGGTGGTGCCGTCCATGGTCGGCCCGGCCATCGCCGGTTTCGTGGTCGAGAACGCCGACTGGCGGTGGGTCTTCATCGGCGTGGCCTTGATCGTCATCCCGTCGGCGCTGCTGCTCTGGCGCGGCACCGCGGGCCGCGAGGTGGAGAGCGGCATCGCCGGGCCCGCTCCGGGCCTGGGCCGCAAGCTCGTCTGGGCCACGCTGACCGCCGTCGCCGCCGCCTTGATCCAGTACGGCAGCGCGCTCAAGCTCGCCGGCCTGCCGCTGCTGCTCGGCGGCGTCGTCCTGGTGGCCGTGGCCCTGCCCAGGCTGCTGCTGCCCGGCTCGCTCAGGGCCGCCCCCGGCCTGCCGACCGCGCCCGTGCTGCGCGGCCTGGCCTTCGGCTCGCTGACGGCGTCCGAGGTGCTCATCCCGCTCATGCTGATCAACGAGCGCGGCCTGACCGCCACCGGCGCGGGCGTCGTCCTCACCGTCGGCGCCCTCGGCTGGTCCACCGGTTCCTGGATCAAGGGCCGCGGCACGATCAGCAACATGACCGCCATCCGGGGCGGCACCGCCATGGTCGCCATCGGCATCGCGCTGATGATGCTCGTGCTCATCGACTCACTGCCGGTCGCGGTCGCGTACGCGGCGATGGCCGTCGCGGGCCTCGGCATCGGCGCGGTGCACCCGACGGTGTCCGTGCTGGTGCTGGAGATGTCCAAGGAGGGCGAGGAGGGCCAGAACAGCGCGGCCGTCGGCGTGGGCGAGTCGGTGTTCACCGTGGTGGCCGTCGCGCTCAGCGGAGCCCTGTTCACCGCCACGGGGGAGAGCTACGCGATCGGCCTGTCGTTCACCGCGGCGCTCGCGGTCGCGGCCTTTCTGCTCGCCCCGCGTTTTGTCCACCGGCGCGCAGCAGGCACTATGGAGGGAGCCGCGTCATAAAGGGGGGTACATGCCGCGAGTGCGGGAGCTTGAGGTCTTCCGACTGGTTCTGCCGTACGGCAGGAGGTCGGAGACCCTGCTCGTGAAGCTCACCGACCACGGCGGCATGACCGGCTGGGGCGAGGCCATCTCCCCTCAGCCGAAGACGTGGTCACGGCTGGAGGAGTCGCTGGCGTCGCTGCTGATCGGCGTCGACTGGGAGCACCCCGACACGGTGCCGAGCGGCGACCCAGCGGTCGACATGGCCTGCTGGGACCTGTGGACCAGGATGCGCGGGGTGCCGCTCGCCGAGGCGATCGGCGGCACCCGCACCTCCCTCATGGCCACCGTGCGGCTGACCCCCGACGCGTCCGTGGAGAGTCTGGTCTCCCGGGTCAACCAGCAGGTCTGCGCCGGGTACGGGCACGTCACGCTGGACATCAGGCCCGGCTGGGACGTCGAGCCCGTACGCGCGGTGCGGCAGGCGTACCCGGCCCTGACCCTGGCCGTCGACTGCGGCAACGCCTACACCGACCTCGGCCAGCTCGTCGCCCTCGACTCCTACGGCCTGGAGGTCATCGAGCGGCCCTTCGCCGCCGGCGACGTCTTCACGCACGCCTCGCTGCAGGACCAGGTGTCCGCCTCGGTCGCGGTCGAGGTCACCTCCACCGCCGAGCTGGACGACTACCTGACGCTGCGGGCGGCGAAGGTGCTGCTGCTGCGGCCCACCCTGTTCCCCTCGCTGTCGGAGTCCCGCCGGGCGCACGACCGGGCCGCGGCGGCGGGCTGGGACATCCAGTGCGCGGGCGGCCAGGGCGCGGGGCTGGCCAGGGCGGCGACGGTGGCGATCGCCAGCCTGCCCGGCTGCACGCTGCCGTGCGATGTGACGCAGCCGCCACGCCAGAACCAGATCGTCAACCCGATCGTGGGCGCGAACGCGGGCGTCATCGCCGTGCCCCTCACCCAGTCGGGGCTGGGACACGACATCGACGAGACGCGGCTGCGGAGATTGGCGAAGGAGTCATTCCACGCGTAGGGTCCCTACCCGAGGGGCTCCACCCGCTTCAGGATCACCGCGTACGTGAACGCGCCCAGCAGCGCCACGCACGAGATCACCATCAGCGGGACGGTGAACGACGACGTCTTGTCCACCAGGAAGCCGACCATGATGGGGCTGATGATGCCGGCGAAGTTCGAGGCGAAGTTCTGGATGCCGCCGATCGAGGCCACGTGCCGGTCGGCCGGGGCGACGTCCGCGGGGAGCGCCCAGATGTTGGAGGCGGCGAACGTCGAGCCCGCGTACGCGATCGACAGCAGCGCCAGCGCCATCCACGCCTCCGGCACCCAGACCGCGACGCCGATCACCGTCGAGACCAGGAACCCGCCGGAGATGAAGAGCTTCCTGACGCGGGTGAGCGAGTCGCCCCGGGTGATGCGGCGGTCGGACAGCCAGCCGCCCAGCCACTCGCCGCCGATGGCCACCAGACCCGGCAGCGCCCCGAACAGGCCCAGCTTCAGCAGGCTGAACCCGCGTTCCTCCACCAGATAGGTCGGGAAGAACGTGAGGAAGAAGTAGACGACCATGTTGAGGCAGAAGAAGCCCAGCATCATCGCCCAGATCGTGCGATAGCGGAACAGGTCCCGCCAGCGGAGCTTGGTCGCGCCTTCATCGTCGCCCTCGAAACGGGCGCCGCCCTCGCGCAGGTAGGCGAGCTCCTCCTCGGTGATCTTCGGATGGTCCTGCGGGTCCCGGTACGTGCGCCACCACCCGAACGCCCAGAACAGCCCGATCACACCGATGATCGCGAACGTCCACCGCCAGCCCAGCCAGCCGATCAACGCGGTGACCACGGGCAGCGCGATGACGGCACCCACCCGCGAGCCGGAGTCCCAGATCCCGGTGGCCAGCGCCCGCTCGTGCCGGGGGAACCACCGGCCGGTGACCTTGGCGCTGGTCGTGGCGGCCGGGCTCTCGCCGATGCCGAGCAGCAGCCGTACGCCGAAGAGCGTCCCGAAGCTGCTTGCCAGCGCCGTCAGCGAGGTGAACAGCGACCACCAGATGGAGGCGAACGTGAACGTCCTGCGCGGCCCGAACCGGTCCACGAACCAGCCGGCGGCGAGCTGGAAGAAGTCGTAGGACCAGAAGAAGGCGGCCAGGATCATGCCTTCTTCGGTCTTGGAGAGCTTGAAGGTCTCTCCCATGAACGGCAGGGCCACACCCAGGCTGGCACGGTCGAGATAGTTGATGACGAGCCCGGCGAAGACATAGCTGATCATGTACCAGCGCAACCGGCCGCGGACAGTGGTTCGGAGGGTGGTGGCCATCGCGATCCTCAGTAAAATTTCCTATTGGATATTTCCGCTATGTTGCATACAACGCACGGTGCCCGTCAAGACCCCCTCAAACCAGGCCTCGGAGTGTGAAGTGTGGCTAATGAGCTCGAAAACCGCTTAAAGGGCCGCGTTCCGGCAGCCCGGCGCAGCGTCCTCACCGAGGACGTCTACGAGCGCGTCAAGAGTCTGATCATGAACGGCGACCTGGAGCCCGGTGCCCGCGTCAACATCTACGCCGTCGCCCGGCTCCTCGACGTCTCGCAGACGCCGGTGCGCGAGGTGCTGTCCGCGCTGGAGTCCGAGGGCCTGCTGACCAAGGAGGCGCTGCGGGGCTACTCGGTGGCGCCCCAGCTGAGGCCGGACCAGATCGCCGACCTCTACCAGCTCAGGCTGCTCCTGGAGCCGTGGGCCGCGGCGCGCGCGGCCGAGCGGGTGACGGCCGAGGCCCGCGAGCGCGTGCGCGCCGAGCTGGCCAGCGTCCCGCAGGCGCCCCAGGGCACGAGGTATGAGGAGTACCACGGCCTGGCCGAGCACGACGCGCGCTTCCACGACCTGATCGCCGAGCTCTCGGGCAGCGAGGCGCTCAGGGAGTCGCTCCGGCGTACCCACGGCCACCTGCACCTGTTCCGCATCGGCTACGCGGGCAGGCGCACCGGGGATCCCACGCTGGCCGAGCACGCCCGCGTCGTCGAGGCGGTCGCCGCGGGCGACGCGGAGGCGGCCTCGGAGGCGATGCGCGCCCACCTCGCCGCCGCCCGCGACCGCTTTCTCGAGCTCGGCCCCTGACCTGCCGGAATCGCCGGCTGCGCTGGACGCGACGCGGCGCTCTAGACGACGGCGCTCAGGTGTTTCGGCCGGCCGGCCGGAGGGCCGTCGAGACGCGGGAGCCGCAGGACGAACCTGGCGCCGCGCGGCGCCTCCTCGGCCTTGAGCGTGCCGCCGTGGCTCAGGGCGATGTCACGTGAGATGGCCAGCCCCAGCCCGCTGCCGCCGGCGTCGCGGCGGCGGCCGTCCTCGAGGCGGGTGAACCGTTCGAAGATCCGCTCGAGGTCGGCGGGCGCGATGCCCGCGCCGTCGTCCGCCACCGTCAGCACGGCCTCGCCGCCCGCGGCGGCCACGGAGACGTCCACGGCGCTGCCGGCGTGCCGGACCGCGTTGCTCACCAGATTGGCGAGCACCCGTACGAGCTGGATACGGGATCCGCGGACCCAGACCTCCGGGGCCGCGTGGACGCGCACGGGTACGCGGCCCGCACGCGGCGCCTCCTGGCTCACCAGCCGCCCGAGGTCGATCGGCTCGGGCGGCGCCGGGTCCCCGGCGCCCAGCCGCGCGAGCACCAGCAGGTCGCCGACGATGGCGTCGAGCCGGTCGGTGACCGACAGCGCTGAGCGGATGGCCTCGTGCGGATCCACCTCGCCGGGGTGGAGCAGCGCCTCCTCCAGTTGCACCCGCAGGCCGGCGATCGGGTTCCTGAGCTCGTGCGAGGTGGTGGAGGCGAACCTGCGCTGCTGCGCCACCGCCTCGTCGAGCCGGTCCAGGGTCTGGTTGGCGGTACGGACGAGCATGGCGACCTCGTCGTCGGCCGGCGGCACGGGCATCCTCAGGCTGAGGTCGCTGACGGTGATCTCGGCCAGGCGCGCGCGGATCGCCTCGATCGGACGCAGGGTGCGGCCCACCGTTCTCCATGAGGTCCAGGAGACGATGGCGAGGAGGGCGAGTGCCGCCGCTGTGAGCGCGTACTCCAGGTTGTGGCCGCGCAGCAGGGCCGGCTCGCGGCGCTCCGCCAGCACGACCGGGGCGTCGGCCGCCGTGGTGATGCGGACGGCCACCAGGAGGCGGAACCCGTCGGTCCGCCGCTGGACGCGGTCGTCGACGGGCGGCCGCAGCGTGCTCAGCGCCGGGCGTCCGCGCGCGGAGCGGCTGGCGGCGAGTACCCGGCCGCGCGGGTCGACCAGCTGGATGAGAGCGAGGTCGCCCGAGGTGGGGATCACCTCGGGAAGCGTGCCGGCCCGGGCCGCCGCGCTCCACTGGCTGGCGACCTGTTCGACCCGGTTGAAGGCGTCGTCCTCGACGCGGTAGCGGATCGCCAGCGACGAGGTGACGCCCACCACGGCCAGCGCGACCAGGGCGAGCAGCGACGTGACCACGGTGGAGCGCGCTCGGATGGACCGGGGGCGAGAAATCACGGTCGTCGTCTCCTTTTCCGTCATGTCGACGGTAAGGCGGGACGAGGTGAGGAGGGTGGGTGTGTGACGCCCAGGAAACACGTACACCTGGATGAATGCCGACGGACGCGGCGGTGCCGCCTCAGCCTGGTAGTGACACACCCACCCTGGCTCTCAAATCCCGACATATCGTAATGAAATGGACAGCCGTAAGTTGTTGGGCGAGTTTCTCCGCGCGCGCAGAGAGATCACGACGCCTGCGCAGGCGGGGCTCCTCGATGTGGGCCCGCGCCGGACGCCGGGGCTGCGGCGCGAGGAGGTGGCGATGATGGCCCACCTCAGCACGGATTACTACATCCGCCTCGAACAGGGCAGGGAGCGCCACCCGTCCGAGCGCGTGCTCTCGGCCCTGGCCCGGGTGTTCGGGCTGACGCCCGAGGCCACGGCCCACATGCACGCGCTGGCCCATCCCATGCTCCAGCTCCGGCGGCCGCCTGCCCGGCGGGTCAGTGCCGACCTGCGTACGCTGATCGGCGGCTGGCCCGGCACGCCCGCGCTGATCTGCGACGGCCTCATGAACGTCCTGGCCGCGAACTCTCTCGCCGACGCCCTGTACGACGGGTTCGAGGACCGCGACAACCTGCTCCGCATGATCTTCCTGGATCCCGTGGCCCGCGAGTTCTATCCCGAATGGGAGAAGTCGGCCCGTTCCAAGGTCGCCCACCTGCGCCTCGTCGCAGGGTCGCAGCTCGACGACCCCCACCTGGCCGAGCTCGTGGGGGAGCTCTCGGTCAAGAGCCCCGACTTCCGGAGGCTGTGGGCCCGCCACGACGTCTTCCCCAAAGTGGGCGAGGTCAAGCACATGCGCCACCGGGAAGTGGGGGAGCTGGAGCTGACCTGCGAAGTCTTCTCGGTGAACGGCTCCGACGGCCTGCAGCTCATCACTCTGCTGGCCCAGCCGGGCAGCCCGTCCGAGGAGGCGCTGAAACTGCTGGGCAGCCTCGCCGCACCCGTTCGCGGCTGAAGTCGCCTTTTCACTGGCTGTCGTCCCCGCGGAGGCGGGACGCGGCGCGCATCGCGGCGCGGCGGATGCCCGCGTACCCGGTGCAGCGGCACAGGTTCGAGGCGAGGAGTTCGTCGAGCCGCCGCTCGTCCTTGTCCAGCTCCGGCTCCTCGGCCAGCGCGCCGGCGAGCAGCATGAGGAAGCCGGGGGTGCAGAAGCCGCACTGCAACGCGTGCTCGGCGGCGAACGCCTCCTGCAGCGGGTGCAGCCGGTCGCCGACAGCCAGCCCTTCGACGGTGCGGATGTCGGCGCCCTCCATCTGAACGGCCAGGGCGAGGCAGGAGCGGATGGCGGTGCCGTCGATCAGCACGGTGCACGAGCCGCACACCCCGTGCTCGCACCCCAGCGTGGTCCCGGTGAGCCCGAGCCGGTCGCGCAGCACGTCGGCCAGGCTGGTCCGGGGCTCGACGTCGAGCCGGTGGGTCCGGCCGTTGACCATGAGTTCGACGTTCATGGGTTCCCCGAGTCCGCGCTGCCTGTCGCTTTCCGGATGGCGCGGGTGAGGCAGCGCCGTACCAGAGTGGCGAGCGCGTGCCTGCGGTAGGCGGCCGGCGCGTGCGGCTCGTCGGGCGGGTCCGTCTCGGCGGCGGCCCGCACGGCGGTCTGCGCCAGCAGCTCGGGCTCCGGGAGCTCGCCGGTCATGAGACGCTCGGCCTCGACGGCGCGGAGCGGCACGTCCGCCGCGTTCGCCAGGCCGATCCGTACCCAGTCGACCCGGCCACCGGAGAGCCGCAGCATGACCAGGGCGGCGGCGAGGGCGAAGCTGCCGTGCGTGCGGCGGAGCTCGGCGAACGCCGCGACGGCCCCGGCGGGCGGACGCGGCAGCCGGACGCCGGTGACCAGCTCCTCCGGCAGGCAGGCCGTGGAGAAGGCCCCGCGGAACCACGAGTCCGCGGGCACCGTGCGCCCTCCCGCCGGGCCTGCCACCTCGATCCCCGCGCCCATGGCCATGGCCAGCGCGCACCACTCCGACGCCGGATGCGCCCACGCCAGGCTCCCGGCGAAGGTGCCGCGCGCGCGGATGGGCGGGTGGGCGACGTACGGCGCGACCTGGCGGAACAGCTCGGCCAGCGGGTCGTCGAACCGGGCGTGCTCCAGCTGGACGTGCCGGACCAGCGCGCCGACGTGGACCGAGCCGTCCTCGACCGCGATCTCCGACAGCCCGGGGACGCGGTTGACGTCCACCAGCAGGGCCGGGCGCGTGGTCCGGCAACGCAGCTCGATGAGCAGGCTCTGACCGCCTGCCAGCACCCGGCTCTCCGGCCCGCGCTCGGCCAGCACGGCCACCGCCTCCGGCACGGAGGCAGGAGCGACGTAGGCGAATTGTGCCGGTTTCATGTCACCCATCCCGGGAATCCGATATCGACGTTGGTACCGAAAGCGGGGGTGTCCAAACATTGCGGTACATCGGGATGCCGCTCGCGCGGCGTGAGGATCGCGACCTGGTCACCGGCCAGGCGCGCAGGGTCGCCGATCTGGACCTCACCGGCACGCTCGAACTCGCCTTCACCCGGAGCCCGGTGCCGCACGCGCTGATCCGCGGGGTGGATGTCGCCGCCGCGCTCAAGGAGGCGGGTGTGGCGGGCGCATGGTCCGCCGCCGACCTGCCGTACCTCGCCGGCCGTGACCTGCCCGGCGAGGACGGCGCGCCACCGTGGCCGCTGCTGGCCACCGGCCGCGTCCGCTACCCGGGCGAGGCGCTCGCCGTCGTGGCCGCCGGTACGCGCGCCCAGGCCGAGGACGGCGCCGAAGCCGTCCGCCTCAACCTCGAGCAACTGCCCTTCACCCTCACCCCCCGCACCGGCGACTGTGACAACCTGGTGGTCGAACGCACCTTCGGCGAGCCGGCCGACGACGTGTTCGCGACCGCCCCGGTCGTGGTCGAGGCCGCCTACCGCGAGCAGCTCCTGCTCCCCACGTCGCTGGAGCCGAGGGCCGTGCTGGTCGATCCGGGGCGCGACGGCCGTCTCACCGTGTACGCCTCGCACCAGGCCCAGCACCGGCTGCGCGACTCGCTCGCCGCGGCGCTCGGGCTCGGCAGGGACCGGATCCGGGTGATCGTCCCGGCCACCGGCGGCGCGTTCGGCGCCAAGAGCCAGACCTACCCGGAGTACGTCGTCGCCGCCCTGCTGGCCGTCCACCTGCGCCGGCCGGTCCGCTGGTGCGAGGACCGCGCCGAGGCCATGCTGGCCGGCCCTCGCGGTCGCGGCCAGACCCAGCGCGTACGGCTGGCGGCCGACGAGGACGGCGTCTTCCTCGCGTACGAGCTCCTGATAGACGCCGACATCGGCGCGTACCCGCACACGGGCGCCTTCGTCCCCATGATGACCGGAGCCATGAGCACCGGCGCGTACCGCACCCCGAGAGTGCACACCCGGGTCCGCTGCGTGCTCACCAACACCGCCCCGACCACCTCCTACCGCGGCGCGGGCCGCCCGGAGGCCGCCTACGCCCTCGAACGCACCGTGGACCGGCTGGCCCGCCGGCTCGGCATGGACCCGGCCGAGCTGCGCCGCCGCAACTTCATCCGCCCCGACCAGTACCCGTACCTGACGCCGACCGGCCGCACCTACGACTCGGGCGACTACGCCGCCGCGCTCGACCAGGCCCTCGCCGCCGTCGGCTACGACGAGGTCCGCGCCGAGCAGGCCCGCCGCCGCGAGGAGGGCGAGCCGCCGATCGGCGTGGGCATCGCCACGTACGTCGAACGCTCGGGCGGGCCGCCGGACAGCGACGAGTTCGGCAGCGTGGAGGCCTGCCCTGACGGCACCTTCATCGCCCGCGTCGGCTCGACCTCCACCGGGCAGGGCCACTTCACCGCGTTCGCGCAGGTGGTGGCCTCGGTCCTGGACGTGGACGTCGATCGGGTCCGCGTCGTCGAGGGCGACACCGGCGAGGTGCCCTACGGCTTCGCCACGTTCGGCAGCCGCTCCATGCAGGTGGGCGGGGCGGCGCTGTGGCGTGCCGCCGAGTCCCTCGTCGCCACCGCCCGCCGCCGCTGCGCCGAGCTTCTCGGGGTGGAGGAAGAGGAGGTCTCGTACGCGGCGGGCCGCCTGGTGGTCGGAGGCGACACGTGCGCCGAGCTCCTGGCGGACGATTTCACGGCCGGTGTCGCGGCGGGCCCGCTCCCCGGGCTCCCCATCGGCGAACTGGTCGCCCGCACCGGCCCCCTACGCGCCGACGAGATCGTCGCCCCACCGCAGGCCTTCCCGTACGGCGCGCACGTCGCCGTCGTGGAGGTGGACCCGGACCTCGGCACCGTCCATGTGCGCCAACTGGTGGCGGTGGACGACTACGGCGTGGTCGTCAACCCCATGATCGTCAGCGGCCAGACCCACGGCTCGATCGCCCAGGGCCTCGGCCAGGCCCTGTACGAGCAGGCGGTCATAGGCGAGAACGGCCTCCCGTACGCCACGACGCTCCTGGACTACCTGCTCCCGACGGCTGCCGACATGCCCCCGGTCACCCTCCTGGAGACCACCACCCCCAACCCCAACACACCGCTGGGCGCCAAGGGCGCGGGCGAGGCCGGCTGCATCGGCATCCCACCCGCCATCGTGAACGCCGTCTGCGACGCCTTGAACATCGACCACATCGACATGCCCCTGACCCCCGCGGCCGTATGGTCAGCCCTTCCGACAACATCATCGCCCCGGTAATCTTGCGGAACTCTCTGACTCCGGTGGAGAGTCACCCCCCAATCCCCAGGAGGTGGAGCCGTGGGCTCCGGCAAGAAGAGGTGGACGGCGGCGTTGCTGGCCACCGCTGTGCTGTCGATCACTGCGGCCTGCGGCGGCGAAGGCGCCGGCGGCGACGTCAAGCTGCGTTTCTCCTACTGGGGCAGCGCCGCGAGGCAGAAGATGACGCAAGAGGCGATCAAGAAGTTCGAGGCGAAGAACCCGAACATCGACATCGAGGAAGAGTTCTCCGACTTCGGCAGCTATTACGACAAGCTGGCCACGAAGGTCGCGGGCGACGAAACGCCGGACGTCATCACCCTCGAGATCCGCGGCCTGCGGGAGTACGCCGAGCGCGGCACGCTCACCGACCTGTCCAGCACGGTCAACACCGCCGACATCGACAGCAAGGTGCTCGCCACCGGTGCCATCGACAAGAAGCAGTTCGCCATCCCCACCGGCGTCAACGCCTGGTCCCTGGTGGTGGACCCGAAGGCGATCAAGGACGCGGGGCAGCAGTTACCCGACGACACCACGTGGACCTGGGAGCAGTACGCCGATCTGGCGGCGAAGATCACCGCAGCGACCAACGGCAAGGTCTACGGCACGCAGCAGAGCTTCAACCCGGCCTTCCTGCAGATCTTCGCCGCTCAGCGGGGCGAGTCCTTCTACGAGGGCGACAAGATCGGCATCTCGCCCAATACGCTCAAGGCGTGGTGGGCCGTCCACCGGAAACTGATCAACACCAAGGGCTCTCCTGACGCCGCCAAGAGCGTCGAGCTCGGTGCCCTGGGCGAGGACAAGTCCCTCTTCGCCACCGGCAACGGCGCGATGGGGATGTGGTGGAGCAACCAGCTCGGCTCGATCAACAAGGCGTCGGGCAAGGAAGTGGACCTGCTGCGGATGCCGAAGCCACAGGGCGCCGCGACCGGTGGCATGTTCCTGCAGCCCGCGATGTTCTACACCGCCTCGTCGAAGTCCGAGCACGCGGCCGAGGCCGCCAAGTTCATCGACTTCATGATCAACGACCCGGAGGCGGGCCAGATCATCCTCAGCGACCGCGGCCTGCCGGCCAGCTCCAAGGTGCTGGCGGCAGTGAGGGACAAGCTTCCGGAGACCGACAAGAAGACGCTGGCCTTCCTCGACAAGGTCAAGGACGAGCTCACGGACTCGCCCGCCGCCCCGCCGAAGCACGCCAGCGCCATCGAAGACATCCTCAAGCGGTATACGAACGAGGTCCTGTTCGGCCGGATGGCCCCTGACGATGCCGCACGCAAGCTCATCACGGAGGCCAACGCCCTCATCGCAGGCTAGAGGACCGCACACGTCGACGCGCTGCCAGGGGAGTGGCGCGTCGCCGGCAGAGACGACCTGCAACGCCGTAAAAGGGGATGAACCTTTCCAGGCTCGGTGCAAGGCTGGGCTCGTGAGCGACACGCAAACCGTGGTCCTGGTCGAGGGCGCCAGTGACAAGTCGGCGATCGAAGCGCTGGCCGAGCGCCGTGGCCGGAACCTGGCGGCCGAAGGCATCTCCCTGGTGGCGATGGGCGGCGCCACGAACATCGCGGCGTATATACGGAGGTTCGGCCCTTCCGGTCACAATCTCCGGCTGGCCGGTCTGTGCGACGTCGGGGAGGAAGGCGATTATCGAAAGGCCCTCGAGCGCGCCGGCCTTGGAGCCGATCTCAACCGCAGCGATCTGGAGGCGCTCGGATTCTTCGTGTGCGTCGCCGACCTGGAGGACGAGCTGATCCGCGCCCTCGGCACGGACACGGTCGAGCGCGTTGTCGATGCCGAGGGCGAGCTCAGCTCATTTCGTACGCTCCAGAAGCAACCCGCATGGCGCGAGGGCGCCACTCACGACCAGTTGCGCCGGTTCATGGGAGCGGGCAGTGGCCGCAAAATTCGCTACTCCGGCCTGCTCGTCGGGGCTCTCGACCTCGATCGCGTGCCGAGGCCGCTGGATATGCTGCTGGCCCACCTCTGAGGCAGTCGGAGAACGGGGCGGAGCTGTTTGCGGTAGACCTTCTCCGTGACCACGGCGTCCTTGTGGCCGACGAGCCGGGCGATGCCCTCCGGTATCGGGGAGAGGGGCCGTGGGAAGCGACGACCGCAGGGTGCGGCACGGCGACGGGACCGCCGCCCTCACACAGTTCGTAGAACACGGCTCGGCATGTACACGTCCACGCCACGACGCGGACACGGTCCAAGGCACCACATGCTTCCAGCCACTCTTCCTTTCCCCCCGCGCCACCCAGCCCCTGGCGTCACCCACCGTCACTCCAAGACGATCAACAACCGTGATCAACCCACGGCGCCGGCCCCGCAAAGCGCGAAGAGCCCCCAAACTGGGGCAATTTCACAAAGTGATCTAGAACTGATTTAATCCGCAAATTCAACGCTATGAGAGGAACTTTGCCTGATGGAGCCGAAGAGCCCGGATGTGCGGCGGCGGGCGTTGTGGGGCGCTGCCGCAGGCCTGGCGGGTGCTGCCATGATCGCGAGAGCCCCGTCTGCGGCGGCAGACACGATCCCGCTGGACTGGTTCAACGTGAAGGGCTACGGCGCGGTCGGCAACGGATCCGATGACGACACCTCGGCAGTCCAGGCAGCGATCGATGCCGCAGCGGCGGCTGGGGGCGGAACCGTGTACTTCCCCGCCGGGAAGTACCTGGTCACCCCGACGACCAGCGACCCGGCCCTGTCCATCAACGGCAACGGAGTGCGACTGGCCGGCGCGAGCAGCAAGGCCTCCATGCTGGTCAAGAAGGCGAACGGCATCCTGTTGCGCATGTCCGGAGCCCCTACCGACACGAGCGGGGCCAGGCATCGGCGCTACTGTTCGATTGAAAACCTCGGGTTCAACGGCAATGGCAAGACCGGACTGCTGCTCGAGCTCTACTACAACGATAATTCCTACTTTCGCGATGTTTTCATGTCGAGCAACAACGACGTGTGCATCGACGCCGTCGAGTTCTGGGACTCCCGGTTCTACAACCTGGTGATCGAAGAGAGCACCGGCACGGCGAACAGCAGTACCCAGCCCAACGTGTGGCTTCGCAACTCCTCGGCCACGAGCGGCTGGGGATACAGCGCCGACAACATCAACCAGATCCATTTCATCGGATGCCGCATGGAGGCATTCGGCACCGGCGCCCTGTGGATCACCCAGGGCACCGCGAAGAAAAATAATCCCAACGGGATCTACCTGACGGACTGCAAATTCGAAACCTCCCAGATGCAGGGCGGCCCTCATCTGAAGGTCGACGCTTCCTGCAAGCACGTCTATGCGACCAATATCTATGCCTACGCGGGTGGTTTTGCCTCTGGGTATTCCACTGCGCAGAACATCATCGCCTGGGCGGGAAGTGCCGGCGCCCTGGAGAACGTGCTGATCGCCAACGTCTCGTCGACGGCGACGGTCAACTCAGGGGTCGATCTGTACTCCGGCCCCGGCTCGACCGCCGTCCTGCGCAACGTCGTGGGACAATACGCCACGAGGCCGACCGGCAGTCATATTTACTACGAGGCCTCGAGCACCGGCGATTTCTGGGTGGAGAACTGCCACGCGAACATCGGAGTGCAGTCCGGCGGTGCCATCCCGACCAAGAACCAGGCGAACCCGCCGCTGCGCATGGTCGCGGGCGCGGTCAGCGACTCCTCGTTCACGCACACCCCGGTCGACGGGACACTTGCCGTCGACTCGACCAACAAACGCCTTTACGTACGGGTGGGCGGCAAGTGGCTGTCGACGGCGCTGAGTTAGTGGCGACGCGAAAGCGTGACGCATTAGTTTGAGGGCTCTTCGCGCTTGACGGGGCCAGCGCTGTGGGAGCGCTATTTCTGCGCCTGTCCGAGCGGAGTGCCGGCATGCAGAGTGGGCTGTTCATGCTTGGGCTCTTGCGCCAATTTATCTGCTTGCCCGGGCGGTTCCCGGGTCTGGCCGGGCGGGGTATGTTGCCAGCCCTTTTCTGGAGATGCGCTCGGTGATGGTTGGGGTATTTCGGTGGTGGCGGATTTCGTCGTCTTGGTGGGTGCATTCGAGGGGACGGCCGCCGTTTCCGACGTTTGCCGCGGCTGAGTCATACGGGCCGCGGCGGGGGGTGTGGTCCGGTTTCGGCGTGCGGCGGATGTCGTAGGCGGGGCAACGGGGCGGGTGGCGGTGGGGCCGGTGGCCGGGTGCGTGCGCGGGTTCGGTCTGACCGGTGTGGCGGTGGCATGGCCGGCCAGGGCAGCCGGGGATGGCGTGGTGGCGACGCCTTCGGGGACGGGCACTTCGTCGAGAGTGGGGGAGCCGGCGGGGATGCCGATCAGGAGGGCGGCGAGGACGAGCTGAGCAAAGCCGGCCAGAACGGTGGCGATGCGGATCGCCCGTCCGCGGCTGTGCCGCTGCAGCGTGCTCGCCTCATGAGGCTGGATCTTCACCGTGGGGGTGTTCCGGCCGCGGGCATGGGTTGTCCTCCTGAGGGTGCGGGGCGGGCAGCGGCAAACCTTATCGATCTACACATGGATGGCGGCAGCGGTCAAGAGCCCGGGCTGAAGCGGAGGAGGCCCGCCGGACCTGAGTGGTTGCTGTGAGTTTCCTGGGAGTCACTCATGCCTCGCTCGCTTTTGGAACGAGCTGACCTGCTGCGTTTACCGACAGTGACCTTGACGGTCGGTGGGTGAAGTCGTCGGCGCCGGAGGGATCTTCGCAGGCTGGAGCCCCAGACGAAGTCTTTCGGTGGTGTGTTCGTAAGTCCTCGTATGTCACGTTGCGTGGATCTTGACCGAATGTCCCGGTTTGTGGCGTGATTCGGATGTTTTGCTCTCGTGGATCTTTAGATCCTCCTTATCCGCCTATGTGGAGTGTGCTGGTGTTTGACCTGCGTTCAAGACGGCCTCGGCCGGTCACAACCCGTCGCCGTCGAAGTCACTTACGGTTAAAGCGCCTGCTTGGGGCGGCCGTGGCGGTGACGCTGACCGCCTCGTTGGCCTCACCGCCGCCTGCCTCGGCGCAGACCGCCACCGTTGCGTCTGCCGAGCCGAATCTGATCTCCCGCGCCGCCGGCTGGCTGACCAGCCAGGTGGCCGGCTGGTTCGCCGAGGAGCCCGAGCTCCGCTCGAGCACCCAGAAGATCACCCTTCCCGGCCGTGACGGCAGCCCCGTGGCCGCCGCGCAGGCGGCACCGCCCGGCAAGCGGGTCAAGGAGCTGACCGGCAAGCGGTGGCGGTACGGCACCGTGTACGAGCTGGAGGACGGCCGCTCGCAGGCCGAGCTCTCCACGCGGCCGGTGTACTACCAGGATTCCTCCGGCGACTGGCAGCCCATCGACACCACGGTCGGCTCGGCCGAGGGGGACGGGTTCGTCCAGGGCAACGACAAGGCCGGGTTCGAGTCCCGCTTCGGCGACAAGAGCGACAAACTCGCCCGGATCGCGGTGGGCAAGCGGCAGGTCACCTTCGGCGTGGCCGGGGACGCGCGTCAGATCACGCCGCAGGCGAACGGCTCGACCGTCACCTACCCCGGCGTGTGGGACGGCGCCGACCTGGTCTACACGGTCACCGCCTCCGGGGTGAAGGAACACATCGCGCTGTCCAAGCCGCCCGCGGCCGGCACGGTGTACGCGTTCACCGTCAAGACCGGCGGCGGCGTGCAGGCCCGGCAGAACAGCGACGGGTCGATCTCCTTCACCGACCAGGACGGCAAGAAGGCGTTCGCCATCCCGCGCCCGTTCATGTTCGACAGCGAGAACGACGCGGCCTCGCCGTACGGCAAGCGCGCCGGCGCCATCACCCAGGAGCTGTCGGAGCAGCAGGGCGGTGAGGTGACGATCACGCTGAAGCCGGACGCCGCCTGGCTGGCCGCACCCGAGCGCAAGTGGCCGGTGGTGATCGACCCCACCATCAAGATCAGCGACTGGGCGCCCAACAACGTTTTCGACACCTACGTCACCAACGCCGCCGCCACCGGCAACTTCGCCGACTCGTGGAAGCTGCCGGTGGGCAAGACCTCGGCCGGCCTGAACCGGGCGCTGCTGTACTTCGGCGCCGCCGACGCGGACGTGCTGCCGATCGGCACCCGCATCGACCAGGCCAAGCTGGAGCTCTACTTCGACCAGGCGCTGGGCGAGAGCGCGGCGGTGACGCTGGCCGCACACGAGATCACCGACGACTCCTGGACCTGGGACCCCCTCAGCGTCTCCTGGAACAACCAGCCCGCCTTCGCCGCCACCGCCGCCTCGACGGTGACCCGCAACGTGAACGAGCTGTCACGCTGGCACAGCTTCGACGTGACCGCGATGGTCAACGCCTGGTACTCCTCGGCCGGAGCGCCCATGGGCGGCATCCTGATCAAGGCGGCCAACGAGGCCAAGACCGCCCCGGTGGGCGGCGTCTCGTACCAGGCGATGGACGACTTCACCGCGGTCGATCCGCTGACCGTCGACCCGACCGCGCACCCGCGCCTGCTGGTGACGTTCGGCAAGCCGTCGGTGACGCTGGACCAGCCGACGGTGGCGACCTCGGTGGGCGCGTCGCTGTCGTGGTCGGCCTACGCTGACCCGACCCCCGGCGACGCCTCCGACGATCTGGCCGAGTACCGGCTGCGCCGCACCTGCCCCAGCGGGTGCCAGATCACCTCCAACACCACTGGCGGCGGCGTGGACGACCTGGTGGCGACGTTGCAGCCGGGTGCCACCTCGTACGTGGACACCAGCAGCGGCGCCGACCCGGACGCGGCGGCGGACCCGTCGTACACCCACAGCGCCGACTACTGGGTGGAGGCGGTGCTGAAGAACGGCGAGGTCGTGACGTCGCAAAAGGCGCGGGTGTTCCTGCCCAAGCCCGGCTACGTCACCAAGACCCTGTACGGCAGCGCCGACACCACCCTCGCTTCGGGCGAGCCCACCGCCGGACATGACCTGGTCAGCGGGCAGAAGCGGCTCCAGGTCGGCAACACCGCCACCGCCCTGGTCAACACCCGCGCCGTCGTCAAGTTCGACGACTACACCAGCGAGATCCCGTCCGGCGCGCAGATCGCCGACGCCCAGCTGTCGCTGTGGCAGGCCACCGCCACCGGCACCGGCGCGTCGTTCACCGCACACAAGGTCACCAAGACCTTCGACGAGGCGGCGACCTGGAACAGCCCGTGGACCACCCCGGGCGGCGACTTCGATGCTGCCGCGCTGGCCACCGTCTCCGGCCTGACCGACACCGCCGGCTGGCGGCGGTGGAGCGTCACCGACGCCGCCAAGGCATGGACCGCCGACGCGGCCGCCAACAAGGGGCTGCTGGTCAAGGTCGGCAACGAGGCCGGCACGGCCAAGCAGTCGGCCCAGTTCCTGGCCACCGAGACCGGCGAGCCGCTGCTGCGGCCCAAACTCGCCGTCACGTACGCCGAGAGCGGCACCGGGTCGACCTCGTTCTATGCGCCGGGCACCCCGGAGCGACTGGACGCCGGCGCCACCGCCTCGATCACCGTGATGGTCAAGAACACCACCACCGAGACCTGGCCGGCTGCCACCACCCGGGTGTCATACCACTGGATGCTGCCCAACGGCACCGACATCTCCACCCCGGACAACCAGATCAAGACGCCGCTGCCGTACGACCTGGCACCCGGCGCCGCCGTCACGGTGGACGCCCAGGTCAAGGCGCCAGCCGCGAGCAGCAACCTGGCCGAGGGCGCCCAACTGGTGTGGGACGTGCAGGACACGACCACCAACAACTGGAAGTCGGCCACCCACCACCTGCCGCAACTGCCGCAGCAGATCCGCATCGACTCCCCGACCAGTGACCTGCTCGGTCTGGAGAAGTTCTACTCCTACACCGGCAAGAACACCGGCGCCGGCGCTACAGCGCTGGTCAACCCGTACGCCGGCAATGTGGTCTGGGGATACAACGCCTTCTCCAACCCCTCCCGCGGCGCGCAGACGTTCGCCCGGATGACCTACAACTCGCTGGATACCTCCACGGCCTCCCTCGGCTACGGCTGGAGCCTGCAAACCTCGACGCTGGCCAAGCTGGGCTCGCAGCTGCAGTTCCAGCCGCCCGGCCAGCGCTGGCCCACCCAGATCAGGCTGACCGATGGTGACGGCACCACGCACGTGTGGACGCTTTCGGCTGAGGACCCCCACACCTGCCTGCCCGACACCTGCGCCTACACCAACCCACGCGGCGTGCACCTGTACCTGCAGCGCGTACCGGAATCAGCGGCCGAACCGAGCCGCTACTCGCGGGACCCGGCCCGGCAGTGGGTGTTCACCAAGCCCGACCGCACCCAGTTCTTCTTCGACGAGGAGGGCTTCCAGTCGGCGATCGTGGACAAGAACGGCAACACCATGTCGTTCACCTACGAACGGCGGCACTCCAACAACAAGCCCACCAAGTTCCTGCAGTTCATCACCGACGCGGCCGGCCGCCAGACCCTGACCTTCGACTACTACGCCAAGGGCCAGGACTACACCTACGTCGACGACGCCGGCCAGGAAGTCAGCGACACCAAGCTGACCAACCCGCACATCATCGACAACGTCGAGTCCATCACCGACATCGCCGGCCGGAAGGTGACCTTCACCTACACCGACAAGGGCCTGCTGGCCAAGATGGTCGACGGCGCGGGCGACGACGAGGCCAAGACGTTCGGCTTCACCTACGACGCCACCCAGGGCACCAAGAACGTCAAGCTGGTCGCGGTCAAGGACCCGCGCGGCAACAGCACCAAGCTGAAGTACTACGAGGCACCGGTCGACCCCAAGGACCTGTGGAAGGCCGAAACCCTCACCGACCGGCTCGACGGCGTGACCAAGTTCGACTACGTCGACCCGGACGGCCCAGATGGCGCAGTGATCGATGCCACCATCACCGACCCGCTCCAGCACCAGACGAAATACCTGCTGGACGCCTACGGCCGGCCCGACAAGATCACGAACGCCAAGGGCGAGATCACCGATCTGGACTGGGATCCCGACCATAACGTCACCACGCTGATCGAGGACAACGGCGCCACCACCACGTGGGAGTACGACCAGAAGACCGGCTACCCGGAGAAGATCACCGACGCGGAGGCCAACAAGAACTCAACCCCGCCCACGGTGCTGACGTACCAGAGGGGTCTGAACGGCTACGTCGCCGACCTGACCGGCAAGACCAGCCCGAAGGGCAACGCGTGGAAGTTCGTCTACGACGCCAACGGCAACCTCACGAAGGTCACCGACCCGCTCGGCGTCCTGACGTCCGGCGATCCTGACGACTACACCACCACCTACGAGTACGACGGACTGGGTCAGCTGACCAAGGCGATCGACGCCAAGGACAATCCCACCACGTTCAGCGACTACCACCCGACCGGCTACCCGCAGAAGATCACCGACGCGTACGGTGTGGAGACCCCTGCTGAGGGCGATCACACCACCACAACCGAGTACGACGTGCGCGGCAACGTGCTGTCGGTGACGGACGCGCTGGGCAAGAAGACCACCCAGACCTACGACGTCTTCAAACGCCCGCTGGAGTCGAAGGTCCCCAAGGACCAGGACAAGAACCAGTTCATCGTCACCCCGGCGCCGATCTACGACCGTAACGACAACATCACCAAGACCACCGCACCCAACGGCGCCGTCGCCACCGCCGACTACGACAAAGCGGACCAGCTGATCGAGTCGATCCTGCCCAAGGACACCACCGACGGGCCGGAGCGCAAGGCCACCTTCACCTGGGACCTGGCCGGCAACCTCAAAACCCAGACCGAACCCAAGGGCAACCTCGCAGGCGCGGTCCCGGCCGACTTCACCACCACCTACATCTACGACCCGATCTACCAGCTGACCGACGTCATCAACGCCAAACAGCACAAGATCACCTACGAGTACGACAACGTCGGCAACACCACCAAGGTCGTAGACCCGCGCAAGAACGCCACCGCCGACACCGGCGACTACACCACGTTCTCCACCTACGACCTCAACCACCGCGTCACCGCCGTCAAGGACGCCGCCGGCTTCGAGGTCTCCTCCGAGTACGACCTCGATGGTCAGGTCGTGGGCCAGACCGACCAGGACAAGAACAAGACGATCATCGTCTACAACGAGCGTGGCGACGTCATCGAAACACGTGTCCCGCACTCGGGGACCGGCGACGCCCTCAAGTACGTGATCACACAGTTCGCGTATGACGAGGTCGGCAACAAGACCAAAACCATCACCCCGCGTGGTGTCGAGACCACTGACGACCCCGACGACTTCGTCGCCGAAACCACCTACGACAAGCTCAACCGCCCATATGAGCAGATCTACCCCTTCGACAAGGACGACCCCGTCTACAACACGGCAGACAAGGTCATCTACACCTACGACGACGTCTCACGGCTGAAGACGATCTCCCATCCGCCGTCGCATGGCCAGAGCATTCGCAACCTCACCACGATGACCTACTGGGACAACGGTTGGTCCAAGACCACCACCGACCCGTGGGACATCAAGACGACCTACGACTACAACGACCTCGGCCTGCAGAAAAACCGCACCGTCACCAGCGCGGGCGGCTCGTCGCAGCGGGCTTTGGACTGGGACTACTACCCGGACGGCAAACTCAAGACCCACTCCGACAACGGCGTCCCGCTCGGCCTCGACGTCGTCCTGTCCGACAACTCCGACACCGGCCAGGTCACCACCGCTGGTACCTGGACCCCCGGCTCAGGCGGCAGCTCAGCGTCGAACATCGTGGGACCCCAGGTCGAGGCGGCGACCGGGTTCGTCGGGTACGACTACGCCACCGCCCCCGCGGGCACCGGCCAGTCCTCCTTCACCTGGAACCTGACCACCCCCACCGCCGGCACTTACAAGGTGCAGGTGCAATACCCGACGGGTGCCACGGCCACCAACGCCAAGTACACCGTCAAGCACCAGGGCGGCCAGGAGACCGTCACACTCGACCAGACCAAGAACGCCGGCACCTGGGTTGAGCTGGGCAGCTACACCTTCACCGCCGGCACCACCCACAGCGTCACCCTCACCGACGACGCCAACGGCACCGTGGCGGCCGACGCCATCAAGCTGGTGCGCGACAACAGCGGCGACACAGACACCGAGAAGAAGGACTTCACCTACACCTACGACGCCAACGCCAACCTCACCAAAATCGAGGACAAGTCCCCGACCGCCAAGATCGACGTGTGGGACATCGCCTACACCAACCTCAACCAGATCGACACGATCAAGGAGTCGCTCAACGGCACCCTGAAGAACACCACCGGTTACAGCTACAACGAAAACAGCGCCGTCATCGAGCGCACCCACGACAAGACCCTGGCCACCTACCGCTACGACGTACGTGACCTAGTCGATGAAGTGGTCAACAAGAAGTCGGCCACCGACCCGGCACCGAAGACCACCCGCTACAGCTACACCAAGCGCGGCGAACGCTTCACCGAGACCAAGGCCAACGGCAACACCGTCACCTACGACTTCTTCTTGTCCGGCGTCCTGCGCCAGTCGATCGAGAAGAAGCCCAACGCCACGGTCGTGGCCGAGCACACCATCGGCTACCAGGGCAACCTGCAGCGCGCCAGCGACCACGCGAAGATCCAGAACGCCGACAGCCCCGGCGCCTACCTGGAACATGACTACGTCTACACCTACGACCCCCGCGACCGCATCACCAAGACCGTCAAGACCCCGGTCGGCGGCGGAGCCGCGGAGACCGAGACCTACTCCCACGACCCCAACAGCAACGTCTGGGAAGAAGAGGTCCTCGGCAAGAAGACCACCTTCACCTACGACCGCAACCGTCTGATGACCTCCGTCACCAACGGAGCCACCAGCACCTACACCTACGACCCCTACGGGCGGCTGCGCACCATCCAGGGCGGCGGCAAGACCTGGGAGAAGTACACCTACGACGGCTTCGACCACGTCACCCGCCACGAGAAGCTCGGTTCCGACGGCACCACCAACACCGTCACCACCTACACCTACGACCCGCTCGACCGCACCACCGCCAAGACCGAAAAGGAAGGCACCGCAAACGCCAAAACCACCACCTACTCCTACCTCGGCATGTCCGCCGAGGTCCTGGACGAAGAGGTGGCCGGCAAACTCACCAAGTCCTTCCAATACTCGCCGTGGGGCGAGCGCCTGTCCCAGGTCAAGGTCAAGGCCGATGGGGCGGAGGAGTCCTCCTACTACGGCTACAACCCGCACACCGACGTTGAGCAGATCACCTCGGATGCGGGTGACACCCGTGCGACGTACGGCTACACCGCCTATGGCAAGAACGACGACAAGCTCTTCACCGGCGTCGACAAGCCCGACCCTGTCGACCCCACCAGCAAGGAGGAGTACAACCCCTACCGCTTCAACGCCAAGCGCTGGGACAACTCCACCGGCATGTATGACATGGGGTTCCGCGACTACAACCCCGGCCTCAACCGCTTCCTCAACCTCGACACCTACAACGGCGCCCTCGACGACCTCTCCCTCGGCCTCGACCCCTGGACCGCCAACCGCTACGCCTTCACCGGCGGCAACCCCATCAACAACGTTGAAATCGACGGTCACAGTCCGGATAACTGTCTATATGGAGTATGTTCTGATCAAGTAGCGCAGGATGGTCCTCTTAACACCGGGCCAAAGATGGCCCCGACCCCCGAAGCTAAGCCCACATCGAGCACCGAGAAAGAGGTAATACCAGAACCGGCTCCGGCAAGCCCCGGGCCCCGCGACCCCGCCAAGTACGGAGAGATGTGCAAGGCGATTCCGAAGGCGTGCGGGTCTACATGGCAAGAGGCTTCACACGCTCTGTTCGGGCCACTGTCCTTAATCCCTGGACCAACTGGAATACTCGGTGCCATTGGAGAAGCCGTAACCAGCTTGTCGGAAGGGAAGAAAGAAGACCTCCTATTGCTGGCTGCTGCGTTTTTACCTGTTCGCCAGCTGAAGCTTACGGGGAAGGCAGCAGGCGCGACCCGCCTAGGACGTTATCTCGTCGGCAAGGGGGATGACCCTCTCGTTCCGGAGTTAGTAACAGAGATCGAACGACGCCACCCTGGACATGTGGTTGCACAGGGCATCGATATCATCGGATCCGACGGAAAGGTGCTCACTGACTTCGATATCGTCACCAGAAACGCGGTAATCCAAGTGAAATCGGGAAGCGGAAAAGGCGCCTTGAAGCAAGCGCTGGCGACCCGAAAGCTTACGGGATATCCGGTCATAATCTATCTGCCGGGGGCAGGCAAGCATGTAGTCCAAGGGCTTGAAAGGAACGGCTTTCTGGTCGCAAGAGACCTGGAAACACTAATGGCGGTGATCAAGCCTTGAGTCGTTCATAAGTCCAACCATGCCCTTTGTGCTCCCCGTTTTTCATGATAGCCTGGGAGCGCAAAGGGCATCTTTTATGCGTGTCATCCTACTGTCAGGAGTGATTTATGCGCCCTACAATTGTACTACTTGGCTCTTCCGACACGATGGCCATTATTGCAGCCCGATTGAAATCGTATGGAACGTATGAGGAAATGGATATTTGGGATCGACTATCTGCAGATGGCTGCATATATGGAATCGATGTGTCCGGAGATGTCTTCGATGAATACGATGAAGGCGAGCTGGAGGGCCTGCATATCGAAGATATGAATGCTATCCTCATTGAATACCAATCCGCATCGTGCATTAGAAATCTATTGCTAACCATTCTGGCCGGACAAAGAGGCTTCCTGGATACAAATTATGGAAGAATTATTGGCTTCGACGAGGTATGTGACCGCTATAATCGAGAGCCAAGCTGGGATTGGAGACGTGAAAGCTAGTGCTCCCGAGGAAGCTATAGATGACTTTGGGCTGCCTCTGGCCTGCGCACTGATCTGCTGGCGACGCCTCACTTCATTGCGTTAGAAGCTCTAAGGGGTATCACCCTCAAGCGGTAGCGGATTCGCAGAGTGCTCGCCGTACCGCTCGATCAAGGCAGCCACCTCGCCGGCCTCCGACGACGAGATGGCGTCCAGGACCTCCAGGGAGCGGCGCCAGGCATCGAGGGCCGCGGGGAGGTTCCCGGCGTCGCGGTGGACCTCGCCCAGGGCGCGCAGGGCGTGGCCGCGGCGGCGGGGTAAGGGGGTGGCCTCGCAGATCGCCACGACGTCGGTCAGCGTCGCCACCGCCTCGCCGAAGCGCTGCTGCAGGCGCCGGAGCTCGGCGAAGGTGAGCAGGACGCGGGCCTCGCCCAGTCGCTCCCCGACGTTCCGGTAAATGGCCAAGGACTGGTGCAGGAGGCGTTCGGCGGCGGCGAAGTCGCGCTGGGCGAGCCGGGCCGAGGCCAGCGCCAGGGACGCGTACGCGGTGCCCCTGGGGAAGCCGAGCGTGTCGAAGCAGGCCATCGCCTGGCTGAAGCAGTCCTCGGCGGCGGCGTGGTCGCCGCGGGCGAGCTCGATCTCTCCGAGGAGCACTCTGGCGAACTCACGGGAGCGGACGTCGCCGATGTCCTCGGCCAGCCGCATCGCCCGGCGGACGTACGGGGTCGCGAGGTCGAGGCGGCCCTGGCTGACGTGGATGCGGCCGATGCCCCGCACGATGGTGATCTCCGTGCCGCGGTCGCCGGTTTTCGCGAGGGCGTCGGCGGCCTGGTTGTAGCAGGCCAGCGCGTCCGTGTGGCGGCCCTGGAGGCCGCGGAGCTCGCCCATGTTGACCAGGGCCAGGGCATGCCCGTGCCGTTCCTCGGCCTTCTCGAACAGCTCCAGGGACTCCTCCAGGAGCCGCTCGCTGCGGAGCATGTCGTACTGGGCGATGGACAGCCTCGCCAGCCCGTTGAGCACGCTCGCCTGGCCGCGGACGTCGCCCGACGCGCGAGTGGCGCGTAGAGCCGTCTCGTGCGTCGTGCGCCACTCGTCGTAGAGGCTGCGGGTTTCGAACAGGCTCACGGCGCTGGCGGCGAGCTCCCAGCACAGCTCGTCGGCGTCCAGCGCCGCGCTCTGGCGGACGCCGGCGACGATGCTCGCCCGCTCGGCCTCCACCCAGGTGAGCGGGTCGCGTATGACGATCTCGGGCTGCCAGAGCGGGCTGTCGCCGCGCAGGAGGCGGTAAGCGCCGCCGCACAGCCGTACGTGCGCCTGCCGGGTCAGGGTGAGGCAGGCGCTCAGGGCGCGTCGGACGGCCGCGGTCCGCTCGTCCTCGGGCTCGTCGGCTTCGGCGCATTCGCGGGCGTACATGCGGGTCAGGTCGTGGAAGCGGAAGCGCGTGTGGCCGGATGGGTCGGGGTGCGTCGTTTCCGGGAGGCGCGCGGATGGGTCGGGGTGTGCCGTTTCCGGGAGGCGCGCGGACGGGTCGCGGGCCGCCACGTCCAGGAGACGTGCGTCGGCCAGCTCCTCGATCAGGTCCTCGGCCTCGTGGTGCGGCAGGTCGAGCAGGGCGGCGGCGGTCCAGACGGCGAAGTCCGGCGCCTCGAGCAGGCCGAGCAGCCGGAACAGCCGCCGCGCCGCCGGCGTCAGGCCCTGGTAGCCCACGGCGAGGCTGGCCCGCACCTCCTGGGAGCCGTGGGAGAGCTGGCGCAGCCGGCTGCCGGTGTCGTTCAGCCGGGTGACCAGCCGGCTCAGGCTCCAGTGCGGCCGCGCGGCCAGCTTGGCGCCGGCGATGCGTACCGCGAGGGGCAGGCCGCCGCACAGGTGGACGAGCATGTCGGCCTCGCCCGGCGCCTCGGCCGCCCGGTCGGCGCCGATGAGGTGCCGCAGCAGCTCCAGTGCCTCGCCGGAGGGCATCACCGGGAGATCGATCATCCGCGCCGCGGGCAGCGCCGACAGCCGGTGCCTGCTGGTGATCAGGACGGCGCATCCCGGCGTGCCCGGCAGCAGCGGCTGGATCTGGCCCTCGTCGGCCGCGTCGTCGAGCACCACCAGGTAGCGGCGGTTCGCCAGCTTGTCGCGGAACAGTTCGGCGCGCTGGTCCAGGCCGCTCGGCACGGCGGCGCTGTCGACCCCGAGCGCGCGCAGGAACCGGCCCAGCGCCTCCTCCGGATCCACCCGGTGGTTCCCGGCGCTGCGCAGGTTGATGTAGAGCTGCCCGTCAGGGAAGTCGTGCCGTACGAGGTGGGCGACGTGCACGGCCAGGGCCGTCTTCCCCACGCCCCCTTGGCCCGAGATCGCGCAGAGCGGCACCGCCGGCGCCCGGTACTCGCACAGGGCCTCGACCGCCGCCGCCACCTCCTCGCCCCTGCCGACGAAGTCGGCGATGTCAGGAGGCAGCTGGCACACGGCCTGCGGCCCGGCCGCGGCGGACGGCAGCTCGCCGCGCAGGATCGTGGCCTGCAACCGCCGCAGCTCCGTGCCCGGCTCGATGCCGAGTTCCCGTACGAGGACCTCGCGGGCCTGCCGGTACGCCTCCAGCGCCTGGTCCCGCCGGCCCGTCCGCGCGAGCGCCAGCATGAGCAGGTGCCAGGCCCGCTCCCGCAGCGGCTGGTCGGTCAGCAGGTGACGCAGGTCGTCGATGACCTCCCGGTGAGGGCCGACGACGAGCCTGGTCTCCGCATAGTCGAGCCGGGCCGCGGTACGGCGTTCCTCCAGCTCGCTCACCATTGCCGGCATGTCGCCCCCGAGCCGGGCGCCCTCGGCGGGACTTCCCCGCCACAGGGCCAGCGCTCGCCGGAATCCCTCGGCCGCGGCCCGGGCGTCGCCCCGCTCGACGTTCAGCCTCGCCTGCCGTACGCCTTCGTCGAACACGAGCAGATCGACCTCTCCGGCGCCGGTCTGCAGGAGGTAGCCGGACCCTTTGGTGAGGAGGCGCGAGCCCGGCGGCAGCGTCTTTCTCAGCTGGGCGACGTACGACTGGAGGTTGGCCACCGCGGACGGCGGAGGCTTCTCCCACAGCGCGGCGAGCAGGCGGTCCTGGGAGACGGGGGAGTTGACGTTGAGCAGCAGACTGGCCAGCAGCGCGCTCTGCTTGCCGCTCAGCTCGACCGGCTGCCGATCGCCCACCCGGACGAACACTGGTCCCAAGACGCCGAAGGTCACATCCGCCACATCGTGCTCCCACGTGGGGTGATCCAAGGACTCCGGGGCAATTCTTCATCCGGTGGGGGCCGCCAGTCGAGCCGTGCGCCGCTCCCGTGCTCAGCGCCCCCGGCTCTCGGCGAGGACCTGCGCCAGCGCGTGGGACGTCTGGCGGACCATGCCCGGGTTGGTGTCCCAGTAGTACGCCAGCGCGTTCACGGCCTGGGAGAGCGCCCAGCCGCGACCGCGCAGCCACGACGCGTCGTCGACGCCGAGCTCGGCGCGGAAGCGCCGGCGGCTCTCGCCCGCGAACACGTTCCACGCCGGTTGGAGGTCGCAGGCGGGGTCGCCCACGTTGAGTCCGCCGAAGTCGATGACCGCGGACAGGCGGCCGTCGACCACGAGCAGGTTGCCCGGCAGCAGGTCCCCGTGCACCCAGACCTCCGCGCCGTCCCAGACGGGGGCGCTGAGCGACTCCTCCCATGAGCGGAGGGCCGCGGCGCCGTCGATGCGGTCGCCGAGCTGAGTGATCGACCGTCGGACGAACTCGTCCCCTTCAGCGAGCGGAGCGCCGCGAGCGCCACGCGGACGCGGATGCGCGCCGGCCTGGTCGACCTTGCGCAGCGCCGTCACGAATGCCGCGAGATCGACGGCCGCCTGCTCCAGGTCCGTGATCGTGCCGTTGGCGTTCGCGCCGGGCAGCCACTCGTACACGGACCAGGTGAAGGGATAGCCCTCGGCCGGATCTCCCATCGCCAGCTGCACCGGGACGGCGAGCGGCAGGTGCGGCGCCAGCTTCGGCAGCCACCGCGCCTCCTTGGCCGCCTGCCCGGTGGCCCATCCGATGCGCGGCATGCGCACGGACAGGTGGTCGCCCAGTCGGTAGATGTCGTGGTCTGTGCCGTAGGAGTCGACGGGTTCTATTCGCAGGCCGGCCCACTGAGGGAACTGTCCCTCGAGCAGCCGGCGAACGAGCTCGGCGTCGGTCTGGACCTCGTCGGCGTGCATCTTCGTCCTGCTCATCGCCGCCCATCCTTGACCGGCTGCGGCGGCTGCGGCAATCGATTTTCAGTGACGGACGCTCTTGCGACATGAAATACTTAGAGTGCACGTTCGACTACAGAGGAGGAAGGTCCGCGTCTATGCGGTGGGCCGAGTGCCGATCTACCTGCTGATCGATCCCATCGGCAAGACCCCTTGCGTCACCGTGTTCAGTGACATCAAGGACCACACCTATCGGACGATCGTCAAGGTGGGCATGGGGGCGCCGATCAGACTGCCCGCCCCGGTCGACTTCGAGCTGGACGCCTCGATCTTCAAGATGTGACCTTCAGAGCGGCCTCCAGGAGGAGGGTGCCCGCACCCAGCAGCGCCGCGTCCCGCCCCGCCCGCGCCGGGGCGATCTCCAGGTCCCTCGTCGCCAGCGGCAGGCAGCGTTCCCAGACCGCGGCCCTGATCGACGTGAGCAACGGTTCCGCCGCCGACAGGCTCCCGCCCACCGCCACCACGTCCGGGTTGAAGAAGTTCACCAGGACGGTGAGGACCTCGCCGATGCGGCGGCCGGCGGTGCGGACCAGGCTGGTGGCCTCCGGGATGGCGTCGTCGACCAGGGTGACGATGTCCGCCGTGCGGGTCGCCTCGATGCCGGACTCCTGCAGGGCCGCCATCAGGGCGGCGCCGCTCGCGTACGCCTCCAGGCAGTCCGGATGGCCGCAGGCGCACACGATCGAGGAGTCCGAACGGACCCGCACATGGCTGATGTCGCCGGCCGCGCCCCGGCCTCGATGCAGCCGGCCGTTGACGATGACGCCGCAGCCTATGCCCGTGCCGGCCTTGACGACCATGAGGTTCTCGCTGCCGGGCCACCATCTCGCCTCGCCCGCCGCCATCAGGTTGGCGTCGTTCTCCACGAGGACCGGCAGGTCGTAGCGGGCGGCGAGGTGGTCGGCGACCGGGAAGCCGTTCCAGCCCGGCATGCGGGAGGGGGTCACCACGCGCTGGCTGGAAGGGTCCACCGGGCCCGGGATGCCGGTGCCCACCCCCCTGAGCGGGACGGAAGGGGGGACGTGGGCGGCCAGCAGCTCGTCGAACGCGTCCGCGATGCGGTCCAGGGTGACCTGCGGACCGTCGGCTATCTCGCAGCCGCGCTCCTCGATCACGAGCGGCGCGCCGCTGAGGTCCAGGAGGCCGAGCCGTACGTGGTGGGCGCCCAGATCGGCCACGGCCAGGACGCCGGCACCGGGGGAGAGGCGCAGGCGGCGGGGGCGGCGGCCGCCGCGCGAGGTGCCCGAACCCTCCTCGGCGAGCAGGCCCGCGTCGATGAGCTCCTCCACGCGCAGCGACACGCTGGACGCGGCCAGGCCGGATAAGCGGGCGAGCTCGGCGCGTGACTCGGCCTTGCCGGTGGCGACGAGTCGCAGCAGGTCGCCCTGTGCCCCCTGCACGGGCAGCCGCTGATTCATGTGAGATACCTACCACGTCCAGACTTACGACGACAACGTATTGACTTGCTACGAAATCTCCCACTACGGTCCGGCTTATCTTCGAAATCGAAGGAAGTGACCGTTCATGAAGAGGCTTGTCGCCGTCGTCGCCATCTCGCTCTTAGGGCTGGCGGCCTGTGGTGAGTCGAGTAGCCCCGCCGTGCCGGGGGAGTCGTCCCAGAAGAGCGGCGACGTGCTGGCCAAGGCGCCCGTCGCGGCGGCGGCCGACATCCTGCCCGGCTCCACCATGGAGAAGATCAAGCAGCGCGGCGAGCTCCTCGTGGGCGGCTCGCTGGACGCGCCCCTGCTATCCCAGCAGAACCCCGTCACCGGCCAGGTCGAGGGGTTCGACGCGGACATGGGCAAGGCGCTGGCCAAGTACATCCTGGGCGAGCCCAAGGTGAAGATCGTCAACTCGGCGTCGGAGACCCGCGAGGCGTTGCTGGCCAACGGCACCGTGGACGTGGTGTTCCAGACGTACACGATCACGGAGGAACGGGCCAAGCAGGTCGCGTTCGCCGGCCCGTACTACACCTCGGGGCTCACCATCGCCGTGAAGAAGGGCACCTCGGGCATCACCAAGCCGGAGGACCTGAACGGCAAGAAGGTCCTGGCGGGCGCGAACACTCCGGCCATCCCCGCGATCAAGAAGCTGGCGCCGCAGGCGGAGATCATCACGTTCGGCAGCGACCCCGAGTGCGTCCAGGCGCTCAAGCAGGATCGGGGCGTGGCCTACGTGCAGGACGAGACGCTGCTGATCGCGGACGCCCAGAAGGACCCGTCGATCGAGATCGTGACCAAGCCGTTCACCGTGGACCCGTACGGCATCGGGCTCAAGCACGGTGACGACCAGTTCAAGAAGTTCGTCAACGACTGGCTGAAGAAGACCCAGGATGCCGGGCTCTGGCAGGAGATCTGGAAGAAGTCCATCGGCACCGTCGTGACCGGCGAGCCTCCACAGCCGCCGCAGATCGGCTCCGTGCCGGGGTCCTGATGTCCGTGCTCCTCGATCACCTGCCCGAGCTGTGGCAGGGGCTGATCGTGACGTTCCAGCTCACCGCCGCGTCGTTCGCCGGCGCGGCGGTGCTGGGGGTGGTCGTGTGCGCCCTGCGCGTCAGCCCCGTGCGGGTGCTGCGCGCCATCGGCACGGCGTACGTGGAGGCGGTCCAGAACCTGCCGCTCCTGGTGCTGCTCGTCCTGTCCTTCTTCGGTCTCCCGGAGATCGGCATCAAGGCCGAGCCGCTGGTCACGGCCATCGTGGTCATCGCCGTGTACGAGGCCGCGTACGTCGGCGAGGCCCTGCGCTCCGGCGTGAACTCGGTGGGCAAGGGTCAGGGTGAGGCGGCGCGGGCGATCGGGCTGACGTTCAGCCAGTCGCTCAGGCACGTCATCCTGCCCCAGGCGCTGCGCACGGTCGTCCAGCCGCTCGGCAACATCTTCATCGCGACCGCCATGAACACCGCGCTCGCCGCCGCCGTGGGCGTCGTCGACCTGACGGCCGCCGCCAACCGGGTGAACCTCATCGAGGCGCAGCCCATCCCGATCTTCGTGGGGGCAGGTGTGGCGTACGCGCTGATCGCCGCGGCGGCGGGGTTCGTCACCGGCAGGCTCGAACGCAGGCTGGTGATCCTCCGATGAGCGTCCTTTTCGACGAGCCCGGGCCCAGGGCGCGCGGGCGCATCCGTGTCGCGACCGTGCTCGGCACGCTGGCCGCCGTCGCGCTCGCCGTGCTGGCGGTGCGGCAGTTCGCGGCGAACGGGCAGCTCGACGCCGCCCGCTGGCAGCCGTACGCGACCTGGCCCATGTGGCGATATCTCCTGACAGGTCTGTGGTCCACGTTCCTGGCGGCAGTCGTGTCGGCGGCGCTGTCCATGGCGTTCGGCCTGCTCCTGGCCCTCGGACGGCTCTCCGACCGACGCTGGCTGCGCCTCGCGTCGGCCGCCTACGTGGAGGTCGTCAGAGTCATCCCGGCGCTGCTGCTGGTGTACGTGGTGCTGTTCGCGCTGCCGCGCTACGGCCTGGACCTGCCGCTGTTCTGGAAGCTGTGCGTGCCCCTGACGGTGTCGAACGCCGCCGCCTTCGCCGAGATCTTCCGCGCCGGCATCAACTCCGTCGAACGCGGCCAGACCGAGGCGGGCCTGGCCGTCGGCCTCACCCGGCTCCAGACGATGCGCCTCATCGTGCTGCCGCAGGCGGCCCGCAGGGTGCTGCCGTCGATCGTCAGCCAGTCCGTCGGCCTGCTCAAGGACACCTCGCTGGGTTTCGTCGTCAGCTACGGCGAGCTGCTCTACAGCGGCAAGGTCCTGGCCGCCTACAACGGCCTGCTCATCCAGACGTACCTCGTCGTCGCGCTGGTCTACCTGGTGGTCAACGCGTCGCTGTCCAAGCTGGCCCGCACGCTGGAGTCCCGCCAGTCAGTCTCACTGAGAAGGAGAGCCGCACGTGCCTGACTACGCCGTCCTAGCCGAGGTCATCCGCTCCGGCTTCGTCGAGAGCGTCCACTACGGCAGCGCCGTCGGCCTGGACCCGTCCGGGCGCGCCGAGGTGGCGCTGGGGCAGGTGGACGCGCCGGTGCTGCCGCGCTCGTCGGCCAAGCCGTTCCAGGCCCTGGCCTGCCTCACCGCGGGCGCGGCCCTGGCCGGGCCGCGGCTGGCCATCGCCGCGGGCAGCCACACGGGCGAGGACTTCCACGTGCGGCTGGTACGCGAGATCCTCGAGGACTACGGCCTGGACTTCGGCGCGCTGGCCTGCCCGCCGTCGTGGCCGGAGGACACCTCCACCATGTACGGGCTCGTCAGGCAGGGCGCGGAGCCCTCCCGCGAGCGCATGAACTGCTCCGGCAAGCACGCCGCCATGCTCGCCGCCGCCGTGGCCAACGACTGGGACGTGCCCGCGTACCTGTCGGCGGACCATCCCCTGCAGCTCCGGGTGCGTTCGGTCACCGAGGAGCTGGCGGGGGAGAAGGCCGCGCACGTGGCGGTGGACGGCTGCGGCGCGCCCCTGTTCGGCCTGTCGCTGACCGGCCTGGCCCGGGCCGTGCGGTCCCTGGTCCTGGCCGCGCCGGGCACCGCGCCACGCCAGGTCGCCGACGCGATGCGCGCGCACCCCGAGTACGTGGGCGGGAGCGGCCACCAGAACACCGAGCTGATGCGGGCACTCCCGGGCGCCCTGGCCAAGGGCGGCGCTGAGGGAGTGCTGGTGGTGGCCCTGGAGTCGGGCCACTCGGTGGCGGTGAAGGTCATCGACGGCAGTCCCCGCGCCACCACGGCCATCGCCCTGGCGGTGCTGCGGCGCATGGGCTGCGACGTCACTCCGGCCGCCGCCTTCGCAGAGGTGGACGTGCTGGGCGGCGGCGTCCCGGTGGGCCGGATCATCGCGAAGGCGGAGTGAGGCCGCCCGTCAGAGCGGCCCGCCGCAGCCTTCCGTGAGGCCCTTGGCCGGGCTCTGGCTGCTCTTCTTGGCGACCGCCGACTTCTTCGGGGACGGCGAGGCCGATGCCGAAGGCGAAGGGTCGGCGGAGGCGGCGACCGGGGAGTCGGCGTGCGCCGAGTCGCGCAGCGCCTTGCCGGCGATGTCGCGGATCTTCTCCCAGTCGGGATAGCCGGTGCTGATCAGCGGGGGCACGAACTGCACGCTCGTCACCTTCGCGTTCTTGACCTTCAGCGCCAGCGGCACCAGGTTCTTGAGCATCGACCGCGGGATGTCGGTCCTGATCAGTTCCTTGGTGGCCAGCGCGATCCGGTTGAACCTGGCCAGCACCGTCGCCGGGTCCGCCTGGTCGAGCAGCGCGCCGAGCACGCAGCGCTGGCGGCGCATCCGGGTGTAGTCGTCGCTGTACGTGCGCGAGCGGGCGTACCACATGGCGTCGGCGCCCTTGAGCTTGCGCGTGCCGGCCTTGACCAGGCCCTCGTTGTACTTGCCGAACACCACGTCCTGCTCGACCGTGATCCGGATGCCGCCGATGGCGTCGATGAGCCGGGCGAACCCCCACATGTTGACCAGGGCGTACCAGTCGACCTTGACCCCGAGGGTGTAGCCGATGGTGTCCATCAGCACCTTGGGGCCCTGGTGCTGCCTGCCGCCGAAGAGCTCCGGGTGCGCGTCGGCGTACTCCCAGACGCTGTTGAGCAGGTCGCTGCGCCCGCCCCCCGGGTCGGCCGGGAGCCGGAAGCCGCCGGGGAACTGCTGCGCCATCGGGGTGCCGGGGCGGAAGCGCACGTTCTCCAGGTTGCGCGGGAGGCTGAACAGCACGGTGTTGCCGGTCCGCACATCGACGCTGGCCAGGTTCATGCTGTCGGTACGCACGCCGATGCGGTTGTCGTCGGCGTCGCCGCCGAGCAGCAGGATGTTGACCCGCTGCCGCCCCGCCCACGGGTCCTCCGGCTTCTCCCCGGCGGCCGCGGCGGAGGACGGCGAGTCGGACGGCGTCTCCTGGAAGATGTCGTTGAGCGTCTGCCGCGAGGTCCACACGGCCTGCGCGGTCCAGCCGAACGGGAGCACCATCACGACGGCGAGCAGCCCCGCCAGCGTGCCGCTGAGGATCTGCCCGGACTGCGGCAGCCGCCCGGGACGCAGCACGACGAACGAGTGCACGATCAGGGCGAACCACGCCATTCCCAGCACGGCGGCACTCACCATGATCGCCGTCAGCCAGGAGTTCTCGGTCAGCGAGCCGATCAGGTTGTCGGTCGTCAGGCCCAGCGCGAGCAGTGCCAGCAGCCCGGCGATGTAGCAGGAGAGCAGCACCAGCCCGGTCTTGCGCCAACCGGCACGCAGATGGGCGGCCCCGGGCGCGAGTGCCGCCAGCACCAGCCAGCCGAGGACCGCTCCGGCACTCGCCGGTTCCTTTGCCTGCCGCACGCCTTCCCCGTTTCCCCGAACTCCACGGAAAATCTCAACCCCCATGGAGGTGCCTACCGTAGGCCTCAATTGAGGCGGCAGCCTACGCACCGAATACGAAATATGTCTTTATCGGAGCATGAACATCAGTAGCCAAACAGACAGCATTGAGATCGTGCGAGGTCACCGACGGGATCGCCATCGTCACATTGAACCGCCAGGAGCGGCCGAACGCCTTCACCTTTACGATGCGCGGGCGATCAACGGCCGAAAGTAAGCAATGGTGTGCCGCCCGATGTCCCGTCATGGCCGGACAATCTCTATGGTGTCTAACATGTACGAGATCACCGTGCTGAACATGCCGGACGACTTCGAGGGCGAGGTCGTCGCGACGCTGGTCGCCAGGAAGGCCGGATCCCGCAGAGCGGTGCTCTACCTGCACGGGTTCACCGACTACTTCTTCCAGGACCACCTGGCCGACCACTACGTCCAGCGCGGCATCGACTTCTACGCGCTCGACCTCCGCAAGTACGGCCGCTCGTTACTGTCGCACCAGACCAGGGGCCTGATCAGGAGCGTCACCGACTACTTCCCCGAGATCGACGAGGCCGTCCGCGTCATCCGGCAGGACCACGACGAGCTGACGATCAACGCCCACTCCACCGGCGGGCTCGTCGCCTCCCTGTGGGCCGACCGGGTCCGCGGCCGGGGTCTGGTGGACGGGCTGGTGCTCAACAGCCCGTTCTTCGACCTGAACGTGCCCGCCCCGCTCCGGCTGGCCGCCGATCTGCTGAAGACGCCGCTCTCGTACACGAAGAGGGCGCTCCCGCTGGGCATCAGCACGGCCTACGGGCAGACGCTGCATCGCAGCGAGGGCGGCGAGTGGGACTACGACCTGACGCTCAAGCCCCTGGAGGGCTTCTCGGTGCACGCCATGTGGCTGGCCGCCATCCGCAGGGCGCAGCGGCGGCTGCACGCGGGGCTCGCGGTGGACGTGCCCGTGCTCGTGCTCGCCTCCACCAACGGGCTCCGGGTACGCGACTTCGTACCGGAGGCCCGCTCGGCCGACATCGTGCTCGATCCGCGGCAGATCGCCCGCTGGGCCACGTCGGTGGGCCCGCACGTCACCTGCGTGCGCATCCCGGACGGCGTACACGATCTCGTGCTGTCGGCCGAGCCGGCGCGCAAGCAGGTGTTCGCCGAGCTGGACCGCTGGATGAACGCGTATCTTGGTCCGCGTTCAGCGGACCAGGACAGGTAGCGGAGTCTGACACGCCGGCCAAGGAAGAGCCGGTCGCGGAGGTGTTCAGATACGCGTTTCGGACCCGCTGTCGTTTCCGTCCAAGACGGCTACCGCGGCCGTGATCTAGCGTGGACCCGGCAGTTCCCCCGAGCATGAGGAGACGGCACAGTGCGTAACTTGGTCTACACCGGTTTCATGTCGCTCGACGGCGTCGTGGACTCGCCTGGCGGCGGGCCGGGGGAGGAACACCGCAGCGGCGGGTGGGTGTTCAAGGACCTCGAGTTCGTCCCCGAAGCCTGGTCGTTGAAGGGTGAGGAGCTCGCCGACACGACGGCGCTGATGTTCGGCCGTCGCAGCTACGAGACGTTCGCGGCGTTCTGGCCCGGCTCGGAGGATCACGCCGGCTACAAGGAGCTGCCCAAGTATGTGGTGTCGGCCACGCTGTCTGACGACGCCATCGTCGACGGGTGGGGGCCGACCACGATCCTGCGCTCGACCGAGGACGTCGCCGCGCTCAAGGAGGGCGAGGGCGGCGCGATCTTCATCCACGGGAGCGCGGAGCTGGCCAGGCGGCTGTCAGACGCGGGTCTGATCGACCAGTACAACCTGCTCGTCTTTCCCGTGCTGCTCGGTGCCGGGAAGAGCCTGTTCGGCCGGGCCGACCGAGACAAGCACATGCTGACGCTGCGGGAATCGGAGAGCTACTCGAACGGGATCCTCAAGCTGGTCTACGACGTCAAGCGCTGATCCAGGTCGAGGGCGATCGCGCCGCCGGTGCCCTCGCGCAGCTGCCTGACGGTGCGTCCGACGTAGGAGCGCAACGCCCGGGCCAGGTGCGGCTCGTCGAAGTAGTCGAGCTTGGCGACGACGTCGGCGGCCGGGTCGCCGGCAGCCAGCAGCTGCGCCGCCGTGCGGGCCCGCTCGATCTGCCGGACCGCGCCGCGCGTCAGTCCAGTCGCGGCGCGGAACCGGCGTTCGACCGTGCGCCCCGAGACGGCCGGGCGGTGACCCCGCACCACGTCGGTGACGAGCGGGTCACGGAGCACGATCCCGGCCCGGACGAGACTCTCGACCAGAGCCTCGGCGTCGTCGGGGCCGGGCGTCTCCCAACGCGCGCCGTCCAGCCGGAACGTCCGGCGCGTGGTGTCGGGGAGCCCGATGCCCCCGTCGACCAGCGCCGGCGTGGGCACGGCCCGCAACGAGGTGCCCACGGCGAACTCGATGCCGGTAAAGGCCGCGCCCTCCGGCACCGGCGCCGTGCCGGTCCGGGTCTCTGGACCGGTGACGCCCGCGTACGCCCGGCCGGCGTGCTCCCAGAACACCAGGCCCCAACGCGCCCCTGCGACGGACGTCATCGCAGTGACCTGCTCGCTGGTGCATGTCCACACGGTGTCGACCCACGCCGAGTCCGACTCGCGCGTCTTGAACCGCAGTCCCACGGGCGAAGGATACGTCGCTTCGCGTTGTCCGTGGCTTGCCTGGCTACGCGGCTACCGGAGCGGTCGCCGTCTTCCGGCAGGGCGGCAAGAACGACGGCACTATCACCGTGCTCGATGTGACTACGTGGTGGCTCCTTTCGGTGACTACTCCGGATACGGCCGGTTCTGGGATGACTCCACAAGCACCATGGGTCGCCTATCCACACGTCAAGTGACCGCACGCGGGGGAGGCCGGTCACGTTCCGTGGTGCGGGCGGCTCCAGCGGGGGCTCCGCCCGTGTCCGGCAGAGGTGATCCGGAGCGGTCCGGTGGTGGTGATCGGCGCGGGCCGGGCCGACGAGGTGCGGTGGAGCTGTGGGATCGTGGAGGCTTTGACACCACGTCCTGCCCGCCGTACCCGGGGATTTGTCATGGAATTTCGGATTATGGGGGCATTGTCGGTACGTGACGGCGCCGAGGATCGCACTCCCACCGCCCCGAAGCACCGTGACTTGCTGGCGATGTTCGTGCTCAACGCCCGCCGCCCGCTCACCGTCGAGCGGCTGCGACAGCTGCTGTGGCCGCTGGAGGAGGGCGACCGGTCAGACTCGCTGATCCGCGGCTACATCGGCCGGCTCCGGCAGCTGATCGGCAAGGACGTCATCACCACCGTGTCCGGCACGTACACGCTGGCCATCAACGACGATCAGCTCGACGTCGGTCGCTTCCGCCGGCTCATACAGGAGGGGCTGTCCGGGCGTGACGGCGGCAAGCTGCGGGAGGCGCTGAGCCTGTGGCGCGGGCCGGTTCTGGCGGACGTGGACCCTGACGCGAGGCGCTGGGCCGAGACCGGGCGGCTGCGCGAGGAGCTCGAAGAGCTTCGCCTGCTCGCCCTGGAGCGCCGGATCGAGCTCGACCTGGACGCGGGCCGGCACCGCGAGCTGCTGTCCGAGGTGCGGAAGCTGGTCGCGCAGCACCCGCTCTGGCAGCGTTTCCGCGGCCAGTTCATGCTGGCGCTCTATCGCAGCGGGCGGCGCGTGGAGGCGCTGGACGCGTACACGGCGCTGCGCGACGAGCTCGACGGCGGGCACGCCATCGAGCCCGATCCCGAGCTGCAGCTGCTGTATCACCGCATGCTGCACGACGACGTGATGCTGCACGTCTCCGCGGGGCCGCCGGTGCTGTTGCCGCGGGACGTCGCCCACTTCACTGGTCGCGCCGACCTGCTCGACCAGGTGTTCTCCGGCCTGGTCGTCGTGCACGGCCCGGCCGGGGTGGGCAAGTCGGCGCTCGCCGTACGCGCCGCCTGGCGGCACAGGGAGCGCTTCCCCGACGGGATCCTGTACGCGGACCTGCGCGAGTCCACCCGGCCCGGCGCGATCCTGGAGGACTTCCTGCGCTGGCTCGGCTGCCCGGCCCAGGCGGTACCGGCATCGGAGGGCCAGCGGCAGCGGCTGCTGCGCACTTACACCGCCAACCGCCGCATGCTCGTCGTGCTGGACGACGCCGCCGACGAGTCTCAGGTACGGCCGCTGCTCACCTCGTGCCCCACCGTGATCACCAGCCGGTCGGCGCTCGGCGGGCTGACCGGCGCCGTACGGCTGCCGCTGGGCGTCCTGGACGACGACGAGGCCCGTGACCTGCTCGTCAAGCTCATCGGCGAGGAACGGGCGGACGACGGCGGGTTGCGGGAGCTGATGCGGTTCTGCGGTGGGCTGCCCATCGCGCTGCGCATCGCCGGATCCCGCCTGGCCACCAGACCAGGCTGGACCCCTGGCTACCTCGCGGGCCTGCTGGAGGACGAGCGCGGGCGGCTGGACCGCCTTCACTCGGGCGACCAGACGGTCCGCAGCGTGTACGCGGTCGGCTACGAGGGCCTGCCCGCGCCGGCGCGCCGCATGGTGCGGCTGCTGGGCGCGCTGTCGGCCCCCGACGTCGCCGACTGGGCCGCCCAGGTCTTCGGTGACCAGGCCGACACGCTCGTGGACGCCGGCCTGCTGGAGGCGCACACCGTGGACGTGGCGGGCCAGGTCCGCTACCGCATGCACGACCTGGCCCGGCTCTACGCCCGCGAGCGGCTGGTGGAGGAGGAGGGCGTGCATGCGGTACGGGACGCGCTCGCGCGGCTCCAGGCCGTCGTGATGGCCCGGGTGCAGGCGTCCCGGTTCCCGCTGGTCTCCGGTGAGCCGACCATGCGCAGCTTCGTGACCAGGGACATCAAGGAGTCGGTCGAGTGGCTCGTCGCCGAGCGCGCGTTCCTCGCCGCCCTGGTCGGCGACTTATACGGAGCCGGGCTCGACGAGGGCGCGTGGCGGCTCGCGCATCTGCTGGGCCCGTTCCTGGAACGGCGGCGCTTCCTGGACGACTGGCGGCTGGTCGCCGAGACCGGCCTCGCGGCGGCGCGGCGCACGGGTGACGCTCGCGCCGAGGCCCTGCTCCTGCGCGACCAGGGCGACCTGTGCCGGGCCGAGGGCCGGTGGGCGGAGGCGCTGGATCTGCTCACCCGGGCGCTCGAGGCGTTCACGAGCCTCGGTACGTCCAGCGGCAAGGAGGCCGCGCAGGTCCGGCGGAGGATCGGCCAGGTGTACCTGGGACAGGGCCGTCTGGACGAGGCAGAACGCCAGCTGACCTCCTCTCTGCACGCCTTCAGCGGCGGGAGGGCGGGCGCCGAGGCGCAGCAGGCGCTTGGCGCGGTGCTGCGGCGGGCCGACCGCCCCGACGAGGCAGCCGACCGGCTCGCCGCCGCCGCGGGCTTCTTCGATGCTCTGGGCGACCGGCACCGGCACGCCGACACCCTGCTGGAGCTGGCCGCGGCACGGCTGGCGCAGCGGCGGGTGCCCGACGCCAGGGACTGCGCGCAGCGGGCCAGGTCCATCGCCGTACGGCTCGGCGACCGGCTGCTGGACGCGCACGCGCTGCTGGCGCTGGCCCGGGTCAACCGGGCTGAGGGCGACCGCGACGCGGCGCGCAAGCTGGCCGAGGACGCGTTCAAGATCTTCGACGGCATCGCCGACGAACCCGGCAGGGCGACCGCGCTGGACCTACTCGCCGCCCTGGTGTGACGCCCCGGTGTGACGCCCCGGTGTGACGCCCCGATGTGACGGCCTGCTCTGACGACCTCGTGTGTCGGCCTGCTCCGCGCCTCAACACCGCCTCAACACGGCTTCAACATCACCCGGACTAGCTTCCTCTCGTCAGTCCAATGGACACATGAGAGAGGAAGATCACGATGGCGTTCATCACCTTCCGCACCTCGATCGCCGCCCTGGCCGTCGCCGGGGCCGCAACAACCGGTCTCGCCGCCCTCCCCGCTGTCGCGGATGCTTCGGGGGCGACCTCGGCCTCCGCGATGGGGACCGCCTCCGGCTCGTGCAGCAAGGGCGGCCCGTACATCAACTTCACCGGGCACTACCACAACAGCAGCCGGTACCACGTCTTCACCAAGTTCTCCTGGACGATCGGCGGGAGCGGCGTGCGCAACAAGAACAACGTCGAGTTCCGGGTGAAGCACGACAACCGCCTCGGCCACGACCCGATCTACTGGACCTGGAAGTCCCCGGACAACATCCGCAAGGGGTACTCCGAGGTCAACTCCGGCACGCAGAATGGCGGGAACCCTGTCCCGAGGAGCGGCATCAGGGTGCCGAAGAACAAGGCGGCGTATGTGGAGTTCAAGGTCGTCTTCGACAAGAGGGGCACCGACCCGCGCTGCAGCGGTCACACGCGCAACGTCTGATCCCGTTCGCTGGGGCAGGGCCGTGTCCTCCAGGGCGCGGCCCGGCCCTGGCCGGTCGAGGGAGGTTGTCATGCGTCGTCGTCGGGTGGCGCTCGCCGGTCTCATGGTCGCGGCGGTTCTCGCCGGTGGCTGTGCCGCCGTGGAGCCGGCCCGTCCGTCCGCTCAGCCGTCGCCCGCCCCGTACGGGACCGCGCCGATGATCGTCGCGGTCTCGTCCGATGGTGTGGTGGTGGCGGATCCCGGCAGCGGGTCGTACCGGGGCTACTCCTCACGCGGGGAGCTGCGCTGGACGGACCGGGAGGCGTACCGCCAGGACGCGGACGCCGTCTGCGCGGCGCGCTGCCCTGACGCGGTGCTGTCCGCGCCCGCGGGCGACGTGCCGACCTGGCGGCGGCTGATGGGGCGCGCCGCGCTGGTGGGCGGTGCAGGGAAGCGGGTGCTCAGCGTACGGGGGCCATCGGACGCTGTGCTGGCCGAAAGCGCGCCGGGGAAGGGCGGCTGGCTCACCGTGCTCGGGAACGGCGTGAAGCGAACGCGGATCCCGATCTCCAGCGCGGCGGGGCTCCTCTGGGTGGAGGACCCGGCGCGGTCGGCCGCCCTCATCGCGTACGACGACCCGGACGTCGCGGGGGCCGACATCCGCTGGTTCCGGCGCGACCGGCACGGCTGGCGGCCGACTGGACGCACGGCGCCCGCGGCGGGCGTGTGGGGGGCCTGCCTGGCGGACGGCGGCGATCTGACCGTGCTCACCGGCCCCAGCGCGCGGATGCTGGTGAACGGCCGCACAGTGCCGCTCCGGACCGATCTGAGGGTCGCCGCGGAGTGCGCGGCGGGCCGGGCCGGCGCGGTCGTGCTGGACCGCTGGGTGGACGAGCGGGGCGTGCGGCACACGGCCGTCCGGGGTGTCGGTGTGGACGGGCGTCAGATCTGGGCCAGGGAACTCGCGACGGAGGCGACGGTCGCCGCCGATCCGGACGGTCGCCGGTTCGCGCTGGTCCACGATGGGACGGCGGAGATCGTCGATGCGCGGGGACGTACGACGTCACGGTTCGGCGGGGTGGTGGCCGCCGCGTTCGCGGGGAAGGGCGAGCTCGTCACATTGGACGCAGGGGCGCGGCCTGGACGTCTCACACTTGGTTGAGTGGATCAGTACCGTATGGGGCATGGTTGCCCCTCTGGCCTCTGAGGATCCTCCGCGTCTGGGTGAGTTCGAGCTGCTGGGCCGGCTCGGTGAGGGCGGCCAGGGGATCGTCTACCTGGCCCGCGATCCAGTTGGGCAGCAGGTGGCGGTGAAGGTGCTGATCAGGGCCGACGCCGAGGCCCGCGCCCGTCTGGCCCGCGAGCTGGCCGCGGTGGAGAGCGTGGCGCCCTTCTGCACCGCCCGCGTGCTCACGGCCGTGCCGGACGGGCCGCGGCCGTACGTGGTGAGCGAGTTCGTGGACGGGCCGACGCTGGCGGAACGGGTGCACGAGCACGGCCCCCTGCACGGCGGCGAGCTGGAACGGCTGGCCGTCGGCACCACGACGGCTCTGGCCGCCATCCACGCGGCCGGCGTCGTGCACCGCGACTTCAAACCGAGCAACGTGCTGCTCGGCCCGGACGGTCCCAGGGTGGTCGACTTCGGCATCGCCCGCGCGGACGGTGTCACGACCATGACCAGCGGACTCATCGGCACCCCCGCCTACCTCGCGCCCGAACAGCTGAGCGGCGCCCCCGCCTCGCCCGCCTCCGACGTCTTCGCCTGGGCGGCCACCATGGTCTTCGCCGCCACCGGCACCTCCCCGTTCGCCGCCGCGGGCATCGCGGACGTGCTGAACCGCATCGTCACCCACGAACCGGATCTGTCAGCGGTCCCGCCGCCGTTGCGCGACTCGATCGCGGCCGCCTTGGAGAAGGACCCTTCGCACCGGCCGGCGGCGGGCGAGCTGCTGTCCCGCCTGATCGACCCGGTCTCCGGTGGCCGGGGCCGGTCGATCGTGGAGCTCACCAGCCTGGGCAGCCGCCTCGCCGCCGAACCGGCCGACGATCGGGGAACGTCGGACGCGGCCGGCGGCCGGGGAACGTCGGACGCGGCCGGCGATCGGGATCTTGCCGGGGCGGCCGGTCGTGGGGACACCACGGGACCCGCCGGTCGTGGGGGCGCCGCGGCACCGGCCGGGGAGCCGACGGCCCCGCCCTCCTCGCGGGTCCCGGTGCTCATGGGGCGGACCGCTGGGCGGGGCCGCCGTGTCGCGCTCGCCGTGGCGGTGGCGCTGGTGGCGGTCGTGGTGGGGGCGCTCGCCTGGTTGCGGCCGTTCGGCGGGACGGGCTCACGGGAGGTCTCGCCCAGCGGGTCGGCGAGTCCGGGTGTGTCGGCGGTCCCGGGCGGGGGGCTGCGGGTGTCCGACACGTTCGGGCGCACGGTCAGCACCGGATTCGGTACGACGGACGACGGGAAGCGTCACTGGTCGGTCGGCCTTCCGGCGAGCGGCTACTCGGTGGACGGCAAGAAGGGCCGGATCACGATGCCCCCCGGAGTCGGATCCAGCGCGTACCTGGACGGGGTGAAGGAGACCAGAACCGACCTCGGCTTCACCTTCGCCGCGGACAAGCCCCCCACCGGCGGCGGGATCTACGTGTCCGCCGTGGGACGCAGGGTCCCGACAGTGGGGGCTTACCGGGCGCACGTGAGCCTGCGGCCCAACGGCAAGGTCCTGTTCCAGCTGATCCGCGCCGAGGCGGGCCGCAGTGAGATCGACCTCGCACAGCCACTGCGGGTCCCCGGGCTGACCGCGGGCGCGGGCATCGCGATGCGGGTACGCGTCCAGGTCACCGGCACGTCGCCGACCACGATCCGCGGCAAGGTCTGGGCCGTCGGCGCGCCCGAGCCGGACTGGCTGCTCTCCGTCACGGACGCGACCCCCGGACTCCAGGTCCCGGGTGGGGCCGGCGTCCTGACCTACTTGTCCCGTACAGCCACCGACACCCCCGTCACGGTGACCGTGGACAACCTCGCCCTGACCGCGACCCCGGGGTGAAGTGCCTGGCGACCTCCTGGAACGTGACCAGCCGAGCTGATCAGCAGCCGCCCGGCCATCCGGCCGTCCACGGCGCTTTTCCACCCGGCGCACCAGGCCCTGCCGGGGACGTCCGCCCCGTAGCCGGCCCCGTACCCGAATCGAGGTGCACGAGCTTGGCACTACGAGGGTTCGGTCGCTCATGCAGGTCGCCGATCCACGCAGCGACCGAGGCGTCCCTACGTCTACCAGGGGAAGGAGAACAGCCCGTAGTAGGCCGCCGCCACCAGCAGGAGCCCGGTGCCGCCCAGCACGCCGGCCACGGTCACGTGCTGCCAGCGGCTCGGCCGCATGCCCTCACGCAGCGCCGACACGAACGCCGCCACCGCCGTGACCTCCTGGATCAGCATCAGCACGGCCAGCAGCCGCACGACCAGCCAGCCCGCCAGCACGGCCGGCCAGGCGCCCGCCTGGTTGAGCGAGAACAGCACCAGCAGGGTGATGAACGCCACCACCGACGCCAGCAGGCCCAGGCCGGTCCAGGCCATCCGGCGCAGCCTGCGCCTGATCGGCGGCCACAGCGTGGCGTTGATCTCGGCGCGTAGGTGGTCGCGGCCGCGCAGGCGTACGACCATGGCCGCGACCGGCCCCGCCACGTAGCCGACGGCGGCCAGGCAGATCGTCAGCCCGAGCATCGTGCCGCCCGCGTACCAGGGGGCGGCCGGCACGTCGCTGGCCTCGAACCGCTGCACCGGCGTGGCGCCCGCCATGTGCAGCGCGGGCCTGCCCGTGCCCGGCAGGCCGGTGATCCAGTTGGCGAGGGTCTCGAGATAGCCCTTGGTGAAGTCGCCGCCGTTCACCCGCATGGCGTGGTCGCCCTTGGCCATGAACCGGATCGTGTAGTTGTCGTTGCCCGCCCTGTTCAGCCCCTTGAGGAGCGCCTGGGTGGACTCGACGAAGGGGATCGAGGGGTCCGTGGTGCCGTAGAACGCCAGGACCGGCTGCTTGACCCCGCTTAATGCGGGCATCGCGTCGTATCTCAGGAAGTTGAAGCCGACCCCGCCCATCGCCCTGGTCAGCAGGTCGCGGGCGCCGATCGGGGCGTGCAGCCTGAGCAGCTGCTCGTTCAGTGCCCAGGCGACCTGGCGGAGCGGGGAGACATTGGGGGACGACACCAGGACCACGAACCCCACCGCCGTGCTCTTGGCCGCCGCGATCGGCACCACCCAGCCGCCCTCGCTGACGCCCCACAGGCCGATCCGTGCCGGGTCCACCTCGGGACGCGCGCGCAGGAGCTCCACCATGCGCAGCGCGTCGTCGGCGAGCAGCGAGAAGTCGCGGTGGCGAAAGTCGTAACCGATCGTGCGCTTGTCGAACGCGAGCGTCGCGACGCCCACCTTGGCCAGGAACTCCGCCTGCGGCGTGAACTCCGTACGCGATCCGTTGCCCGACCCCGACACGAACACCAGCGCCGGATGGCGCCCCGGTGTCAGCGGCACCCGCAGCGTGCCCTCCAGGCGCTGGCCCTCCGCCGAGACGGAGATCTCCTCCCTGCGGATCGGATCGGCTGCCACCACCGGCCGCAGCTCGCCAGGCGGCTGCGCCGGAACGGACCGGAAGGTTGGGTCCACCTTGAGCGGCGGCGGATCGAACGCGGGTGGCAGGACATATCCGACCGTCGCAAGAGCCACCAACACCAGACCGGCGGCGACGCTCAAGGTGCCACGGCCAGTGCGCATCGGCCTCCCCATGTGCGTTGGTTTGCCCGCCGATCTTCTAGCCTACTCCCGGCCTCTGAGACAGGTGAGGCCTTATTTGTCGGTGAGACCTGTTAGCTTCCTGCGACATGCGGATCCTGCACACCTCCGACTGGCACCTCGGGCGCGCGTTCCACCGCGAGAGCCTGCTCGCCGGGCAGGCGGCGTTCGTCGATCACCTGGTGGAGACGGTGCGGTCCGAGCGGGTCGAGGTCGTGGCGGTCGCGGGCGACGTCTACGACCGGGCGCTGCCGCCGGTCGACGCGGTGGCGCTGCTCGACGAGGCGCTGGCGCGGCTGCGCGCGGCCGGGGCACGGGTGGTGCTGATCAGCGGCAACCACGACTCGGCGCTGCGGCTGCGCTTCGGCTCGGCGCTGTTCGAGGCCGCAGGGGTGCATGTGCGTACCTCGCCCGACCTCTCCTGGGAGCCGGTGCTGGTGGACGACGTGGCCTTCTACGGCATCCCGTACCTCGAGCCCGAGCTGGTGCGCGCCGCCTGGGAGCTGCCCGATCGCAGCCACACGGCGGCGCTGACGTACGCGATGGACCGCATCAGGGCCGATGCGGCGCGTCATCGTGCCTCGGTGGTGCTGGCGCACTGCTTCGTCACCGGTGGTCAGGCCAGTGACAGCGAGCGCGACATCAGCGTGGGCGGCGTGTCGCACGTTCCGCTGCCGGTCTTCGACGGGGTGTCGTACGTCGCGCTGGGGCACCTGCACGGGCGGCAGCGGATGTCGGAGACCGTGCGTTACTCGGGCTCGCCGCTGGCCTACTCGTTCTCGGAGGTCGGGCAGGTCAAGGGGTCGTGGCTGGTGACGCTCGGCTCCTCCGAGGCCGAGTTCGTGCCCGCTCCGGTGCCGCGGCCCGTCGGGCGGTTGCGGGGGGAGCTCGAGGAGCTGCTGGCAAATCCGAAATATGCCTCTTTCGAGGATCACTGGCTGCAGGTGATCCTCACCGACGCCGTCCGCCCCAAATCCGCCATGGACCGGCTCCGCGCCCGTTTCCCCCACACCCTCGCCCTCTCCTTCGACCCGGTCGGCGCGGCGCCGGCCGCCCAGCCCGTACGCCTCAGCGGGCGGCCGGAGGCGGAGGTCGCCCTCGATTTCGTCAGGGAAGTACGCGGCGAGCCTGCCGCACCTGAGGAGGAAGACCTGCTAAGACAGGCCATCGAGGCGTCGAGGGTGAAGGAGACGATGGCGTAGATGCGGCCGCACCGGCTCTCGCTGACGGCGTTCGGGTCCTTTCCCGGCTCCGAGACGGTCGACTTCGACGCGCTGGCCGAGGCGGGCCTGTTCCTGGTCCACGGACCCACGGGGGCGGGCAAGACCACGATCCTCGACGCGCTCTGCTTCGCCCTCTACGGCCAGGTGCCCGGGCAACGCAACAGCGCCCGCAGCCTCCGCTGCGACCACGCCCCGCCCTCGGCCGGGCCCTCGGTCACGCTGGAGGTGTCCATCCGCGGCCGCTTACTCCGCATCCAGCGCTCACCGGCCTGGCAGCGGCCCAAGCTGCGCGGCACCGGTTTCACGGAGGAGAAGTCCAAGGTCGTCGTCTCGGAGTGGCACGGGTCCGACTGGCAGGGGTTGACGACCCGGCTCGACGAGGCGGGCGACCTGGTGGGCGGGCTGCTGGGCATGAACGCCGACCAGTTCTGCCAGGTGGCGATGCTGCCCCAGGGGGATTTCGCCAAGTTCCTGCGCGCGGACGGGGACGATCGGGCCAAGCTGCTCGAACGGCTGTTCACGGTCAAGGTCTTCACCCAGGCGGAGTCGTGGCTGGCCGAGCACCGGAAACTGGCGGGGCGGGAGGCACAGGAGCTCCGGCAGCAGGTGGACTTCGCCGTCAAGCGGGTGGAGGAAGCGGCGGGCGACGACCTGGTGGATCACGACGCGGCCGACGTCGGGGTGCTCACGCCCGATACGGACCCCCTGCGCTGGGCGGGCGCGCTGCTCGACGCGGCGCGGGCTGTCGTGAAGCGGGCGGGCGAGCAGCACGAGACGGCCGGGCGGGCGCTGCGTTCGGCGCGGCTGCGGTTCGAGCAGGCCGCCGCCCTCGCCGACCGGCAGCGCCGTTACGCCGAGGCGCTCACCCTGCGCCGCACCCTCGACGAGCGGGCGGACGAGCGGGCCGACCTGCAGGCGATCCTCGACGACGCCGCCAGGGCCGACCGGGTGCTGCCCCTCATCACGGCGGCCAGGCAGCGTTCGGAGGCCGCCGGCAAAGCACGCACCCTGGCCGCCGACGCCCTCGCCCGAGCGCGCCCCCTCTTGGCGCGGCAGGCAGCCAACCCCACCGGCCCCTCGGAGGGCGGTTCCCGGGCCGCGGCGGGCCGCGACGTCGGCCTTTCGGTGGGCGGGCCCACGGCGGTTGAGCTGGCCGCGTTGGAGCGGGAGCGTCAGGCGGAGATCGCGCGCTTGTCGGAGCTGCTCACCGAAGAGGCCAGGCTGTCGGTGGTCCGGCGCGACCTGCTGCGCGTCCAGGAGGAACTGGCCGAGCTGATCGGCGCCGATGAGGCCGTAGGAGCAAGGCTGGCCGTGCTGCCAGGGCTCATCGAACAGGCCGAGGGCAGGCTGGCCGAGGCGCGGATGGACGCCGCCAGGATCCCGGCCGCGCAGGCCGTACGGGATGCCGCCGCCCATCTGATCGAGATCGACGACGAGCTGGCCAGGCTGGCCGTCGAACTGGACGCGCTGGCGCAGCGCGAGGCCGAGGTGTCGGCCGCCGAGGCCGAGCTGCCCGGACGCATCGCCGAAGCCGGCGCGGCACTGAGCGAGGTGCAGGCACAGGCGGCGGCCATCCCGGCGGCGTCCGCGGGACTCGACGCCGCCAGAGCCGCTTTGGAGGCCACTCGCCGCCGCGAGGCCTTGGTCGTGGAGCTGGAGGCGGCCGTCAGCGCCCACCAGGCGCTCGTGGACCATGCCCAAGCCCTGCGCGAACGCTGGCTCGACCTGCGCCAGGCCCGCATCGACGGCATGGCGGCGGAGCTGGCCCGCGACCTGTCCGAAGGCCGGCCCTGCGCGGTCTGCGGCTCCGACCACCACCCCGACCCCGCCTCTCCCGCTCCCAGCGCCCCTTCGGCCGAGGACGAGCACGCGGCCGAGACCGCCCACGAAGCCGCCCTGGCCGAACGCGAGGCCGCCGAACGCGCCCTCGCCTCCCTCGAGTCCCGGCACGCCGACGCGGTCGAGGCCACCGGGGGCCTGGACGTCGAAACGGCGGAGGCGCACGTTGCGGGGGCCGAGGAGGAGCTGGCCCGGCTGCAGGCGGTGGCCGACCGGGAGCCCTCGCTGGCGGCCGCCCTCGACCGCATCGAGATCGAGCGCGAACGGGTCCGGGACCGGGCCAGGGAGATCGCCGAGGCCCTCGCCGCCCATCGCGCCCACCGTACCCACCTGGAGTCCGAACGCGTCCGGCTCCGGACCCGCCTCACTCGAGCGCCCGCCCAGGACCTCGGGGAGACCGCCCCGGGCGACGGCTCCATGCAGTCGGCTCCTGCGGTGGGGCGCGTCAGGGCTTGCGACGAGGCCGGCCCCGGCTCGCTCGGCCGCGCCGACACGATGTCCGGGGAGCCTGGCCGCGCCGACGCGGTGTCCGGGCAGGCCAGCGGCGCCGACGCGGTGCCCGGGCAGGCCAGCGGCGCCGACGCGGTGCCCGGGCAGGTCGGTGGCGCGGACGTGGTGTCCGGGCAGGTCGGCCGTGCCGACGTGGACGCGGCGGTGCCGGGGGCGGCGGGTGCGCGCGATGCGCAGGGCGAGGCGCTCGCCGGTGAGGGCTCCGGGCAGGCAGACCTGGACGGGCCCGCCGTGCTGGCTCGGGCCGAGGGTGAGCTGCGCAGGCTGCGCGCGTCGGCCGGCAAGGAGCCGGTGCTGGCGCGGGAGGCGGCCGCGCTCAACCGGGAACGGCTGGAGCTGGAGGAGCGCGCGCGGCGGGTCGCCGCCCGGCTGGCGGCCGGCCGTACCAGGCATGAGGAGCTGAGCGCGGACGCCGGGCGGTTGAGCGCGCGGCTGGACGCGGCACGGGGCGATGACCCCACCCTCACCGCCCGCCTGTCCAGATTGCACGACGAGGCCGAGCTGCTACGGGAGGCGCTGGAGGCCACGCAGGCGGCGATGGCCGCCGAGGACGAGCTGGTCAGAGCCGGGCAGGCCGCGTCCGAGGCGGCCGTCGAGGCGGGGTTCGCGGACGTGGCGGAGGCGGAGGCGGCGTTCAGGAGTCCGGCGGAGAGGGAGCGGAAGGCCGAGGCGCTGCGGCGGCTGGACGACGAGCACGCCGCCGTCACGAGCGTCCTGGCCCAGCCCGACCTGATCGCGGCCGCCGCCGAGCCCGCGCCCGACCTGGCGGCGATCGAGGGCGAGCGGGACCGGCTGGAGGAGGCGTACACGAGGCTGTCGAGCGAGCGGGACCGCGCCGTGGCCAGGGCGGAGCGGCTGGAGGAGCTGTACGGCGAGCTGAACGACCGCATCGAGCGGTGGCGTCCGGCGGCCGAACGGCACCGGCTCGCCGAGCGGATGGCGGCGCTGGCCAGCGGCACGTCCAGCGACAACCAGTGGAGCATGAGCCTGTCGTCGTTCGTGCTGGGGGAGCGGCTGCGGCAGGTGGTGGACGCCGCGAACGAGCGGCTCGACCACATGTCGGCGGGACGTTACCTGCTGCGGCACGATCTGCGGAAGACGGCGGGTTCCCGGGGGCGTTCGGGCGGCGGCCTGGGGCTGCGGGTGGCCGACGGGTGGACCGGCGTCGACCGCGATCCGGCCACGCTGTCCGGCGGCGAGAGCTTCATCACCTCACTGGCGCTGGCCCTGGGCCTGGCCGACGTGGTCACGGCCGAGGCCGGGGGCACGGAGCTCGGCACGCTGTTCGTGGACGAGGGCTTCGGCACCCTGGACGAGGACACCCTCGACGGCGTGCTGGACATCCTCGACGGGCTGCGCGACGGAGGGCGGGCCGTGGGCATCGTCAGCCACGTCGCCGAGCTCCGCTCGAGGATCACCGCCCAGCTCAAGGTCACCAAGACCCGCACCGGCTCGACCCTGGCCCTGGCCGGAGTGGGCTGAGGGCCTCTCCCACAGCGGAAATGATCTCGCGTTAGATTGCTCGCACCGAAACCGGTTAAGGAGTGGAGCACATGCGCGTCGTCGTCACCGGAGCCCACGGCAAGGTAGGCCGCGCGGCCGTCAAGGCGCTGGCCGAGGCCGGTCACGAGGTGACCGGCGTGGATCTCACGCGCCCCGTCTTCGAACGGTCCGAGCCCGGCCAGCCCCGCTACCAGCAGGCCGAGCTGACCGACGCCGGGCAGGCGTTCGCCGTCGTGCGCGGGGCCGACGCGGTCGTGCACGCCGCCGCCATCCCCGACCCCACCTCCAACCCGCCGCACGTGGTCTTCCAGAACAACCTGATGGCGACGTTCAACATGATCGAGGCCGCGGTCCGCTTCGGCGTCCCGCGCTTCGTGAACATCTCCAGCGAGACCGTGCCCGGCTTCTTCTTCCCCGAGCGCCCCTTCCTGCCCGACTACGCGCCGGTGGACGAGGAGCACCCGATCCGGCCGCAGGACCCGTACGCGCTGGCCAAGCACTTCGGCGAGCAGCTCATGGACGCGGCGGTGCGCCGCTCCGACATCAGGTGCATCTCGCTGCGGCCGAGCTGGGTGCAGCACGAGGGCAACTACGAGCGCAACCTCGGCCCGCAGGTGCGCGACGCGTCCGAGATCGGCGCGGGCCTGTGGAGCTACATCGACGTGTACGACCTCGCGGACGCGATCGTTCTGGCCGCCGAGTCCGACCTGCCCGGCCACGAGGTGTTCTACATCGCGTCGCCGGACAACGCGGGCGGCCACGACTTCGCCGCCGTCCTGCGCGAGCACTATGGCGACCAGATCGAGCTGCGCCCGCTCGCCAGCCAGGACGCCTCGGGCATCTCCTGCGCGAAGGCCCACCGCCTGCTCGGCTGGAACCCGAAGCGTTCCTGGCGCGACTACCTGGACGAGAACGGGCGCGCCCGGCAAAAGCGCTGATCATCCCCTTTCGAACGAACCGATCAGGTCGGGGATCGCGGTCGGGTGGTGGAAGAGTGTGGCGCCCAGGCCGGTGAGGCGGGCGGCGGGAGTGAGACCGCCGGCGAAGGCCAGGCAGCGCATGCCCGCGTTCATGGCCGCCGTCACCCCGAACGGGCTGTCCTCCACCACCACGCACCGCTCCGGCGCCACCCCCATCGTGGCCGCCGCGTGCAGGAACAGGTCCGGCGCCGGCTTGCCCCTGGCCACGTCCTCGGCGCTGAACACCCGGCCGTGGAACCGCTCGGCCAGTCCGGTCAGCTCCAGGCTGCGGCGGATCGTGGCGTGCCGCCCGTTCGAGGCCACGCAGGTCGGCATGGTCAGCTGGTCGAGCGCCTCCTCGATGCCCTCGATCACGCAGAGCTCGGCCTTGATCGCGGCCGTGTAGTCGGCGATGAGCTGCTCGCGCCAGCCCGGCGGCGTCTCACCCACCGCCTCGTTCCAGTACTCGTTCGTACAGCCCACGAACCGCTCGGCGTACTCCGCCTCATCGATCGACCAGCCCAGGCGCCGCAGCGCCGCCGTGCCCACGCGTACGGAGATCGGCTCGCTGTCCACGAGCGTTCCGTCGCAGTCGAAGATGACCAGCTCGACAGCCAAACCCGTTCCCTTCAGAGGTGACATTTCGCAGGTGAAAGCTTCTCGGTGTCACTTCACAAGACGCCATTTCGCATAGTGCGACAAGTATGGCAACGTCCTCCCAAGTCGCCGCACCCACCCGGTCGAGGATCGCGGCCGCCAGCCGCATCGGCACCGCGATCGAGTTCTACGACTTCTACATTTACGGCACTGCGGCGGCTTTGGTGCTCAACACCGCGTTCTTCCCCAAATTGGACCCGGCTGGCGGCCGCGGGTGGCGGGCAGCCTGGCCGCGTTCGCGTCGTTCGCGTCGTTCGCGGTGGCCTTCATCTCGCGCCCGCTCGGCTCGGCCGTGTTCGGGCACTGGGGGGACCGGGTCGCGCCGCCCGGCAAGCGCGGGCACTACGCGATGTTTCCGCAGCTCGGTCCGTCGGTTCGCTTCATCCTGGCGAACGGGCCCTTCCTTGTGCTGGGCGAGGTGCTCGACGACGGGGACTTCAGAGCGTGCGATGTGTTCCCGTCTCTGGGTTCGAGAAGTACATCAGGTCTTGTTCAGATAGGTGAGGACGGCGAGGACGCGGCGGTTGTTGTTGTCGTCATCGGTGATGCCAAGTTTGTCGAACATGGTGGTGGTGTACTTGCTGATGGCGCTTTCGCTGAGGAAGAGCCGCTGGCTGATGGCCTGGTTGGACAATCCTTCTGCCATGAGGCTGAGCACGGAGTGTTCGCGTTCGGTGAGCTGTTCGAGTCGTCGGTTGGAGGATCCGCTGGACAGCAACCTGGCGATGACGGCCGGGTCCATGGCGGTCCCGCCATTGGCGACGCGTTCCACAGCATCGATGAACTGATCGGCGTCGAACACGCTCTCCTTGAGGAGATAACCGATGCCGCCGGCGCCGTCGGCCAGGAGTTCGCGGGCATACAGCTGTTCGACGTGCTGAGAAAGGATCAGGACCGGCAGTCCGGGCAGTTCGCTGCGGGCGGCCAGAGCCGCCCGCAGGCCCTCGTCCGACTGGGTCGGCGGCATGCGGACGTCGACGATGGAGACGTCCGGCCGCCACGTCAGCAGCGCGTCGAGTGTCTCGGGTCCGGTGGTCGCCGTCGCCACCACCTCGTGTCCGTACGCCTGGAGGAGACGGATCATTCCGTCGCGCAGCAGGTAAAGGTCTTCGGCTACAACGATGCGCATGGCACCATCATCCTCGCGCGGGTGGGACCGCCTTCGGGGCTGGTGATCTCGAGGGTGCCGTCGAAGACGGCGATGCGGCGGCGTAGCCCCGCGAGCCCGCCGTCGGCTCGCACGCCTGCCCCACCTCGGCCGTTGTCTTCGACGTCAATGACGATGTCGGTGTCGTCCTGGGCGATGGAGATTCGCGCCTGGGTCGCATGGGCGTGCTTGACCGCGTTGGTCAGCAGTTCGGCGATTCCGAAGTACAGGGCGGACTCGATCGGCGGGTCCAGGCGTAGCCGAAGGTCGGCGCTGACAGCCGTTTCGAGCGGGCTGTCCAAGGCAAGAGCGCGAACGGCATCGACGAGCCCTCGCTCGCTCAGCACCGGCGGGTTGATGCCCTTGACCAGGTCACGTAGCTCGGTCAGTGACGTGGCGGCACCGGCTCGCGCTTCTCGCAGCAACGCCATGGCCTGGTCGGGGTTGGTTTTCAGCACCTTCTCCACAGTCGCCAATGACAGTCCGAGCGCGACCAAGCGTGCCTGTGCTCCGTCGTGCAGGTCCCGCTCGATCCGGCGGATCTCGGCGGCCTGTGCGACCGTGGTGTCCGCGCGCTGGGCCGTCAGCTCCTCGACCCGGTCGGCCAGCGTCATCGCAGGTGACGCGCGCAGGAAGCGGACGGCTACCGGCTCGAGGGCGCGCCAGGCGTACGGGGCGCTAGCGACGGCCATGACCGCGCCGAGCACGCCGATGACGCGCATGGCGAGCGACGGCTGGAAGAGCCCGACGACTGCTCCCGCGGCGCCGGCCGGCGGGACGGCGGCGATCACGCCCGCGGTGAACGGCACTATCCCTGTGAAGCGCAGGTCACGCCAGGTCGCGGGGTCGCTCCACCGGAGCCGCATCTTCTGATCCATGAGGGCGTCGCGGCTGGTGCGCTCGTAGCTGAAACCGTTCCACCAGTACCCGGTGGACAACCGCGTCACCGGCCCGGCCTGCCGGTACCCGGCGGGGATGACGGTGCCGGTCCACCTCGCGACGAGGAAGCGGACGATCCGGCAGATCGGGCGGGACAGAGCGAGCGTGCCTGTGGACACCAGCACGAACGGCGCTACCCACGACCATGGGTTTCCCGCCCCCCACCAGATGCCCAGCGCCACGGCGGCGGCCCACACGGCCGGGACCAGCATGCTGACGGCCACCACGACGCAGGCCCGCCCGAACCCCACGCCCGCACGCGCCGGCCACGAACCCAACTGTCTCGTAATTTTCTCTTCGCTTTCCGTTCGGTGCTTCGGCCCTCGTACCAGCCGGTTCATCGTCAACCGATCCGAACTGCGCGCTGCCTTCCCCAGGTCACGCTGACCCCGTCAATCCTGCATGCTCCCTGAGCCATTTCACTTCTTCTCGGGGAAGGCGGCGCTCAGCGCGGAACCGCGGGTAATGAAGGCGACACCGATCAGGGCCAGCGCAGACAGGCCCTGGAGCACGGCGTACCACGCTGGGCAGAGGCCGGGGATCAGGTCGACGCCGATGATCGCGATCGGCATGATGGTGGACAGGGTGCGCACGCGGTCGAAAGCCTTGTACGACCCCTCCGAAGCGCGGACAGCCATCCGGTAGATCAGCGGGGTGATCGCGAGCAGGATGGCTCCCCGGATCCACATGAACGAGGTCGCCTCGTGGCCGGTGAACGCCATCACGGCAACCACTCCAAGGGTGATGGCGCTGACGGCGCCGAAGAGCATGATGCACTTCTTCACCGTGGTGAAGGCTTCCTCGGTGCGGGCGTCGCCGATGTGCGCCGTCGCGGTCGTGATGTCGCCGGCGTTCGCCATGATCTTTCTCCTCCGTGTCGTTGTGGTAGCGATGTTAGGTAGCGCCTGGTCAGGCCAATATGGGCTTGGCCGTACGGGTGGGTGGGGCCAGACACACTTCTGGATCGGTGGCCGGCTTCGGCCACCAGGATCAACGCGAACGACCACCTGGAACAATGACATCCTGCGCAAGGCAGCATTAACGTCCGGGTTAACGCGCTGTTCCTGTGGGCGCGTACCTGCCTAAGCTCTTCACGACCCAGTTCCGCTACAGCGGCGCCTCGGTGGCCTACAGCCTCGGCGGCGTGCTCAGCGGCGCGGTGTCGCCACCAGCATGCAGGCCAGTGGGCTGGACGTCATGGCCGTAGGAGCGTACGTCGCGGCGATGGCCCCGTTAGGGGTGCTCGTAGCCGGGGAACAGCAGGGACAGCTCGCGCGGGTACGCGGCGATCAGGCGGAGCTCGTCGTCGGTGAGCGGGCGGCCGGTCATGGCGTTGCAGAGCTGCACCAGCCGGAACGCCAGGTCCTCCTCGCGGATCTCCACCCCCAGCCCGTCCATGACGTGCCGGAAGCCGGCCTTGCCGCCGTACTCGCCGGTCAGCACGACCCGGCCGTCCCGCGCGTGCCAGTCCTCGGGGAACGGGCCCAGCGTGGCCTCGTCGTACAGCTCGTAGTTGCCGTGGTCCTTCAGCGCGCCGTCGGCGTGGATGCCGCTCTCGTGCGCGAACGCGTTCCGCCCGACCCCGACCTGGTTGTACGGCAGCGGCCGCCCGAACGCGTAACTCGCCCACAGCGCGAACCTGCGGGCCCACGACAGGTCGAGCGCGTCGCCGATCTCCGCGTCGAGGCCGAATCCGTGCTGGAAGGCCAGGATCGTGGAGAGCAGGTCGGCGTTGCCCGAACGCTCGCCGATGCCGTTCACGCACGTGTTGATCCAGGCGTCCTGTCCCACGTCGAGGTCGCCGAGGGCGCCCGAGACGGAGTTGGCCACGGCCATGCCCAGGTCGTTGTGGCAGTGGGTCTCGACCGGCATCGCGACGGCCGAAGCCAGCTTGGCGAAGCGCTCGCGGATCCTGTCAGGCGTGTCGCCGCCGATCGTGTCGCAGTAGCGCACCCGGTCGGCGCCCGCCTCCTTGGCCGCCAGCGCGAACTCCAGCAGGAAGCCGTCGTCCGTCCTCGAACCGTCCTCCGCGTTCACCCCCACGGTCTGCGCGCCCGCGGCCTTGGCCGTGCGCACGGCGGCCGTCATCTCCCTGACGATCGCGTCCCTGTCCAGCCGGCCCCGGAACTTGTTCTGGATCATGTAGTCGGACGTCGAGATGGACAGGTTGTAGTGCCTGAGCCCGAGCGGGGCCGCCTTCTCCACGTCCTGCGGCACGCCGCGGCACCATCCTGAGAGCCGCAGAGCGCCGAACGCCCCCGCCTCGGCCAGCGCCACCTGCGCCTTGACGTACGGGACCTCGTGGAACAGGAACGGGAAGCCGATCTCGGACTGCGCCACCCCGAGCTTGGCCAGATAGAAGTTGACCATGGTCTTGCCGAACTTCGACAGGCCGGTGCGCGCGGTCTGCACGCCGTCCCGGTTGGTGACATCGAGAAAGTGAACTTTTGGCATGCCCTCACGTTGACATGTGCTTTCAATGTGTATCAATATTGATTTTCATCAACATGCATCGGAAGGGGCCTGTCCGGGTGGAGTGGATCGACGCGGCCACCGCCGCCGAGCGGCTCGGCGTCAAACCCGCCACGCTGTACGCGTACGTGAGCCGGGGCGTGCTGCAGCGGCGGCACAGCGACGACGGGCGGCGCAGCCTCTTCTCGGAGGAGGAGATCGAGCGCCTCGCCCGGCGGGGGCGGCCCCGCAGCCAGCCGCCCGAGTTGGTGATCGAGTCGGCCATCACGGCGCTCGGCGTTGACCGGCACTACTACCGGGGGCTCGACGCGCTGGAGCTGGCGCGGACCGGCGACTTCGAAACGGTCGCCGACTGGCTCTGGACCGCCGACCCGGAGAGCGGCAGTGGGGCGCGGACTTCGTGGCCGGTGCCGTGGCGGTGCGAGCCGGACGCGCTGGCCGCCGCCGTCGCCGCACAGCGCGGACTTCCGGAGGATCTCCTGCCCCTCGACCGCCTCCAGGTGATCACGACGGTCCTCGGCGCGTCCGACTCCCTCCGCCACCAGCTCGACCCCGCGTCCGTCGCCGCCACGGGCCGCCGCATGATCGCGGGCCTCGTCGACGCCCTGCCGCAGCTCAGCGAGCCCCAAGGCGAGTCGATCGCCGAGCGCCTCTGGTCCCGCCTGTGCCCGCATCCCGCAAGCCTCGCGCTCCTCGGCGTGCTCCAGGCCGCACTGGTGCTGCTCGCCGACCATGAGCTGGCCGCCTCCACCTTGGCCGCCCGGGTCGCCGCCTCCGCCAAGGCCGACCCGTACGCCGTCGTGCTGACCGGGCTCGGCGTGCTGGGCGGCCCGCTGCACGGCGGCGCGTCGTACGGCGCGGAACGCCTCCTCGCCGAGGTCGCCGAGCCGCACCAGGCCGCACGGGTGATCGCGGAGCGGGTACGCCGTGGCGAGCGCATCCCCGGCTTCGGCCACAGCATCTACAAGAACGGCGACGGACGCGGCGGCCTCCTGCTCGACCTCATCAAGGAGGCCGCGCCGGGACACGACGGGCTCGCCGCCGGAGCGGCCGTGCTGGAGGAAATGCGCCGGCGGCGCCTTCCGGAGCGGAACATGGATTTCGCCCTCGCCACCCTCACTGCCGTGAGCGGCATGGTGGCCGGCGCGGGCGAGGCCGTCTTCGCGGTGGCCAGGGTGGCGGGCTGGCTGGCGCACGCGATGGAGGAGTACAGCCGAGGCACCCTCCTCCGCCTCCGCGCCTCCTACACCGGCCCGCCGCCCAGGTGACCCACCCTGACCCGTCCACCACGGCCCGGCCCATGGTGCTGATCGGCCAGAACGACGACGGCCGCGGGCAGCCTGCCTTGCCCGGGCTCGCAGTCAGAAGGTCTCATCCAACTTTTCGGCCAGCTGCTCCAGCCCACCCTTGATGAGCTGCCCATACTCGTCGTCGCCAAGGGCGCCGATCCCCGCCCTTGCCTGCCGGAGGTGCTCACGGGCGCGATCCAGATCGCCCAGCTTGCGATAACACTCACTCAAGTTCAGATGCAACGACGGATACAGGCCGGCCACCGAAAGCGGCACCCCGGCTTGTGCCACCCGCTCATCAGTGATCAGGCCGGCTGCGGCAAGCGCTCGCAGATCCCACATCAGTTCCTGGTGCACGTCGTCCTGCACATCGGCCATCGAGTGGGCAAGGACGCAAACATGCAGCGGGTCGCCTTGCTCGCCGCCGATGTCGTCCCAGATCTGCGCGAACAACTCGCGGGCGGCTTCACGCTGACCTTGGTGGTGATGCAACTCCACCCCCTGGCCGATCCGGGTCATCGTCGGGTCGGCGGTCATGAGCGGCTCCTTCCTTGTGGTAGGCGGGCTGACCAGCAGGCTCGCCGGACAACCCCAGATCACCGCAGGGTCCTGCTCCCTAGGTTCCCGTGACGTTATCCGAAGTCGCGGCGGCGCAGGGCGAGCAGCCCGCCGCCGAGCAGGATCGCCGTGACGGCGAGCAGGGCCAGGAGCGGTCTGATGTCGAAAGATGCCGCGGTGAAGGGGTTGGGGAGGTGCGAGAACGGCTCCAGCGGGCTCCCGTCCCACGCTCCGTACAGGGGACCGGCGACCTTCCCGAGCCCGGCGGTCAGGATCCAGACGGCCCAGGAGATCGCCGCGCTCGCCCGCGGCAGCAGCGCGTACGCGAACACGGACACCGCCCCGACGCTCCACGCCGCGGGCACGGTGCTCAGCGCCCCGGCCAGGAAGCGTGGCAGGTCGGTGGTGAAATCGCCCACGAGCAGGGAGTACAGCGCCCCGTAGACGAGCCCGGCGACGGCCATCAGCAGCGTCGTGCCGAGCCCGGTCAGCAGCACGTGCGCGCCCGCCCACCGCAGCCGGCTCACCGGCGTGGCCTGCACGGCCTCCGCGCGGCCCGACGCCTCCTCCGCGCGCAGCCGCAGGGTCATGAGCACCGGATACAGCGCGACGGCGTACGCGAGGATCAGAATGAGGTACCACGAATAGGCGCCGAGCGCCTCGTCCCCGTGGACGCCGAGGAGCTTCACGATGTTGTTCACCACGATGCTCGGCCGCGAGAGCAGATCCTGCGCGAGCGGGCTCAGGCCGGCGGCCACAGCCGCGAAGAACGCGACCCCGGCCGTCCACTTCACCAGCAGCCCGCGGTGGAGCCGCCAGGCCAGACTGATCGGACCGCGCAGCTCCGGAGCCCTCTCACGCCCGAGGCGTTCCGGCAGCATCCCGGCACCCAGGTCGCGGCGGCCGGACAAGTGGTAGCCCACGGCGAACAGGAGTGCGGCGACGAGCGTCGAAAACATGAGCATCCACCAGCGTTCGTCCTGGTACGGCTTCACCAGATGGCTCCAGCCGATCGGGGACAGGTACTTCAGCCAGGCTTGTCCCGTCGCGTCACCGGCGTAACGCATCACGTACGAGATCCCGAGCACGGACAGGCCGATCACGGTGGCCGTGTGGGCTTCGCGGGCCAGCTGGGCGGCGACCGCGGCGACGCCGGCGAACACCCAGCCCGCCGTCATGATGGCGGCCCCGTAGACGAGCGAACCGATCGGTTCGAGCCCGGCCCCGATCAGCGCGACGGCGGTCACCAGGCCGCCGATCAGGTTGATCCCCGCCGCCACCAGCAGGGCGGCGGTCAACTGGGCGTGCCGGCCGACCACGGCCGAGCGGACCAGCTCGCTGCGGCCGGACTCCTCCTCCCTGCGGGTGTGCCGGACGACGGACATGACGGCCGCGAACGCGCTCGCGACATAGAGGAACCCGCCGCTGCGCCACGTGGCGAACACCTCCAGCCGCGGTTCGGGAACTCCGCCGCCGAGCGCCTGGAAAAAGCCGCTGCCGCGGATGACGTCCAGGTAATTGAGCTTGAGCTCGTAGGTGGGCATGAACCTGTTGATGTAGGAGACCAGCGTCAGGGCCAAGGCCACGAGCAGCAGGATCCACCAGGGGGCGATGCTCCTCTCGCGGCGCAGCGCCAGGCGGACCAGGTGGCCGACGCCGTTCATCGTGCCGCCTCCGTGTGCTCGCCGGTGCGGTCGTAGTGCCGCAGGAACAGCTCCTCCAGCGTGGGCGGCCGGCTGACGAGAGCGCGTACGCCGATGTCGGTGAGGCGGCGCAGCACGGTGTCCAGGGCGGTGGTGTCGACGTCGAACCGCACCCGGCCGTTCTCGGCGCGCAGGTCGTGCACGCCGGGCAGGCCGGCCAGCCCGTCCGCCGGCGCCGCCAGGTCGGCCTGGATCGAGGTACGGGTCAGATGCCGAAGATCCGCCAGCGTTCCGCTCTCGATCGTGCGCCCGCCGCTGATGATGGTCACCTTGTCGCACAGGGCTTCGACCTCGGCCAGGATGTGGCTGGACAGCAGCACAGTGCGGTTGTCCTGCCGTATCACCTCCCGGAAGACCTCCTCCATCAGAGGGTCCAGGCCGGAGGTGGGCTCGTCGAGGATGAGCAGCTCCGCGCTGGAGGCGAGCGCGGCGATCAGGGCGACCTTCTGCCGGTTGCCCTTGGAGTAGGTGCGGCACTTCTTGCGCGGGTCCAGGTCGAAGCGCTCCAGGAGGTCGGCGCGGCGCCGCTCGTCGAGCCCGCCGCGGAGCCGGCCGAGCAGGTCGATCACCTCGCCGCCGGACAGATTCGGCCACAGGGTGACGTCCCCCGGCACGTAGGCCAGCCTGCGGTGCAGCTGGGTCGCGTCAGCCCAGGGGTCGCCCCCGAGCAGCCGCGCGGTGCCCGCGTCGGCGCGCACCATGCCCAGCAGGACGCGGATCGTGGTGCTCTTGCCCGCGCCGTTGGGCCCGAGGAAGCCGTGCACCTCTCCGGCGCGTACGGCGAGATCGAGCCCGTCCAGCGCGCGGGTGGCGCCGAACGTCTTGACTAAGCCGCTTACTGATATCGCCTCACTCATCGGTGTGCTCCTTTGATGGCGCCGTTTGCCTGGGCCGGCTCTTTTCCAGGGCGTCGCGGTACACCGCGGCCTCTTCCGGGCTGACCCAGGGGTGGGAGTAGATGTCGAGTACGGTCAGCGCGAGCCGGTGGGAGCCTTCGTCGCCGAGCACGTCGACGCCGAGCCCCCGGGACACGTGCTTGTGCAGGATCCCGATGGCGAGCGCCATGGCCGTGCCCACCGTCGCACGGGCCCGGCGATCGGCGAACGGGAGATCGGAGCGGCGCTCGTCGAGCTCCGCGAGCCACTGCTCGCTCATCTGGACCATCGCGTCGAACACCGGCTCGGCCCACCCCTCCGTCAGGGCGCGGGCCAGGTATCGCTGATAGGGCCCGAGCGCCGCCATCGCGGCCGCGACGTGGTTCATGCCGCTCGTGGCCGGGCTGTTCCTGGCCTGCTCGTTGATCCTGCCGATCAGCTTGACCAGATGGTCGTCGCATGCCTCGCGCAACGCCTGCTTGGACCCGAAGTGGTGACGGAGCAGCCCCCGGGACACTCCCGCGGTCTCGGCGATGCCACGGGTTGTCGCGCCCTGGAACCCGTACTCACCGAAATGCCGCAGGGCCGCGTCCCTGATCCGGGCACGAGCGGTCAGGTCCTCAGGGTCTGGCTTGAGATCTACGCTCTCCATGTCTCCTAATCCAGCCGCATAGGAACTTATCCGTGTGGACATACTACTATGCGCTTGCATAGTGGCGATGGCAGAGGCTATCCCGGCTGTGATCGTGCTGCTCAGCCAGCCATGGATCCCGTCGTGGTGGCCGGCGGGGCGGACCCGGAGGCCGGTGGCGAAGGTGGGCTCGATCGTGGCCTTTGGGGAGCTTCGCGCCGCGTGTGAGGACCATATGCGCGACCAGGAGATCCCCACGGGGTCGCCTGCCCTCGTTCGACGAGGACACCGTGCTCGTGATCGCCCGTTGGAGGCGCATCATGCGCCGTGATCAGCGGCCTACCGGCGCAAGGCGACCAAGCCGAACGAGATCGGGCAGGCCGGCCACACCCAGCTGGAAAGGGAAAGGGGGCGCGTCAACCGGCCGTCCTGTCGACGTACGCGGCCAGCGCCCGCACCCGTTCGGCGTGCTGGTCGTGCCCGACGATCACCGGCGGCTCGTTGTACGGCATCGCGTCCGACGAGCGCCGCAGCTTGACGTACTGGCCACAGGCGTCGATCGCGTACGGCTCCATGTCGTCCTGCAGCGCCCCGATCACGGTGATCCCGTACGTCTCCCCGATCCGCCTGAACAGCGCCACCGCCTCCCTGCGGTGCTCCTTGCCCAGGTTGCGGCCGAGCTCGTCGAGCACCAGGCACAGATGCCCGCCCCCGGACGAGGCGATGGCCGCCGCGCACACCAGCTTGACGGCCTTCTCGTCCATGAGCGCGGTGTTGGCCCGCCGGTTGTACGGCACGAACCCCTGCCCCTCGCCGCGCCGCCACTTCGGCGTCACCCGCCACTGCCAGCGCTGCTCGGGGTCGGCGGGCGCGGGCGGCACGGGGAACTCCAGCGTCGCCCCGTAACCCCCGTAAGACGTGTCCAGCTTCTCGAACTCCTCGGCCACCCGCGTGAGCCGCGCCTTGATCGCCGCGGTCAACGCCGCCCGGTGCACGGCCGTCGACTGCGCCGCCTCCTCGGCGCCGCGCGCCGCCGCCGCCAGGTCCCGCTGCCTGGTGACGACCTGGGCCTCGATCTGGCGCCGCTGGTGCCGTTCGTACTCCTCCTGGCCCCGCAGGTAGGAGGCCAGCGCCCCGCACACCGCCGCGAACGTCGCCTGTTCCCGCGCCGCGCTCCCGCCCCGCTCGCTCAGCAGGAACCGCAGCTCCTCCGGGATCTCCGCGTCCTCCTCCGGGAACGTGTCACGCAAGGCCTGGTCGAAGAGGCGCTCGGCGATCCGCCACCACTCCTCGGCCGCTCGCGGCCGCTCCTCCTCGGGCAGCGCGTTCAGCCATTCGCGTGCCGTCTCGACCGTGCCGCCCCAGTCGGCGGCCAGCGCGTCGAGCTTGAGCGACTCGCGTTCGGAGGTGACCTTGGTCTCCTGGTCGCGGGCCTGCGCGCGCTCGGCCTCGTGCCGGTGGCGCCGGCCCTCCAGGCGTTCGATCTCCATGTCCCTGGTCCTGGCCCGGAAGTCCAGTGCTCCGGCCTGCCGCTCGGCCTCGGCGACCTTCGGCGCGACCTCCTCGATCGCGGCGGTCAGCCCGGCCAGCCTGGCCCGCCGCTCGGCCAGCTTCTCCTCCAGCTCGGCCAGGCGCACCCCGGCCCTGGCCCCTTCCAGCCGCCGTTGCGCCTCGGCGACGGCTTCCTCCCCATCGCGTACGGCCTGCGCCGCCGTCTCCTGCACGTCCTTCGCCCGGTGGAGCCGCTGCTCGGCGGCCTTGATCCGGGCCTCGCGCCCGGTGGCCACGCCGTCGAACGCGCCCACGACGCTCACCCCGGCCGAGCTGACCAGCACGGAACCCGGCAACGCGGCCAGCGCGGCAGCGGCGGCATCGAGCTGCGCCGCATCCACGATCACCGCATGCTCGTTCGGCCATCCCCGCAACTCACCCAGCACCAGACCACCGACACCGACACCGGCACCGGCATCGGCACCGGCCCCGGCACTGGCCCCGGCACTGGCACCGCCGTCCGCCTTGTGCTCGGCGTCGTTCGTCTTCCCATAGCGGGCCTTGAGGGCGGCGCCCAACGCCTCGACGTCACGCGCCCCGCCGCCTCCGGCGCCACTCGCACCGGGCGTGACCTCCCCATCGGCGGCGACACCCACGCCGGCAGTGCTCCCGCGTAGTGCGCGGCCGGAGGGGGGTGTGTGGGCGGCGTCGCGGGCCTGCTCCGCCACGTCGAGGGCGTCGAGCAGGCCGGTCGCGCCGATGCCGGCCGCTGCCAGCGCGTTGAGCTGCGCCGCCGCAGGACCGCCCTCCGCGTCGTCCAGCGCCGCCTGAGCGGAGGCCACCTCCTGGTCCGCCACCCCGAGCGCCTTGAGCGCCTCGTTGAGGCGCAGCCGGACCTCCCCGAGCTCCCGCTCGGCCGTGGGCACGTCACGCCCGTCCGCGAACCTGCGCGTCTCCTCCAGCGCCGGGATCAGCCCGCGCAGCTCGTCGGCGGAGTTCTCGGCCACCGCGCGATCCGCGTCCAGCTTGGCCGCCCTCGCCTGGAGCGCCGCCAACTCCTTGCGGGCCTGCGAGACCTGCCGGTCGAGGGTGTCCTCCCGCAGCGTGGCGATCTCCGCCTTGACCATGGCGATCGCCTCGGCGGCCGCCTCACCGGCCACGTGGTGCCGTTCCAGGTCGGCGGCCAGCGACTCGTCCTTGGCCGCCGCGTCGGCCAGCTTGCGCGCCTGCCGGCCCCGCCAGCACCGCAACGCGTCCGCCAGCCGTACTCTCGCCTGATCACGCCGGTCGAACGTGGTCAGCAGCGCCTTCGACTCCGACTCGAACTCGGCCAGCCGCTCGCCCGCCTGCGCCGCGCGTACCCGCTTGGCGTGCTCGTCGCGGCGGGCCTCTCGTTCCTGCTCCAGCTCGGCGTCGAGGCCGGTGAGGGCGGCGATGGCCTCGAAGACGCGTTCGGGGGAGATCTCGTTGAGTGGCTGGGAGAGCAGGTTGGTGGCGACCTTGCTCCGTACGGACGTGGACAGGAACGACACACACCTGACGCGGTCGCCGTAGAGCACCTTGGTCAGGTCGCGCGCCACCACGTCACGCCGACCGGCCGACTTGGGCAGGGACGCCCAGATCTCGTCGGCCCGCGCCACCCGTTCGGCCTCGGACGGGGACGCCGCCAGGTGCACCCCTTCCCGCCAGCGGATCTCCAGGTGCGGCGCCTCCTGGTTGACCTTGAGCCACACGGTGAGCGCCCCGCCCGAGGTGTCGGGCACCTCGAACAGCTCCCCGCCCAGCTCATCTCCGGCCACGTGATCCTCGAGAATGAGCTCACCGTCCGCCGTGCCCGCCGCCCCGCCGTCCGGTGCGGCGCCGTTCGCCGAGGTGCCGGCCGCCGCCCCGCCGTTCGCTGACGTGCCGGTCGCCGTCCCGCCGTCTCGTTCCGCGAGGCCGCCCGGCGCGCCTCCGCCGTGGTGGTCGGGGCCGTCCAGCGCGGGTGGCGTCGGTGATCCGTCCGAGCCGGGCGGGGCGAAGCCGTCCATGCCCGGCGGGGCGAAGACGCCCACGATGTAGCCGTGGTCGGCGCTCGCCCACTGGCGGGCGCCGGCGCCGCTGGCCAGCTCGGCGTTGAAGAGCAGCTCGGACACCGCCTTGGCGCCTGAGGCGAAGCGCCACTGTTCGTCCCCGAGCAGCGCCGTGATCGAGGCGATGAACGACGACTTACCCGCGCCGTTGGAGTCCTTCGGCCCGGCGCCGGCCACGACGATGAGCGTGCCGGGGACGGTGGGCACCGGATGGGTCGAGAGCCGCGAAATGTTGACCGCCTGCACGGCGATCAGCACCCGGTCCCCGACGACGTTCTCCATCTGCGACACCTGAAACCCCCGTAGTCCTTCCATTCGTCCTGACGCTGAACCCGCCGCACTCGGCTGCGATCACTTCGCCGATCTTCGAGCTCGTACGGCCGCCGCCAGCGGCGTGTTCGGCCCGGCCGCCAGGATCAGCTCCTCCTGCAGGCGCCGCCGTGCGGCCGGCGTGAGCCGGTGGAACTGCGGCCCCGGCACGTAACCGCCCGCCTCCTCACCCGCCTTGACCTGGCCCAACAGCCCTGAGTGCCGCAATGTCCGCAGCGCCGCCTCCAGTTCGCCGATGGGCAGCTGGGTGTGGCGGCGCAGCTCGTCCACCGGTGTGGGGTGGGGCGACAGCCAGGAGTCCTCGGGCAGCAACCCTTCGGCCCTCGGGATCGCCACCGAATGCACCAGTACGAGCGTCAGCACCGCCCGCTCGCTCACCCCCAGCCGCACGGCCGCCGAGCCGCCGCCACCTGGACCCGACGACCGGACCGCCTGCGCGGAGACCGGGGCACGGTCCGATCCGGAGACACCGGCGACCGCACCCGCTCCACGACCACCCGCCGTGGCCGCTCCGGGCACATCGCCCGCCTTTGCGGCTCCGGGCACGTCGCCCGCCGTGGCCGTGCCGCGCGCGTCGGCTGCCGTGGCCGCGCCCGGCGCGTCGCTCGCCGTGGCCGTGCCCGTTCTGGCCGCCTCAGGCGCATCGCTCGCCCTTGCCGCATCGGCCACATCGCCCCCACCAGCGGCGTTGATCGCGCTCGCTCCATCGGCCGCCTCCGCTGCCTCGACGGCTGCGGGCGTCGCGTCTGCGGTGCCGCTCTCGTCCGTGCTCGATGGGGCTGGGCCGTGGCCCGGACGAGGCTCGTGCGTGGACTCGGTCTCGAGCGCCGCGAGCGCGGCGGCGTGGGCGTCGTCGTAGCCGGAGGTCCAGCGGTCGCGCTGCTGGATCAGCGTACGGCCGCGCCTGCCCAGCAGCTCGCCCAGCGTATGGCGGAGCGCCGGGTCACGCAGGGCGGCGAAGCGGGCCTCCTGCACCGGCTCGGCGGCGTACTCCACCGCCATGAACGCCGCCACCAGCTCCGCCCGCCGCCGCTCGTCGTAAGCCCCCAGCGCATCGTCGAACTCCGCCGAAGCGGCCTCCACCCGTCCGCCGCCGCCCTCGGGAGCCGTCTCGGCGGCGGCCACGATGTCGGCGTCGCCCACCACGGTGAGCTCGGGGCGTTCGGGGTCGGGCAGGCGGCGTACCAGCTCCTGCAGCTGCGCGTGCGACTCGACCGGCCACAGGGCGCAGCGCGGGCCGAGCGTGACCACGCCGTCGTCCATCACGATCCACGCCGAGTCGTGCAACCGCCGCAGCGCGCCGATCGCCCAGTTGCGCATGAGGTCGTCGGTGCGGCCGATCAGTGCGCGGTACGTGTCGAGCACCAGCTCCACGGGCGCGGGCTCACCGGGCCACGGGTCCACGGACAGGTCGGTCCAGCAGCACTTGAGCACGGCCGCCAGCACCCGCCGGGTCTCCCCGGACCGCTCCACGGCGACCGGCGCCACCTGGTACTCCTCCAGCAACGACGGCGTCACCCCATCGGGCCACACCGGCAGCGCCTGCCCCGTGGAGTCGGAACGCGTCAACCGCACCATCCCGGGCGGCGCGGGCACCCCGGCGTCCAGCCACAACGGCCCGCCCGATCGCGCCCGCACGTGAGCCAGGGCCGCGTCCATGCCCCTCGGCCGGCCCGGTGTGACGCCCTTGGAGCGGGTCCCCGCAGGTGCGTCGCCCGCCGCGCGCTTCCGCGCCCCACTGCCGCCCTGCTCACCGGGGCGGCGCACCGGCGCACCCGCGTGGCCGGGCTGCTCCTGAACTCGCGGAGGTGTGCCGCCCTGAACGGTCGCGTCCTGGACTGGCGGGGGTGTGCCTCCCCGAACGGTCGCGGCTGACGCGGCCGAGTCGTCGTCCATCGCCGCTGAGGCCGCGCCGCCTTCCGCCACGTGATGGGGTGCGGGCACGTCGCCCTCACCGCGGGCTCGCGGCGGGCCGGCCGCTCCGGCGCCTCCCACAGCCGCGTCCGACGCAGACGACGCCGCCGGAGCGGCCGGAGCCGCCGGACCCGCCGCAGCGGCCGTGGCCGGAGTGGCGGAGGCGGCTCGTGCGGCCGAGGTCGCCGGCGTGGCCGACGCAGCAGACGCCGACAGGTGGTCGCCGTTCGAGGGCTCGGGACGTTCCGCGATGGCCATCAGGTGCGCTCCAGGTAGCCGTGCGAGAGCCAGGCCGGCTCGCGGTCCGGGTCGATCGTGAGCCCGTCGGACCACGTCAGCCGGTAAGGCAGCTCGGGCCGCAGGTCCACGGTCGTCAGGTCGGCCAGCACGCGCCGGGCCGAGGGCCAGTCGGGGCCCAGGACGTCGGCCAGCGCCACCTGCGAGGCGTCGCCGAGCAGCGACTCCGCCACCTCGCGCAGCCGCTCCATGGCCGCGTTGGGCGAGGAGTCGAGCGAGGAGCCGGGCCCGTCGTCGGGGAGATGGGAGCGCGGGGGAGTGGGCTGGGCGGGCGCGGGGCGCGGGGCCTCGTCCACGGCGCGCGCGATGGCGGCCGGGTCGTGCCACGGCGCGGGCGCGTCGAACACGAACCCGTCGAGCACCGCCGCCAGCCGCTCGCGTGACGAGGTCTGCGCGAACGTGCGCCACGTCTCCGTGGGCAGCAAGGTCAGGTTGCGCGTGGTGCCCGCCGAGTCGGCCAGGCGGCCGGCGGCGCGGCGCGAGGCGTCGCTGTAGGAGTAGATGGCCGCACGCAGGTCGGTGCAGACGCGGTCGAGCTCCGGCCATCGGGTGAGGATGGTGCCGTGGAGGCCTTGGGCGCGCCGCGCGATCTCCTCGGTGCCCCACAGCTTGGGCGCCTGCTCGCGCAGCTCCTCGATCGTGCCCGTGGTGAGCGTGATCAGCTCCAGCGCCCAGAGCCGGAACGCCCGCGCCAGGTTGACCGCGCTCTGCCTGGCCTCCTCCATCGTCGTACGCGGATCGGCGACGTTGAGGTCTTCGAGCGCCAGCAGCCGGTGCATCTCCGACTGGCCGCCGTCGGCCATCATCCGCCTGATGAACATCAGCCCGACGACACTGGTGAACGAGGCCCGGTAACGCAACTGGTTGGGCTTGGGGAACACCTCGCGGATCGCCCCCAGCCCCTTGAGCACCCGCAGCCGGTTGTCGAACTGGTCGGTCGGATAGGCCCGGCACGCGAAACGCATCTGCTCGTGCGTCAGCCACTCCTCGCCCGCCTCCGCGAACGCCGAGAACAGCGTCTCGGCGATGTCGACCAGGGCCGGGTCGTCGACCACGGCGCCGCTGTCGCGCGCCAGCGCGGCGAACATGCGGCGATAGGTCGACAGGACCGCCTCGTCGGTGAGGACGGCGTCGAGGGTCAGGGGCTGTTCGGACACGGGCACTAAGGTACGGCTTCGCACCGACAGTCTCGGCACGCGACAGCAACCCCGGCCGTAACTACCAGTGAGTACGTACGCACAAGGTACCGCTGAACGCTAGTGTGATGCCCGGTAATACGGGGGCAAACGCTGTGTAATCGTACATACGGGGTGAGTTACGGGTGCGCATGCTCCGGGGTGACCGACCCACCGCGGTGATCGCCGGTGTGGTGGCCACGCTCCTGGTGGCCGCGGCGGTGTGGTTCGGCGTGGGCGTGTCCAGCGCCAACCCGAAGCTGGCCGACGTGGGCGCGTGGCTCTGGACCTCGGCCAAGGGCAAGGTCGTGCACGTCAACGGCCTGTCCGGCGAGGTCGACGGCTACCTCGACGACAAGGCGGGCAGGCGGTTGCGTGTCGTGCAGGACGGCGGGAACGTGCTGCTCGTCGACGACGGCACCGGCTACGTCAGCCGCATCGAGCCCAGCCAACTCACCGTCTCCCAGACCCGCGACTTCGGCGCGGCCGGGCTGCAGCTGGCGGTCTCGGGGACGGCCGGGTACGCGGTGGACCCGGCATCCGGCAAGATCCAGCAGATCGACCCGGTCACGCTCAACTCGGTCGGAGCCCCGATCACGCTGCCGGGCCCGCTCGGCGCGGCCCGCATCGACGGCGGCGGGCGGCTGTGGGTTCCGGTGACCGCGAAGGGCGAGGTCGTACCGGTGACCAAGGGGGTGGCGGCGAGCCCGCTCAAGGTCGGCGAGCCGGGCGAGGAGCTGGCGATCACGATCGCCGGCGGCCTGCCGGTCGTGGTCAACAGCCGCGCCGCCACCGCCACGATCATCGGCTCGGACGGCGGCGTCGGCGAGATCACGCTGCCCAAGGGCGTGGCCCAGGCCGCCAAGGGCGGCGTGCTCACCCCCGCCGCGACGGAGGGCTCCCTGGTCCCGATCCTGACGGCCGGCGACTCGGGCCTGCTCGTGGTGATCGACACCGCGTCGAACTCGGTGCTCAGCACCAAGTTCGAGTCGGACGATCCCACGAAGCTCGGCGTGCCGCAGGTGCTCGGCTCCAAGGTGTACGTGCCGGACCAAGGCCGCGGCTCGGTGATCATCTGGGACAGCGCGGCCGGCGGCCGGCCGAGCACCCTCCAGGTGGCCCAGGAGCCGGGGCCGGTGGACGTGTTCGTCAAGGACGGCCTGCTCTGGGCCAACGACGAGAACGGCGACAAGGCCGTCGTCATCGACCCGGAGGGCCGCAAGCACGACGTCGACAAGGACGACTCCGACGTACCGGGGCCGACCAGCACGCCCAAGCCCAAGCAGACGCCGCGCCCGGACCCCTCGAAGACCGACACCCGGCCCGATCCCGTTCCGACGCACACGGAGCCGCGCCCCACGCGGACGCGCGAGAGCGAGCCGGCCCGCGAGGAGACGCCCACCCCCACCCCGACCCGTGAACCCACCAGGACGCCGACCTCGACGCCGTCGGCCAGTGCGCCGTCCGCGCCCGGCGCCGTGACCGCCAGGTCCGGGCCCGGCAAGGTGACGGTGAGCTTCAGCCCGTCCGCCGGCGGGAAGGTCCAGCGCTACACGCTGAAGACCTCGTCGGGCGGCGGCAGGTCCGTGCCGCAGTCGGTGGACGCGAACGGGCCCTTCCAGTTCGAGTTCACGGGCGGGGACTGCGCGAACGAGTACACGTTCGTGGTGGTCGCGCACTGGTCGGGCGGCGAGGTCGAGTCGGAGGCGAGCGCCGGGGCCAAGCCCTGCGTGGCGCCCGGCTCGCCGTCCGGCTTCGCGGCCAAACCCAGGAACCGGGGCGCCGAGCTGAGCTGGAGCGCCCCCGCCAACGCCGACGACGGCGTCACCTACGAGCTGACCGGCGCCGCGACCAACAGCGGCATCAAGGGCACGTCGTTCACCGTGGAGGGGCTGAAGAACAACCAGAAGCACGCGTTCAAGCTCAAGGCCAAGAACGCGGCGGGGGAGAGCCCGGACGTCGCCACCGCCGAGGTGGATCTGGCGTATCCGCGGCAGCAGTACAAGAACGCCAGCAACGAGGACAACAACACGCTCATCCGTCCGGGTCCATCCGCAGCCGGAGAAGCCGGGAGAATCCCGCAGAAGGTGTACATCACCCTGACGGTGATCTGCCAGGTCAAGGGCGCGAGCTACACCGACACGTCCACCGGCAAGTCCAGCGACATCTGGAACCGGATCGAGAGCCAGTACGGCAACGGCTACCTGAACGACACTCTGGTGGCGACTCCGGACGGGGGATTCCCCGAGGCGCCGCTCTTCGAGTGCACCGACTGAGAAGGGGACTCAGTTGAGCCAGTACAACTACCAGGACCAGTTCGAGCAGACCGCACAGCCGTACCAGCAGCAGTTCGAGCAGCCGTATCAGCAGCAGCCGCAGCAGCTCGAGCAGCCCTACCAGCAGCAGCCGCAGCAGAGCGCGCAGCTGGCCGGGCAGTTCGCCCAGCGCTTCCAGTTGCTCGCCACCAACATCGAGCGCATCATCCGCGGCAAGCACGAGGCGATCGAGCTGGCCCTGATCTGCCTGTTCACCGAGGGCCACCTGCTCGTCGAGGACGTCCCCGGCACCGGCAAGACCACGCTCGCCCGCTCACTCGCGGCCAGCGTGGACGCCGAGTGGCGGCGCATCCAGTTCACCCCCGACCTGCTGCCCAGCGACATCACCGGCGTGTCGATCTTCAACCAGGCGCACCAGAAGTTCGAGTTCCACCACGGTCCCGTCTTCGCGAACATCGTCCTCGCCGACGAGATCAACCGCGCCTCCCCGAAGACCCAGGCGGCGCTGCTCGAGGTCATGGAGGAGCGCAGGGTCACGGTGGACGCGGAGCCGCACCCGGTGCCCAGGCCGTTCATGGTGGTGGCCACGCAGAACCCGGTCGACATGGACGGCACGTACCCGCTGCCCGAGGCCCAGCTCGACCGGTTCCTGATGAAGATCTCCGTCGGCTACCCGGACCACGTCTCCGAGGTGGAGGTGCTCAAGGGCATGCCGACGGGGCCCCAGGTGGAGCGGCTGCCGGTGGTGGCGCGGGCGTCGGACGTGTCCGGGATGATCGACTTCGCCTCGCGGATCCACGTGGCCGACCCGGTGTACGACTACATCGTCGCGCTGTGCGCGGCCACCCGTACGAGCCCGCACCTGCGGCTCGGCGCCAGCCCACGCGGGAGCCTGGCGCTGCTCCGCGCGGCCAGGGTCAAGGCGGCCGCCGCCGGGCGGCACTACGTGGTGCCGGAAGACGTGAAGGCGCTGGCCGAGCCCGTGCTCGCGCACCGCCTGATCCTCACCCCCGAGGCCGAGCTGCGCGAGGTCACCGCCGCGGCCGCGCTCGGCGAGATCCTCGCCGGGATGCCGGTGCCACAGGCGGCGTAGTGCGGCTCTCGCCATCGGCCCGGCTCACCGGGGTGCTGACCCCGCTGGGCTGGGGAACGCTCGCCGGCTCCGTCGCGCTGTACGCGGCCGGGTTCGCGCTCGGCTACCCCGAGCCCGTCGTGCTCGCCACCGGCGGCCTGCTCGCGCTGGCCGCCGCGCTCGCCTGGACCGCCCCCAGGCCCAGGCTGGAGGTGCGCCGAGAGGTCATGCCGCTGAAGGTGCCGCGCGGGGACGCCGCCGTGGCCGTACTGAACGTCGTCAACCTCGGCCGCCGGGGCCTGTCCGGCCTGCGGGCCCAGGACCGGATCGGCGCGTCGGAGCACACCGTGGACCTGCCCAGGCTGCCGAAGGGCGGGGCGCGCACGGTGTCGTACCCGCTGCCGACGGACGTCCGCGGCGAGATCCCGGTGGGGCCGCTGCTGCTGGTCCGGGCCGACCCGTTCGGGCTCACGCGCCGCGTCAGGTCGTACGGGTCGCCCGTCACCCTCCTGGTACGGCCCCGCACGGTCGCGCTCCCCGTCCCCCCGTCCGGCAAGGCCCACCACCTGGAGGGCCCCACCAGCGACAGCGCGCCGAGCGGCACGGTCACCTTCCACACCCTGCGCGAGTACGTCGTCGGCGACGACCTGCGCCACGTCCACTGGCGCTCCAGCGCCCGCACGGGAACGCTCATGGTCCGCCAGCTCATCGACGCCAGCCTGCCCACCACCACCGTGGTCCTGGACACCCGGGACCTCACCGAACTGGCCGTGGACGCCGCCGCCTCGGTCGCGCTGGCCGCCGCCAGGGCCGGTTTCCCGGTACGGCTCCTCACCGGCGACGGCCCCGTCCCGGACGCCAAGGACCCGGAGAGCGTGCTGGACCGCCTGGCCCTGGTACGGGCGGGCACGGAAGGCGTCACGGAGCCGTTGCGGCTGGCACGTGGGGGCGGCTCCCTGGTGCTGGTCACGGCGGACCCCGAGGAGGCCGGCCGCGCGGCCGGTGCGCGCCGGCGCTTCGACCGGGTGATCTGCGTGTACGTCGGTCCCGGCGGCCCGGTCGCGGTCCCGGGGGTCCGGGTTCTCCCGGTTGGCTCCCTGGACGCGCTCCCGCTCGCGTGGGGGTCCCGATGACCCACCACGCCCCGGACCCGCCGGGCACGCACGGCGGGCCGCCATCGCCCCCTTGGGCGGAGACTCCGGCGGCGCCGCCGAGAGGACGCCGCCGGCGCGCGACGGACACGGGAGCATCCGGCGGGACGGCGTCGGGAGGTGCTTCGACCCCGCGCCATGGCGGCGAACCGTCACGCGAGCGAGTGCATGAGGGCCCGCATGGCGGCACCGGTAAGGGCGCGCATGCGGCAGGGAGTGCTGTGCCGGGTGCTCATGCGGCGGGCGGTGCCGTGCAGGGCGCGCACGCGGCAGTGGGCGCTGTGCAGGGGATCCTCGGCCAAGAGGGCCGGGACGAGACGGCGTTGTGGCGGCGACCGGCCGGGTTGGCGTTGGTGGCGGCCATCGCGGGCACGGCAGGTTGGGGGTTCCATCGCGTCTTCCCCGGCACCGAGCTCCTGGTCGCCGTGGTCCCGGCGGCCACCGCCCCCGCCGTGGTGGCCGCGCTCGTCCGCAGGCGCCCCCTGTGGCTGGCCCTGACCCTCGACCTGGTCCTCTGGCTCGCCGGCACCGTCCCCCTTTACAAGGGCCTCCAGCCGACCGTCTTCGCCGACGCGGCGAACTCGTGGCCCGCCCTGCTCACCACCCTCCTCCCCGCCCAGCCCGAGCCGCACCTCCTCGTCCTCGTCCACACCCTGGTCTGGGCGGCCGCCACCATCGGCGCCGAGACCATGGCGAGGACCCGCACCAGGATCGCGGCCGCCGTCCCCGCCCTCCTCGTCTTCGGCGCGGCGCTGCTCCTGGGCGTGGACGGCGAGGGGTCGAACCTGCCGGTGGCAGGCGCGCTGTTCGTGCTCATCGCCGCCCTGGCGATCCTGCGCGAGGACCGCCCCCCGGTCTGGCTGCTCGCCGGGATGCCGGCCGCCGCCGCGCTGGCCGCGCTGGCGCTGGTCGTGGGCCCGCTGCTGCCGATCGCCGCCCGCCCGTACAACCCCCGCGACGACGCCGACCTCCCCCCGCCCGTACGCGTCGACAGCGTCAGCCCGCTGGACCGGGTCTCGGCGTGGCTGCAGATCCCCGACAGGGAGCTGTTCACCGTCAAGGCCGACAAGCCGCTCAACTGGCGGCTGGCCGTGCTCGACCGGTACGACGGCGTCCGGTGGACCACCGGCGCCCGCTTCCAGCCCACCGGCGGCCGGGTGCCCGAAGGCGACTGGACGGGCAAGGTGGACGTCGTACGCCAGAAGGTGACGTTCGTCGGCCTCCCGGGCACCTGGCTGCCGGCGGCCGAGCGGCCCGAGCAGGTCAGCGGCGTACGCGGACTGGTGGTTGACCCCGAGAGCGGGGCGCTGCTGGCGGCCGAGAGACCCGCCAAGGGGACGGGCTACGAGGTGACCTCGCGTGTCCCCAAGCCGACCAAGGACGAGCTGCTCGCGGCCGCCCCTGTGCATGACCCGGGCCTGACCGCGTTCCCCGCAGGACCGCAGCAGCGGCTGTTCCGCAAGCTCGCCCAGGAGGCCACCAAGGGCGCGACCACGCCGATCACGCAGGCGTACCGGCTGCAGAAGTACCTGCGCACCAACGCCAGTTACGACGTCACCGCGCCCCCCGGGCACTCGCTGAAGGGGCTGGAGTTCTTCCTGCAGACGACGCATCGGGGCACGTCGGAGCAGTTCGCGACCGCGTTCGCGCTCATGGCCAGGACACTCGGGCTGCCCTCGCGGGTGGTGGTGGGGTTCCGGCCGGGGGAGGCGTCCGGCGGGATGTACCACGTCAAGTCGGGCCATGTGCTGGCGTGGGCGGAGATCAAGTTCGACAAGCTGGGCTGGCGGCCGTTCTACCCCACGCCGGGCCGGAGCGGCGCCAAGGACGACCACGACGTCGTGTCGTCGGCCATCGAGGAGAGCGAGGAGCTGGAAGGCGAGTTCACGCGGGGCGGGAGCGACCGGCCCAAGACGTCGCAGCCGCAGGCCACGGGCAACGGTGAGGAGCCCGGGAGCGGCCCGGCGATGTGGGTGGTCGCGTCGGTGGCGGGCGGGGCGCTGCTGGCGGCGTACGCGTGCGTGGTGGTGGCCCTGCCGTGGTGGCGCAGGCGCAGGCGCCGCCGGGCCCAGGGGCCCGAGCAGCGGGTGCTCGGCGCGTGGCGGCAGACGTGCGACGACCTGGGCCTGAAGGGCGAGGACGCCCTGACCGCCGCAGAGGTCGTCGCCCGGCAATCAGCCGAAATATCGCCACACATCCTGGCGTTGGCGGAAATTTCCAACTTCGTCAGGTACGCTCCCGACGCCGTCACCGAGGACGCCGCCACCGAGGCCTGGCAGCGCAGCGACGCCATCCGCGGGGCCGTGCGCGCCAGGACGCCCCTCACCACCCGCCTGCTCAACCGCCTCCTCCTGCGATGATGCGCGCATGAGAAGCGTCGAGGCCCAGCTCCTGCACCGCCCGCCGGGCCTGGCCGCGGGCGAGGTCGTCAGGCGGCTGGGGGCGATACAGGCCCAGGACGTCCCCGCCGCGCTGCTCGCCTTCCGCGCCCGCTCCGCCGTCCTCACCAGGCAGGACGTCGAGGCCGCCTGGCACGGACGCGAGATCGTCAGGACCTGGGGCCCGCGCGGCACGCTCCACTTCGTGCACGCCGACGACCTCCCCTGGCTGCACGCCCTCACCCGGCGCGCCACGAACACCCTGCGCCGTCTCCGCGAGGAGGGCGTCACCGGCGACGACCTGCCCGCGCTCATCGGCCGCGCCCTCGAGGGTCAGGGCCCGCTCACCAAGGCCGAGCTGGAGGAGCGCCTGGCAGGCCGGGCCCGCGGCCAGGGCGTCGTGCACCTGGTGGCGCTGGCCGCGTACCACGGCCTGGCCGTCCTGGGCCCGCTGCGCCGGGGCAAGCCCACGTACGTGCACGCCGCCGACTGGCTGGGCGCCCCGATCGCCCCCGAGCCCGACCGCGACCGGGCGCTCAAGGAGCTGGCCACCCGCTACCGCCGCGCCCACCAGCCCGCGCAGCCCGAGGACCTGGCCGCCTGGTCGGGCCTGCCGCTGGGCGAGGCCCGCGCCGCCTGGAGCCTGAGCGCCGCCGGCCCGCCGCCCGCCGAGGAGGAGCCGGTGGTACGCCTGGCGCCCGCCTTCGACGAGTACCTGATGGGCTGGCGCAGCCGCGACCCGATCCTGGCGGCCGAGCACGCGCGGAAGGTGTTCCCCGGCGGGGGCGTACTGCGGCCCGTCTTGCTGGTGGGCGGCGTGATCAGGGGCGTGTGGGGGCGGAAGGGCGCGCAGGTGAGCGTGGAGCCGTTCGACGAGCTTCCCGGCGGTCTTCTCGACGCCGAGCTCGCCGACGAGATCGCCGACGTGCGCCGCTTCCTGCAATGACCGCGGCGTGAAAGTGATCCGGCGTATCGGGTGATAACACATGACCACTGATATGTCGGAAGGTTGCACATGACGGGGGAGACGATCGCGACCCAGGTGCCCTGGGCGGCCCGCGCGCCCGGCGCCCTGGACGGGGAGGGGTTCGCCGAGGCGTTCGACGCCCACTTCGGCGAGATCCACGCCTACGTCGCCCAGCGGCTCGGCCCGGACAACGCCGAGGACGTCGTCGCCGAGACGTTCCTGACGGCGTTCCGCAAACGCGCGCACTACGACCCCTCCCGCGCCGGCGTGCGGGCCTGGCTGTACGGGATCGCCACGAACCTCATCGGCAAGCACCGCCGCCTGGAGGCCCGCACCCTGCGCGCGCTCGGACGCTGCGGCCCCGAGCCCGAGTCCCCCGGGCACGAGGACTCGGTCGCGGTCCGCGTCAGTGCCCAGAGCCTGCGCCCGGAGCTGGCCGCCGCCCTGGCCGAGCTGGACCGCCGCGACCGCGACGTCCTGCTGCTCGTCGCCCTCGCCGGGCTGAGCCACGACGAGATCGCCACCGCGCTCGGCATCCCGTACGGCACCGTCGGGTCCCGCCTGAGCCGGGCGAGGAAGAAGCTGCGCGCCCAGCTCGGGGAGGTGCTGGTCCGTGGATGACCTGGAGCGCATCAGGGAGCTGTACGGCACGCCGCAGGCGGACCCGCACGCCCAGGCCAGAGTGTGGGGGCGCGTGACGGCCAGGCGCCGGCGCAGGCGGCTGTCGTGGCTGATGGTCCCGGTCGTCGCGGCGGCCGTCGCGCTGGCGTTCGTGCTGCTCAAGCCCCCCATCCACGAACCGCACGTCTCCGGGCGTTCCGTGCTGCTGGCGGCGGCCACCAGCGCGGCCTCAGGTCCCGCCGCCCGGGGGACGTACTGGCACATCAAGAAGGTGCGGGACGGCTCCGAGGTGTCCGAGCTCTGGGCGGCCAGGGACGGCCGGGCGTGGACGTCGGACGGGGGCCGTGTCTCGCCGGTCACCAGCGGGTCGCCGTTCAGCATGGCGGGGCGCGACCTGACGTTCGAGCAGATCCAGAGCCTTCCCGCGGACCCGGCGGCGCTCAAGGAGCGGGTGGCCGCGATGCTGCCGCCGGACGCCCAGGGCCTGCTCGCCGACGCGCTCAGCGGCCTGCTGTGGACCAAGCCGTCCCCGCCCGCGGTCCGCGCCGCCGCCTACCGCGCCCTGGCCGACCTGCCCGAGGTGCGCTACCTGGGGGCGAGCGGTCGCGGCGAGGCGTTCTCGTACGAGCTGCCCAGCGGCGTCCGGCGCACGCTCGTCATCGACCCGGAGACCTCGCAGGTGCTCTCCTGCACCGACAGCAGGCCGTCCCCGCGCACCGAGCGTGTGATCGAGGCGGGCTGGACCGACCGAGGCCCCCGCTAGAACCTTCCGACGACGACGGTGGCGGCGCGTGGGTTTCGCGCTGCCAGAAAACAGGAGCCACGACGTGTTCTGGCGTGCCCGCACGACCTCAGGCAGGGCCATCTGCCTGAGCGACCAGTTTCCCGCGATCAAGGTGGAGGAGGTGATGCGAGGGCAGGTCACGTTCGCCGGCCGGCCGCCGGTCGAGCTCGGCACGGACGTCGACTGGACCGCGAACCCGCACGGCAACCGCTCCTGGGCGCTGAACCTGCACGCGCTGCGCTGGATGGGCCGCCTGGTCGCCGAGTACGAGCGCTCGGGCGGCCGCGCGTACCTCGACCGCGCCTCCGACCTGGCCGAGCAGTGGATCCGCGGGAACCCGCGCGGCCGCCCCCACGTCAGCCCGTGGGCGTGGGCCGAGCACGCGGTCGCGTTACGCGCCCCTGCGCTCGTGTGCCTGAGCGAGCACGTGCGGACCCCGCTGCTGTGGGAGAGCCTGGCCGAGCACGGCGAGATCCTGGCCGACCCCGCCCTCTACCGCGCGGGCCACAACCACGGCCTGGACCAGGACATCGCGCTGCTGGTGGTCGGCTGCCGGCTCGGCCGGGCGCGCTGGCGCGACCTCGCCGTCCGCAGGATGACCGCCTCGGCCGAGCTGGCCATCGACGAACAGGGCGTGCTCCAGGAGCAGGCCCCCCGCTACGGCCTGTACGTGCACCGCCGGCTCGGTGTGGCGCTGCGGGCGATCGGCGAGAGCGGCGCGGAGCCGCCTCAGGCCTTGATCGCCCGGCGGAAGGCGCTGGAGGCGTACGTGGCGCACGCCACTCAGCCCGACGGCTGCCTCGCCCCCATCGGCGACAGCCCCGCCGACGCCCGCGCGGACGGTTTCCCGCACGAGGGGCCGGTGGTGCGGGTGTTCGACGGCGGGTACGTCTTCGGCAGGACCGCCTGGGACGACCCGGGCTCGGCCTTCTACTCGATCAGGTTCGGCCCCGGCCGGCGGCTGCACGGGCACGAGGACCACCTGGGCGTCACCTACAGCGCCCAGGGCCGGCGGATCCTGGTCGAGGCCGGGTTCCACTCCTACGAGCGGACCGGGTACACGGAGTGGACCCGCTCGCCCGAGGCGCACAACGTGCCGATCCCGGAGGGCACCTTCCGCCCCGGCACCCCCACGCGGCTCGTCGGCTCGTCCGTCGGGCCGTCGCGCCAGAGCTTCGAGCTGGCCGACGACGCCTACGGGCCGGAAAGGACCCGGCACGTCCGCGTCGACCACGGGCCCGACCTGATGGCCGTGCACGACTCCGTCGCCCGCGGGACCCTGCGCAGCCTCTGGCACTTCGACCCCTCGCTCGAGGTGGTCGCGCGCCGCGACGGCGCGGTGGTGCTGGGAGCGGGGGACTGGCGGGTGACACTCCTGCAGTTCCCCGGGCGGGGGATGGCGGTGCGCCCGGGGCTGATCTCGACGGGCTACCTGCGTACCGCCGAGGTGGTGACCGTGCTGTCGCCTCCCGCGGCAGGCGTGCTCACCGTGATCGTGCCCGGCGCCGCCGACCCCCGCGTGTCGGTCTCGGACGACACCCTGACCGTCCACACCCCGGGCGGCCCCGTCACGCTGCACCCGCTGTAGACGCGGACCTCGCTAGGTCGACCCCTGGCACGCGAGCAACTTCGGGCTGCGTCAGTTGCGCCGCAACGGCACCCCGGTCAGCGAATACGCCGACGACGTCCACGCCCTTGCCGCCGCCCTGGTCACCTAGACCGAGGCGAACGTTGACAGCTACTGCGACGACGCCACCGCTGTCGTCATCCAGCCCGCGCCCTGACCGCCTACGGGTACGCGCTTCTTCGGAACCTGATCCCTGACTTCGCGCTGCAGGGTGTCCGTCCGATATTGCATGCTCGTCGTGCCGGCCTCCCTGCTCACCCGGACCTTCCCATGGACAATCTGAGACTGACGGAGCTTATCGACGCCGTGGACTGGGCGTTGCCCTTGTTCTCCTGGTAGTTCAGGGCGGTAGTTGATCTCTTCGTCGGCGGGCAGATCGGCGTCCGGCACACTCGAGGTCTGTACCTCACAGGAGGGTTTCCAGCGGTGATCCGGTTTCGCACCTGTTTCCAGCGTGATGCCGCGAACTGCAGCGAGTGGTGAATCAGCACGAGATCAAGTGGCCGATCGGTGCGATCGGCCGACCAGCGACCGGCGTTGCAGCAGTGGCACAAGTCAGTGGTGGTACGGCACCGCGGTGGCGGAACCCCACAGGGCCCACCGGGGAAGGGGGGGGTAGGCAGCGGGGGTGA